>JBLHTS010000075.1:0-13359 GCA_047627695.1 Yoonia sp. | reverse complement strand
AAGAAGAAGATTAATTTTCTCACTTCATTGAAATTAATGAGGCCGCTCCCTTTCGGGGCGGCCTTTTCGTTTGCGCCAGATCCTGTGCGCGAACTATCAAAGCTGGATCAGCAGGTGATCGTCTGCATGCTGCCTGTACAGTTTTAGGTCGGCGCAAATTTCGGTACACGGTATTAAGTCTGTACCAAAGTCATCATAAATGGTCTCTGGTCCAGTTCGTAAATGAGCAAACCGATTCCTATCTACCGAATGTCTCTAACTGCAACTGCGCATTACAGTATTCGCCGTCAAATGTACCGATCCAGATATCGACGCGTCCGTTCGATGGGCGGGTCAAGACGATCTTTGGATCAAAATTTCCATTGTCATCGTCATCATAATACCAGTTTCTTGAGGCTGTGTTGATTAGCAAAGCCGCGTCACATTCGCTGACGACTCTGACTTCCAGTCGGTAGCCACCCATATCTGACAGCTGAAATGAAAAGTCTGGTGCAGAAGGGAAATACCCGGCCCCTGTATCTGTTCCCGGCTTCACGTTGTTACAATTCCAAATGTAGTTGTCGCCGCCCGCCACAACATCAAAAGCGCGGGCAGTGTACAACTGCTTGCCAGATGCCTCGTAGGAGGCTTGTGGTGCTATATTGAAATCTGGGCAGGCAAAAGCCGCGCCAGAAAACGCAAAAAATGCAGCCGCTGTGATTAAAAAAAGTCGCAACATAGTCTTGGTCCTTCAGTTTTTGATGTCTAACTAAACATCAATCAAACTTTGAAGCACGCTTTTTCTATGGCGTAAGTCTGCCACCTTCATGGCAAATAACGGTCCAAAACAAAAAAAAGCGCCCCAAACGGGGCGCCTTTTCAAAGCCGACTGGCTTTATTTTATTCTTCTTCGAGCTTCTCAACAGCCCTTTGCAGGTCGTCTTTGCTGACTTCCTTGTCTTTGACTGCAGCGGCTTCAAAGATGAAGTCTACGACTTTATCTTCATACATCGGCGCCTGAAGCTGCTGGCGGAACTC
The DNA here is from genome assembly GCA_047627695.1 of Yoonia sp. Taxonomy (GTDB): domain Bacteria; phylum Pseudomonadota; class Alphaproteobacteria; order Rhodobacterales; family Rhodobacteraceae; genus Yoonia. Next base: position 12,342 of record JBLHTS010000075.1, on the reverse strand, counting down.
TGCATTCTGCTGCACAAATTCAAAAAACTCACGCTCTTTGCCAGGATACTGGCGGGCTTGGTTCATGATGGCTTGGGTCATTTCCTGATCGGAGACCTTGACGTCAGCCTTCTGACCAATGTCAGCCAACAGCAGGCCCAGCTTCACGCGGCGCTCTGCCAACTCGTTGTGCTCTTTTGTCGGTGTGATTTCTGGATGATCGTGACCTTGGACGTCTGGGTTTTCCTCATGCCACAGCTGATGGGCAATCTGACTAGATTCAGCTTCGACCAACGACGCTGGCAAGTCAAACTTGACCTTCTTATCCAGCGAGTCAAGCAATGCACGCTTTGCAATCGCGCGGGATGCGCCAGAATACTCTGCTTCAAGACGCTCTGTGATTTGTGTTTTCAGACCTTCAAGATCTTCCGCGCCAAACTTCTTTGCCAGTTCGTCATCCATGGCAGGCTTCTTAGGGCCCTTCACTTCTTTGATCACGCAAGAGAACACCGCGACTTTACCAGCGAGGTTTGCGGCCTGATAGTCATCAGGGAACGTCACTTCGACGTCTTTTTCGTCACCGGCTTTCACCTTCAACAGGCCATCTTCAAAGCCTGGAATGAACGAATTAGAGCCCAAAACCAGCGGATAAGCCTCAGCAGCGCCACCCTCAAAAGGTTCGCCGTCGATCTTGCCCACGAAGTCAAAGACAACTTGGTCGTCTTTCTTGGCTTGGGTTTTCTTTGGCTCGTAAGTCACCGCTTGTGGGCTTCCGGCCAGATTATCAAGCGCCTCTTTCACAGAATCGGCATCGGCTTTCACAACCAAACGCTCAAGCTTGATCTTGCTGAAATCTAGGTCTGCAATTTCTGGAAGCCTCTCGTAAGAGACGTCAACAGCAACGTCGTCGCCCTCTTTCCAATCAGCATTGGTCATCTTCATTTCAGGCTGTGCCGCAGGGCGGTCGCCAGTTGTTTCCAGATGCGAAGACAGCGCGCCATCAATGGCTTCTTGCATGCTTTCGCCCATCAGGCGCTGGCCATATTGCTTGCGTAACAGTGCCATTGGCACTTTACCCTTGCGAAAGCCCTTCATTTCAATGGTTGGTTGGGCTTCTTTCAGCTTTTCAACAACCTTGGCGTCCAGTTCGGCGGCCGACACGGTGATCGCGTATCCGCGCTTGAGGCCTTCGTTCAGGGTCTCTGTGACCTGCATGTGCTGTCCTTCTTTTTAAACTTGGTGCGGGTGAAGGGACTCGAACCCCCACGCCTCGCGGCGCCAGAACCTAAATCTGGTGCGTCTACCAATTCCGCCACACCCGCATGATCAAAATGGGGCAGGTTTTCCAGCGTACCCCATGGTTGCGCGCTGTCTAGCAAAGGACTGCAGGGGATGCGAGAGGAAAAATCGCCTGAATGCGGGTAGTTTCAAAAGACATGCGAACGGACCCGACTTTATTCAATTTCATAAGCGACCCGCAGCTTGTTTTTTTGCCTACAACGAGGTTTTCTAGAGATGCTGCCATCTGCAAAAGGAAGCCGTGATTAAATCGCATGCGGTTTCACAGCACAAAGTTTTCAAATAGCACCAAAAACAAGCGTGCTGCCTATATTTTAATCATCAAGGCTTGATTCACCTTGTCATGAGGTGTCCAACCACGGCCATGAATTGTTCGCAAGCGGCAGAAATGGTCTGACCAGTGACGAAACACACAAGGGGGAGTCGCAGCCGATGAAGAAAATCGAAGCGATCATTAAGCCGTTTAAACTCGATGAAGTAAAAGAAGCGCTTCAAGAAGTTGGCGTTCAAGGTCTATCCGTCGTCGAAGTCAAAGGCTTTGGCCGTCAAAAAGGCCACACAGAGTTGTACCGCGGCGCAGAATACGTCGTCGACTTCCTGCCCAAAGTAAAAATCGAGGTCGTCCTTGCAGATGATCAGGTCGATGGCGCAATCGAAGCAATCATTGGTGCCGCGAAAACCGACAAGATCGGCGATGGCAAAATCTTTGTCTCTTCAGTCGAACAAGCCATCCGCATTCGCACGGGCGAAACCGGCGACGAGGCACTTTAGATACCGGCGCGGGCAACTGCGCTGACCCATACCAAACCATACGTGAGAAAGGTAATACCTCATGAACAACAAAGACGTTCTGAAGCTGATTAAAGACGAGGAAGCCGACTATGTCGACATCCGCTTCACTGACCCACGCGGCAAATTACAGCACGTGACCGTAGTGTCCGATCTGGTCGACGAAGATTTCCTCGAAGAAGGCTTCATGTTTGACGGCTCTTCCATCGCTGGCTGGAAGTCAATTGATCAGTCAGACATGAAATTGATGCCACAGCCCGAAACTGCTTACGTCGATCCGTTCTATGCCGAAAAGACGATCTGCATTAACTGCAACATCGTTGAACCTGACACGATGGAACCATATGACCGCGACCCACGCGGCACAGCAGTCAAGGCCGAAGAATACCTGAAATCCACAGGCATCGGTGACACCGCTTACTTTGGTCCAGAAGCTGAATTCTTCGTCTTCGACGACGTGCGTTTCCAGGTCTCGATGAACAAAGTGTCCTTCCAGGTTGACGCAATCGACGGCGCTTGGAACACCGACACCGAATACGAGATGGGCAATACTGGCCACCGTCCTGGAATCAAGGGCGGCTATTTTCCTGTGAACCCCATCGACGACGCACAAGAAATGCGCTCCGAGATGCTGTCCACAATGAAGCGCATGGGCATGAAGGTCGACAAGCACCACCACGAAGTGGCGTCTTGCCAGCATGAACTTGGTTTGATCTTTGGCACTCTGACGCATCAAGCTGACGAAATCCAAAAGTACAAGTACGTGATCCACAACGTGGCCCAAGCCTACGGCAAATCCGCGACATTCATGCCAAAGCCGATCTCTGGCGATAACGGCACAGGAATGCACGTGAACATGTCGATCTTCAAAGACGGCAAGCCTTTGTTCTCTGGCGACAAATACGCGGACCTATCGATGGAAGCCCTGTACTTCATCGGTGGTATCCTCAAGCACGCCAAAGCGCTGAACGCGATTACCAACCCATCCACGAACAGCTACAAGCGCCTGATCCCGGGTTTCGAAGCCCCCGTTCTGCGCGCGTATTCTGCGCGTAACCGGTCGGGTTGTGTCCGTATTCCATGGGCAGAGAATCCAAAGGCCAAGCGCGTCGAGGCACGTTTCCCTGATCCGGCAGCAAACCCATACCTGTGCTTTGCAGCACTGTTGATGGCTGGCCTAGACGGCATAAAGAACAAAATCGATCCGGGGCCCTCTTCTGACAAAGATCTCTACGATCTGCCACCAGAAGAACTAGCAGCGATCCCAACTGTTTGTGGTTCGTTGCGCGAAGCGCTTGACGCGCTGGCCGCAGACCATGAATTCCTGCTGGCCGGTAACGTGTTTACTAAGTCCCAACTTGAAGGCTACATGGATCTGAAGTGGGAAGAGGTTTACGCCTACGAGCACACACCACACCCGATCGAGTACAAGATGTACTACAGCTGCTAATAGCTGACGCTTAAGAAAAGCCCCGTTAGAGCGTTCCAGCGGGGCTTTTTTGTGCGACCGTCCAGTGGTACGCTCAGAAACCCAACTTGCATGTAAGACATCCCGCCTTGTCCAAATATCACCCGATCGACGTACGCTATAAAGGCCCCTCTACGGCATATCGCGGTTCTGTGAAACGGCCCTCATCTTCGCAGCAGAGGCAGACAAAGGCAACGGACGACATAAAACTGGTGTCGGCGGTAGCGAAATCACCTTGGGGAGGTACAAATGGGAAGCCCGAAGCGCGCGCGGCCCAACAACAAGCACGGGCGGCAACCAAAGTTTATGATCAGGCGCAAGACAATGTGACCAAAGCAAGTGCAACAGGCAAAAGCTGGTTCTGGATCATTGCAGCAATCGGGATTGTTCTGGTTAACCTTCGATAGTCAAATCCGCCTTGAGGACAGTTTGCACCATCCACTGACCTAAAAATGTCGATTTCTGACAATCTCCCAAACAATCTCCGCGCATAATCGACCTATCAACGTCGAAAGAAACGCGATGAACACCCACTACCGCGATACTCGCAAAATTGACCCCACACGCGGCGTAACGCTGGGTGACGGCAGCCCAAACGATCAAGACCGTGTCGAGATCGGGCCGACCCAGCTAGCTTTCAACGAATGGGCTGCTGCCGGCTTGCAACTGCCACACTTGCCCAGCATGCGCGCATGGCGGCACAAGCGTCTGACCGATGCAGTCAACGAACGTGATTATGGTGGCATCTTGATGTTTGACCCGCTCAACATCCGTTACGCAACCGACAGCACCAATATGCAGCTTTGGAACACCCATAACCCGTTTCGCGCCTGCCTTGTCTGTGCAGACGGCTATATGGTCGTTTGGGATTACAAGAACGCAATGTTCCTAAGCAAATTCAACCCGTTGGTTGCCGAACAACGCAGCGGTGCGGACCTGTTTTATTTCGACCGAGGCGACAAGCTTGCCCCTGCCGCCGATAAATTTGCCAATGAAGTGCGTGATCTGATCCGCGAACATAGCGGCGGTAACTGCCGCCTTGGTGTCGATAAGCCCATGCTGCACGGGCTACGCGCGCTAGAGGCCGTAGGCTTCGACGTCAACCCCGGCGAAGAACTGACCGAGAAAGCGCGCAGCATCAAAGGTGCGGACGAAATCTTTGCAATGCGCTGCGCCAGCCACTCTTGCGAAGTCGCCTGTCTCGCAATGGAGGACGCCGCCCGCACAGGTGTGCCCCAAGGAAATATGTCCGAGGATGATATCTGGGCGGTGCTACATGCCGAAAACATACGGCGTGGTGGCGAATGGATTGAAACGCGGCTGCTGTCATCGGGGCCCCGCACGAACCCGTGGTTCCAGGAATGTGGCGGGCGGATCGTGCAGAACAACGAAATCGTGGCCTTCGATACCGACCTGATCGGCGCTTACGGCATTTGCGTCGATATCAGCCGGACATGGTGGATCGGCGATCATAAGCCGCGCCCCGATATGATCGAAGCGATGCAAGTTGGTGTCGAACACATCCGGTACAACATGGATCTGCTCAAACCCGGCGTGTCGTTGCGGGATCTGACCCACAACACCCATGTGCTACCGGACAAATATCAAAAGCTAAAATATGGTTGCCTGATGCACGGCGTAGGACTGTGTGATGAATGGCCCCTTGTGGCCTACCCCAATCAATGGGTGGAGGGGTCTTTTGACTACGAACTCCAACCAGGCATGACGCTTTGCGTCGAAGCTTTGATCAGCCCCGAGGGTGGCGACTTTTCGATCAAGCTGGAAGACCAAGTCCTGATAACCGAGGACGGCTACGAGAACCTGACCAAATACCCCCATGATCCGGCGCTGATGGGGCGGTAACATCTCTCACCTTGCCGCGACCGCGTGGCAACGCGGGTTGTCGGTTTGGCTCGGGCGGGCCATGTAAGAGGCCAATCGCAAGAAAGGCCAAGCCCATGCCAGCCGAAAAACTCCGCTTCAAAGGCCACGCAGGCCACATGCTGGCTGCGCGTCTTGATACGCCCAACGGCCCGCATCTCGCGACTGCGATATTCGCCCATTGCTTTACCTGTTCCAAAGACATCACCGCAGCCCGCCGGATTTCGGCCCGTTTGTCGTCGATGGGCATTGCAGTGCTGCGCTTTGACTTCACCGGCCTTGGGCATTCCGAAGGCGAATTTGAGAACACCAGTTTTACCTCCAACGTCGATGACCTGCTGGCAGCACACCAAGCACTGGTGGACCGTGGCATCCCGCCCTCCCTCATCATCGGTCATTCGCTAGGTGGTGCCGCTGTACTGAAAGCCGCACCGCAGATGGACAGTATCAAGGCAGTGGTGACCATCGGTGCGCCTTTTGACCCGTCCCATGTCACCCACAATTTCGCCGATGCACTTACGCAGATCATCGATCAAGGTGTGGCTGAGGTGTCGTTGGGCGGTCGCCCCTTCCGCATCGGAAAAGGCTTTGTCGAAGACATCTCGCAGGCCGCTTTAACCACAGCGATCGGGAAACTAGGTGCTGCTTTGCTGGTCCTGCATGCGCCGCGCGATGAAACTGTCGGGATCGAAAATGCGTCCAGTATATTCTTGGCGGCCAAGCACCCCAAAAGCTTTGTCACATTGGACGATGCCGACCACCTGATCACGCGCCCAGAGGATGCGGAATATGCAGCAGACGTGATCACGGCATGGTCCAAGCGCTATCTGAAATTGCCAGAGCCGACCCCAGCGGCCGTAGCCCCCGAAGGCGTAATGCGCGTCACAGAGGCGGATGCCAACGGGTTCTTGCAAGACGTCCAATCTGGACCCCATCACATGCTGGCCGATGAACCCGCAAAATTCGGCGGCACCAACAAAGGGCTGACGCCCTACGGGTTTGTGGCCGCAGGTCTGGGAGCTTGTACGTCCATGACCATCCGCATGTACGCGCGGCGCAAAGGCTGGCCTTTGGAAGGAATCAGCGTCGACATCACCCATGCCAAAGAACACACCGCCGATGCGGCAGACCCGGGTGCGAAAGTCGATCATTTCGAACGGATTATCCATCTCAATGGCGATCTGGATGCCGAACAACGCGCAAAATTGCTTGAGATTGCGAATAAATGCCCCGTCCACAGCACGCTTGAGCGATCATCGACCGTCACAACAGTGCTTGGCTAACAAAAAAGGGCGCTGCAAATTGCAGCGCCCTTTTCAAATTCAAATTGGCGTAAGACTTAAGAACGTGCGTTGCCCAGCATCTTCCAAACCGCAGGCACCAGCAGCGCTGCAAGAACCAGCTTCAGCGCGTCACCGATCAAAAACGGTGTCAGGCCCCAAGCAAGGATCGGTTGGTCAAAGCCATACAGCACACCCAGCCAAGCAACACCTGGAACGTAGATCAGCACGTTACCTAGCAACATCGCAAAAGCCATCATCAGAACCGAACGGTCCCAACCAGCGCGTGCCGCCCAGCCCAAGGCGAGCGTGGCAAGAACGTAGCCAACAAGATAGCCGCCAGTGCTGCCCATCATATAGGAAAGACCATTGAGTTCAGCAGTCGAGCTCTGAAACACATCAAAGCCTAGCATCCCTACAATCATGTATCCAAGGATGGTTGTCAGTCCCAATCGTGGACCATATGCAGCGGCTATCGTCAGCACAGCAAAAGTACCCATGCTTAATGCAACTGGGCTGCCTGGAACGGGCACTTTCACTTTCGCCAAGATCGCCAGTGCCATGATCCCCAAAACCACCATCAGCGCCTGCTTGACGCGGAGTGCTGTGCCTTCGGATGGGCCAAAGGCCTCTGTCAGAACTTTATCGTTGAGCGCGAGGGCCATGTGCCACTCTCCATTATTATTATTGCGTTGAGGTTTTATTGCCTATGCTAGGGCGCGGCGCAAGCGTGTAGACGGATGTCGACACGTAGTCCTTGCGCGGGCCAGTGACCGTCCAGACCGCAGACCAGACCGGCCAAGCCCTAAAATCATAGCGCACAGTATAGAAATCCGCCCCGCATGGGTGATCCGTACCCGCCACATGACCCGCGGGCGTAAAGCGGTGAAACGGTGCACCATCCGCAAAGGCCGCATCAATATGGCCCGCACTGAAAGCCCATAGATAGCGACGCTCGGCGGTCATAACTGGCCCATCGCCAAGCTGCATGGTACCTTTTTCATCATAGATCAGACCGCCGTCCGTATTATCAGACAAGGTTGCAGTCCCCTCAAATTCACCGGTCTGCTTGCTGAAACGGTCGTCAATCTGACGCCGCAATAGCCACACCCCTGCAAAATCGACTTGGGTTAACATGCAATCTCTCCCTTGAGGGTTTGGCCCCGCCCCCTTATGACGCAAGGGAAATTCCCTGCCCACCCCCTGATAAAGGTGCAATGCCATGATCCCTCGCTATTCCCGCCCAGAAATGACCGCCCTTTGGGAGCCAGCCACAAAATTCCGCATCTGGTACGAGATCGAGGCACACGCCTGTGACGCCCAAGCCGCAATCGGTGTGATCCCCAAAGAAAACGCCGAAGCGGTCTGGAGAGCCAAAGACATCACATTCGACGTGGCTCGCATTGATGAAATCGAAGCGGTGACCAAACATGACGTCATCGCGTTCCTTACGCACCTTGCCGAACATATTGGTTCCGACGACGCGCGTTTCGTGCATCAGGGCATGACGTCTTCCGACGTGCTGGACACCACATTCAATCTGCAACTGGTCCGCGCAACTGATCTGTTGATCACAGGAATGGACCGCGTTTTGGCCGCCCTCAAAACCCGCGCGTTCGAACACAAAGACACAGTTCGCATCGGCCGCAGCCATGGCATCCACGCAGAGCCCACAACAATGGGTCTGACATTCGCACGCTTTTATGCAGAAATGGACCGCGGCCGCGCGCGTCTAGTCAATGCCCGCGCCGAAATCGCAACCGGTGCCATCTCGGGCGCTGTCGGTACATTCGCGAACATCGACCCCTCCGTCGAAGAACACGTCTGCGCCCAGCTTGGCCTGACACCAGAGCCGATTAGCACACAAGTCATCCCACGCGACCGCCATGCTATGTTCTTTGCGACCCTTGGCGTGATTGCATCCAGCATCGAAAACATCGCTACCGAAGTCCGCCACATGCAGCGCACCGAAGTTCTGGAAGCCGAGGAGTTTTTCTCTGCAGGTCAAAAAGGATCATCCGCGATGCCGCACAAGCGCAATCCTGTTCTGACCGAAAACCTGACCGGTCTGGCGCGTCTGGTGCGCATGTCCGTGGTGCCCGCGATGGAAAACGTGGCCCTTTGGCACGAGCGCGACATCAGCCACTCATCGGTTGAACGCGCAATTGGTCCTGACACCACGATCACCCTTGATTTCGCGTTGCACCGCCTTGCAGGCGTGATCGAAAAACTGGTGATATACCCCGATAACATGCTGGCAAACATGAATAAATTTCGCGGCTTGATCATGTCTCAGCGGGTTCTTCTGGCCCTCACACAAGCAGGCGTTAGCCGCGAAGACGCCTACCGTTTGGTGCAACGCAACGCGATGAAAGTTTGGGAGAAAGGCGCCGATTTCAAGACCGAATTGCTTGCAGATCAAGAAGTCGTGGACGCACTTTCTCCCGGCGAGATCGAAGACAAATTCGATCTCGGATATCACTTGAAAAACGTTGATACTATTTTTTCGCGCGTATTTGGGACACGCTAAGGCGTAAGAGGGCCTGCTTCAGCCAAAGCTTTGGCTGACAGGATTGTCTGTTCGCGGTTGAAACCCGCTACGGGTCATTCGGCTGCGATTGCTTCTGGTGCTACAGCAACGGTCGGTGCTGGGCTTTGCCAAGTCACGCCGTCCAGTTTACCCTTCATCGCAACGTACTTACGGTTGTCGTGCATATTGACATAGGGTTCACCGATGACATGCACTGGAAAGCCAAGCTGACACATCGTCCGTGCAAACACAGGCGGGCAAAGTGCCATGATCTCGGTTGCACCCTGCGATTTGGCCTGCGTGACTTCACCATTGAGTAGCAAACCAAGGCATTTGGAACGCTCGGCATGGGTGCCGATTTCGTCGGAAATCACGATGCGGGTTGCCTCCCAAATGGTAGGCGTGACTTCCGCTTCGGGCAGAGTGTTGGTTGGAATCCCAATCAACTTTCCGTCGACCGCATCACGTAGCATATACGTATGCGAACCCCAATGGGCAGTTGTCGCCATAGCGCGCATGCCGCCCACGACTTTACCGCTCTGGATCGCCAACGAATAATATGCCTTTGGGTTATCGTATTGATCCATTTCCACGTCGTCATCGTGTGGAATGTCCTAGCCAAGCTAGTCAACAAAGAACTGCTTGCGTAATGCAAAAAACTCAAAAAACGCAGATCCATGTTTGTGGAGCTTCGTAAGGTTGAAAGTGATATTCTCCATGTCTTTTCTCTCTGTTTATAAACTGATTGAAGTCGGTCCCCACTACCATCAAACGTAATGCTACCTCAGCATGTACAATTAAGCCTTAATTGTATGGAGGATAGAAAAAAGACTGAACTTTAATTAGATTAGCCCGTATTGACTGGCCAATGCCGCTGCTTGCGTGCCTGTTTTGGCCCTAAGTTTCAGTTTTGCATTCTTGAGGCGTTGTTTAACTGCACCTTCACTGACGTTCAACTCAAAGGCGATTTCTTTTAGTCGGTGACCGTCTTTGACCATTCCCAACGCTTCAAGTTCAGCTTTTGTCAAATTCGTCGGCGGTGCCGTTTCGGTATGACGTCGTTTCAGGTATGCCTGCAAAAGCTTTACCTCTAGATCACTGTACTCGCGGTCGGACCGCGTAAACGACGCAAATGAACGCTGTGCATCGGCGCTGCTGTCAAAAACAGATACTGTCACCCCGAACCGCATTCCAAATGTGATGGCCTGTGCAATGACACGTTTTGGGTCATCCATTGTGAATTCGCTCCAACGTATCGCGCCGGTATTGCTGTAGGCCCACCTCAGAACTGGATCAAATAGCGCAAAACGCTGCTTGGAATAGTGGCTAATCCATTCGGGCGAGAGCGCGTTCACTTCTTCCATCGGAAACGCAAAACCAATGCGTAACGCTATATAGTGGCCCGAAGGTGCAAGTTGCCCAATCTCTTCTGGACCAAGAAGGTTTGACATGCATTTCCCTGTATAAGCAACTACTTGAGACAAGGCACTTGTTACCGCAATGGCATTTACACTATTATTCGATTAACCCAATCCATCTCACACTATTGTAACGACAAGGGACTTGGCAACCGTAAAGCGAGTTACAAAACATGAACGCTACCCATTTTGAGATAAGTGAAACGCCTGGAAGGATCAATAGTCTTGCGCCCGGCGGTTATGCTTAGGGCTTTCATCTTGAATTCATGGCGCCAAAATTCGTGTTTCAGACTTATCCTAAGTCACGGCTGGACTACTACTCAAGCAATGGTCTGATCATTGTTGATCCTATGGTTGCTTGGGGTTTTGAACATACAGGCACACAGCGTTGGTCTGGTTTGGATGATTCGTCCGGCGTGATGAAAATGGCGGCAGATCATGGAATGAAGTATGGTGTTGTGATTGCGACGGTCTCAAGTGACAGCTGTAGTCTCGGTGGCTTTTCACATACCGACCGTGAATTCACCGATGCGGAAATCGAAGAACTGCAATCGGGGGTTGTTGAAGTTCACAATCACACCGCAGAGACCGCACATCTTGATGCAAGCACCATTGAGCATCTAAAGAAGATGTCCATTATGGTGATCCACCCCGGCTCATAATGCTCTGGTCGCAACAGAACCTTTACGATCATGCCGCTACATAAACGGCATGAACAATGCTCCTCCCGTTTTTGATACGTCTACATCAACCCGTCGCCGCAAAGCGGCTATGGTCGTGCAGATGTTGATCGGGGATGGAACTGCCCTTTCGCTCGATCAACTTCCCGAACAGTTGCTATTGATCCTTACACGTGAGCTTGGTTCTTTGCGACGGGTAGATCGTGACGCGGTCGCTGCCGTCGCCGATGAATTCGCCGCAGAACTTGAAGCGGTTGGTCTTACGGCCCCCGGCAGTCACGATGGCGCTGTCTCTGTCCTTGCCGATCACCTTAGCCCGCTGCTGGCAGACCGCTTGCGCAGTCAACTTGCGAGCGTGCGCAATGGCGATCATTAGACTTTAATCAACGGTCTAAGTGTTGCGCAGATAATCGCGATCATGCAGGCTGAAAGTATCGCTGTCTGCGCGGTAGCAATTTCCAAGCTACCTTTTCCAAAGCGGCCGAAGTCCTGTCAAAGACCCCCGTTGATCGTGCGCGGCGCATTACATATGCCATGTCGCAAACTGCTAATATATCTCCTGAAACGGTTCGCCGGATCGGCGCGGCACTTGCGCAGGACTATGGCCACCCGCCTGCCTTGGCGTTCGACCGCACACCGGCTGCAACGATTGGGTGCGATTCTCAATTCGACTGCCAGTGGTAAACTAACCCCCTGTTAATCAACGATGTCTGAACAGTGGGGGGGGGAACGATCCGATCCTGCCAAAAATAAGGTGAGTTCGGTCGGGGCCTCAATTGTCCGCGCGTCAACAGACATGGACGCCCGATAAGCATACGCGAATTTCATAATCTCTGCGAGGTCAGGCGACGACTCCCGTGGGAAGCTGGGGTCTTGCTGGTACACCTCGATATCGGCATTTGCGCGTGCCATCACTGACTGGCGCATCTTGATGCTCGTTACCTAAAGTTCTTGGGTCAAAATCATAATCCCGCAACCAACTCTGGGCATACATGACCGCTTTGAGTTGTGACATGCG
>JBLHTS010000074.1:0-13622 GCA_047627695.1 Yoonia sp. | reverse complement strand
GTTTCAGTCCCATAGTTCATCTCCTTTGTTGCAGTAAATGCTATCAAAGGAGCGGCATCAAACCGCGACAGGTCCAGAGGCGGTGACAGAGCCTCAACTGAGATGGGTGGCCACTGCAAGCAGCTTAGTAGACCGAACAAGTCAATTTAACATAAGATTGATTTTGCGATAATGCTGTGTCGCCACAAAGTTAGAATGTCTCACATCTGCAAAGTAGAATATTCTGACACTGCACCCACTACGCGACGGCTCAGAGCTTGCGCATCATTAGCACTTTCGCATTGGCGAAGGATTTCACGAAACTGCGGCGCGGCAAGGATGGCACGCTCCAGTTCATTTTGGTCTGCAGCGGGATTGCCACTGGCCACTGGCAACCCAAGAAGTTCGCTCACGATGCAGGTTTCGACCCGTCGGGCGACTGAAGTGCGCAGCAGGATGCGGCAACGTGCCAGCCATTCCCCCCCGCGACGCCAACCGATGCGGCGGCAAGCATACGTCGCGATACGGGTCAGCACGAAGACCGGCGACAACACAACATTGATAGGGTCCCGCAAGATACCCCAGCCCAGTGCGTCGAGATGATGGCGAAGCGTTCCAGTCCAGCTGAAGTGCTTTGCCACGAAGGGGTCAACGTCTGACCGAAGTTCCTGAAAATAATCGGGCGTGTTTATCTGGCCAAGTGTTCCAGGCGCAACGTCATTTGTCGATGATGTGATCATGATGGTGACCCACCATCTCCTTTTTGCTGCGAGACAAAGCATTTCGCCTGCTGCCGCAGCACAAAGTAAGCGACTGTAATTATAGGTTATAAATTGTGTCAAACCAATGTGATTGCAAGAAGACGAGCAGTATAACATCGCAAACGGTCTGTATCAGGCGCTTTCTCGCCGCCCGCAAACAGCAGTCTAAAAACCTCACATAGCCTGTTTTGGAACCTCCTCTATCTTTAGATGTCTATAGCGTGAACCTCAGCCGTGCGACGGCCTATTTTTGTTTCATAACTTCTGCCAGCAGAACGACGGGGTCAATTCCCCGTTGCTCAGCGCTTGCACGCACCGCTGCCTGTAAAACGGCACTTCGGGCGAGCATCTGGCGAAATCGCGTGACGTCCAGCACGAGAAGCGTGGAGGGCGCGATTGCGCGAACTTCGGCGCGACGTGCATTCCTTGTCAGTGCGGCGACCTGTCCAAACATTTCTCCCCTGCCCAACCGCCACGTTTGACCCGCGCTTTCCAGTTCAACTGCACCAGAGGCAATGAAGAAAACACTCTTCACCTCGTTACTCTTTTGAACAATGACAGTGCCTGCATTGACATAGAAGGTCTGTAACGCCTTGCTTAGTTTTTTAAGGGCAACGTCATCCAAGCCGGCGAACAACGGGAGGAGCCTGATAAGTTCCACCCGCCTTATCGCAATATCGAGTGGCGGACGCCCTTCCGCTGCGGTTCGCCGCGCTGCCAAGCCTTGCATCAACGTTTTGTAAACTTCGGCACCAATCAAACCGTCTTCGCGCATTGCTACATACTCTCGCTCTTCCAATCGAAGGGCCGTACGCCGGATGAAGCGACGTTCCAGTTCTTCGGCATAGCCCGGATATTGCAGCCGAAGTCCTTCCAACGCGGTTTCGACCGTCTCGATCCTCCGTGCGAGGAGTTCATGGAGGAGATCTGCGATCCTGCGGCCGTGGATTCGACGAATGCGCCCGTCGACGAAGGTACCAAGATCGCGCATGATCAATCTTTGAGAAAGCAAGAGCTCGAAGCGATCAGCGGTCATGCGGACCAGCGGAGCCGAAAGGCCCAATCTGTTGTGTAACACAACGACCGCCCTGAAAGTGCTGCCATAAGCGACAGACAGACGGGCGGTTTGCTGATACCCGCTACGCCCGCCCGAACGCGCACCCTCGATCAGGCGATCAGCATCAGACAGATTCTGCTCGGCCATACGTGCCGAGATCATTCGTTCCCGAACCCGCGCAAGGATCGTGTCACGCTCGAACCCCGCAAGCGCAATAAGACCCAAAGTGATCCGGTCCCGGTCGAGGATATCGTCGTTGTCTTCGGCGGTCCTTATTGCCGTATCCAGTCTTTCGCCGAATATCTTGGCCTCCGCGCGCACGATATCATGCGTCAGTGTGTAGTCTTCGGTTGTGCGCGCAACGTCTTCGCGCACAGTCTGAAGCGCCACGGCAACCACCTGCCGCGACATCGCCTCGTCGAGTGGTGACAAGCGGTCAAGCCCAAGCCAACCGATGACGAACCGAAGCGTTGTTCCCTGCACAATCAGCGTAAAGAGCGTAAAGCCTGTCGCTAAAATACCGACGAGACGTTTGACTTCGACGGGGACACGGAAACTTTCGGTTACGGCAAGTGCGAGTGCCAGTGTGACGGCCCCGCGCAGCCCACCCCAAAGAATTGCTGTGCGGTAGGGACGTTCGACAGAAGGCGATAGGCGCAGGAAAGTCAGCAATGGCAAGAGCCCAAACAGGACCACTGCGCGCGCCGCCATCGCCGCCATGATAACCACACCAATCAGGATGAAATCGCTGAACCTGACATCTTCCAGCAACCTGGGGATGAGGAGGGCGGCCAGAATAAAGATCAGCGCGCCTGCCCAATGTGCAAGCAGGTCCCAGACTTCGCGCAGGTTGGCCCAGGCTTGCGGTGGCAGCCGGCCTGGCCCGGTCAGGTTGAGCGTCAGCCCCGCCGTCACGACGGCGATCACACCCGATGCGCCGATGCTTTGTTCCGCACCGATATAGGCAAGGTACGGAAGAGCGACGGAGACCGAAATCAACGCAAGTTCGTGCGCACCAAATGACGCCATGATCCAGATTGCAATGCGTGCGGCCAACCAACCGGTGATTGCGCCTCCGGCGATCAGGACCGGAAAACGGGCAAGTGCGTCGCCAAGTTCCGGATCGGGAACGCCCAGCATCACAAAGCCCATGAACAGCCCGAAAAGCGCAATGGCGGCGGCGTCGTTCAGCAAGCTTTCGCCTTCGATGATCCTGACAAGCCTCCGCGGCGCCGAAATCGACCGGAAGATCGAGACAACTGCTGATGGGTCGGTTGTCGACACGATTGCGCCAATCAAAAGACATGCCGCCAAAGGCAACGCACTGGCCCACGACAACGCATAACCGACACTCAGCGTAGCAACGACCACCGCGACAACCGCCAGAACCATGATTGGAACCCAATCATCCAGCATCCGGCGCAGGTTCATCCCCAATGTTGCCTGAAACAGGAGTGTCGGTAGGAAGACATAAAGGAAGACGTTCGACCTGATCGGCAGACCAAGTATGGCCTCGGCCACAGGATTTAGCGCATCGGTCAATTCCGTGCGCAAAAAGAAGATCGCCCCTGACGCGATAATGATCCCCAGTAGGGCAAGGATAACGCTGTAAGGAAGCCGCAGCCACGCGGCCAACGGTTCTGCCGCGCCGATGACGAGGAAGAGCGACGCGATAACTGCGGTGATCAGAACGATATCCATAAAACAGGCATATCTGAAATTTCCATCGACAGAAACTGTTCCAGGGCTGCTCTATGGTCCGTCAGTGCATTTCCGACGGTCATAAGTCTCGTATAGAGGTCGTTGGTGTGCAGAGAAATATTGTGTCAAAAGACTCTGATAAATCTGGGTCTGCTTTGTCACACTTTTTGGCAAAGATCACAGACGCTGACTTTGGTGCAGAATGCAGCATTCTGCATTTTGGGCTTGTCTTATAAAACTCTCATTGATCTGCAAAGATTGAGCCATTGCCCAAGATAGTTTTTTCTTCGGGCAGTTGCGGCGGCTGGATCGCTTTGGGCTTGGTCGTGAAGGACCGTTTTTGAGTACGATCAGCCGCCGTCTTCGCATGAGGCCTGAACGGATGCGCAAGCGGGTAAGCTTGCACGACAAGCATAGGATATGACGATGATGACAAATGAAAGCATAGGCACCTATATCTCAAAAGACTTCCTTGATGCGCATCGACTGAGCGATGGGGGTACAGCGACGTTTCCCAACAGTCCTCGTGGATTTCATACACTATCGGCGTGGCTGGATTGCGATATGCCCGCCCGTGTCGTGTTTGAGGCGACGGGTCCATATCACAGGAGTCATGAACGCGCATTTTCAGGGGAATTCCCATTGGTAAAGGTCAATCCCTTGCAGGCACGGCGGTTCGCGCAGGCATGCGGAACACGGGTAAAAACGGATGCGGTGGACGCACGCATGCTCGCCAACTTTGGCAATGCCTTATCCCTGGAGCCAGATCAGCCTGTTGATAGGGAACAGTTTGATCTTAGGCAGTTGTTCGGTGCTAGAGGGGGCTTAATTAAGGACCGGACTCGCTTGATAAATAGCCTGCAAACGCAAACTCTTGCCCTTGTTAAGCGGCAAACCAAAGCGCGGACCGACCAACTGACGCGTCAATTGAAAGTACTGCAACAGCATAAGTTCCGGCATTTGCGGGCTAACTAAGACTGGCTAGAATTTGTCTGACAGCACGCCTTCGACAGTTATTGAGCTGCCGACATAAAGGGGTAATGCGTTTGCAATGCTGGCCGCCAGAGCATAGCTTGTGCACGCGAAAATTTATAGAAGGATGCGAAAACAAATGGCTCAGGCAAAAGCAGGCGATACAGTCCGAATATCTTATACGGGTACTTTGAATAACGGCGATATGTTCGACAGGTCCGAGGGGCGCGACCCGTTCGAGTTTGTGGTAGGTTCCGGTCAGATTATCGCAGGGCTTGATGCCGCTATCCCCGGCATGGCCGTTGGTGACAAAAAGGACGTGAACGTGCCTTGTGCGCAGGCTTATGGCGAAAGCAATCCAGACGCACGTCAAGCGGTCCCGCGCGAACAGATTTCCGGGGAGATCCCGCTTGAGCTTGGCACGCAATTGCAGATGCAAACTCCGGATGGCCAAGTTGTATCGGTGACGGTTGCAGAAGTGGCAGAAACCGAAGTGACGCTGGATGCAAACCACCCACTTGCGGGCCGGGACCTGAACTTTGCGATCGAGATTGTCGGAATCGACGCTGCTTGATTTTGCCTCATCGCCTAGCCAATAGGTCAGGCGATGGGGCAGATAAGTTAACGAAGAGCAAGGCTACTTTGGGCTAGATGCCGTCATTAGCTGCGGCTTGAACCAAGTTCTGCTACGGGCCGTTCGTGACGCAGAAAATTGCCCAAAATGGCGAAATACTGCTGGGCGGAGAATGACTGGAAAGAGCCCATTATGAAATATGCCGCTACATGCACAGACGAACATTAATGGAAAGAAGCCGTCGTTTGCCATAATTAATGCAATCGGCAGCCTTGGCTTCTGAGGTAGCCAGCTTGTAGTTTTTATCCATGAAATGGGGGTGCATGCTTACTTGACGACACCACAAAACAGGACGATCGTCGACCTCACCAAGGTGGGCCATAGATCAAATTCAGGAGGCGCCTCCTGTTTCGATCTTGAGCAGATGGCCACAATGCTTGCAGTGTACCGCATCAGTTTCGTGCCGGTTGAGGCCGCACTCCGAACACTTGTAACGCAGCTTGTTGGGCCGGAAAATGGTCTGGGCCAGACGCAAGAACAAGGCGACACCAGCGACCATGATGACCACTGCCAAGAGCCTTCCTATGGAGCCATTCAGGACGATATCGCCAAAGCCAGTGGTCGTCAGTGCGGACACAGTGAAGTAGAGCGCATCTACATATCCGACGATGTCTGGGTTATGGTCAGCCCTCAGCACGAAAACGAGGGTACTCATGAAGAAGATGAAGACCCCAAGATTAACTGAACTTACGATGACATCCTCATTGCGGCGGAAGAACGGCGTGTCGCGGCGCAGGTCGCGCAGAACGTGGTAAGAGTGCAGCAGGCGCAAGGTCCGCAAGACTCTTAAGAAACCAAAACTCTGCGATACCAGCGGTGCCAGCAAGAGCGACAAGATGACGA
Source organism: Yoonia sp. (assembly GCA_047627695.1). Classification (GTDB taxonomy): domain Bacteria; phylum Pseudomonadota; class Alphaproteobacteria; order Rhodobacterales; family Rhodobacteraceae; genus Yoonia. The sequence continues at coordinate 7,675 of JBLHTS010000074.1, read as the reverse complement.
CAACGTCCGTTATAGTATAGATTTGGCGAAGCATCCGCGCTCGATTGGGGGCAATCCACAGGCGTGAGAGAAAGTCGGCCAAGATTAGTGCGCCGATAACAAAATCAGCGGCAAGGATCGCGGGCGTCGGGTCACGATGTACAGTGGCGATAAAGAACACGATTGTGGAGACGTCAAAGCTGATCAGTAGGTAGCGAAACATCGCTGCCTTTTTACTTGCGCCATTATATAACAGGTCAATCGACTTCTTAAGGTTTTCCATTGCATCACCTCCGAATACCGAGCTCCAAACCAGTGTAACACATCGCGCCATGAGAAGCGCAGCCGCAAGGCGGGCTCAAATTGTGCAAGCCGTCGAGCTATTGCCATTGATGCCCCGCTCCAAAGAATGGGAGGAAGTCGATACAAGCACGCGATCTCGCTCGGTGTTGTTGGCCACGGCCCAATGTAGCTGCTCTGCTCACCTTGCATGCTTAGGTGCATGGTAGGAATAAAGCGCGTCTGTTTTGTCCGCGCACCGACGCTTCAGCCGACAAAAATGCTGCACCATGCACCAATGGCTGCTTCTACGGGCTGCACCGTAGCAATAGGCAGTCGTGTTCAGCGGCCGGTTAGGGCCGTTCGCGGCAGGTAAAAACAGCTCATCCATTGGGGTTTTAAACGTACGAAGGCTGATCGCTCAACAAGTCCTCAAGCCGCCAAAATCATCTCAGATGAATTTGGCCCGACCCTCTCCGTTAGGTTTGAAAATCTCCATCGCAGCCTCCATATCGATGCTCCGATCAAACAAGGCACGTCCAATCAAGACCCCTGAGACAAACGGCACGTATTTCAGTCGCGACAAGTCATCGAGCGTCCGCGCCAGCCCCCTTGCGATTACCAGTGTCCGCGTTTCACTAGCGAGTTGCGTAATCAAGGCAAGACTGTCCTCGGCATCACCAATGTCTGCATCAATGTCGGTCACGATGATCGCCGCGAAAGGAACGTTTTCAAATGCTTTTAGGAATGCTGAAGGCGTAAAGGAACTTTTCTCTCGCCAACCATCGCTAACTACCAACCCCTCATAGACATCAACCGCGAGCACGATCTGATCGGGAAAAAGCTTTGCGGCCTCTTTAACGATGTCGGACTGAAGCAAGGCCAGAGTCCCGACAACAATGCGCCCGACACCTTGGTCGATCCAGTAAGCGATGCGTTCCAAGCTTCGAAAGCCACCACCCAATTGCACTTGAATGCCTGCCGTAAGGATAATCTTGCGGATGAGATCCGCGTTGCGTTCATCGCCTGACATAGCATCAAAATCCGTGATATGTAGCCATTGCGCGCCAGCTGCGGCGAAACTCTTTGCTTTTGCTACCGGATCGAGATGCCAGATTTGGGGCTCCTCAGTACGACCACGAAATAGGCTAACACATCGGCCATCAAGCAGTTCAATCATTGGATAGAGGATCATGGCAAGCTTCCTTTCAATCGGTGTTTAAGTCTTGGGCGCATATCCGGCGTAGCTGCGGTTTAAATCTAAATCGAGAGAAGATGCGACCAGTATCGCACGAATTAAGACAGAATGGGAAATCCCGACCGCAATGGCTCGAAGATGGAAGTTTCGTTCTGTCCGCGCACCGACGTTTGATCCTGATTAAATGCTGCGCTCAGGACGAATGTCGGCAATGCGAAAGCCGCACAGCAGCGTTAGATTGAGCTGTCAACGGCAGGTTTGGGCCGATCCCAACTGCGCATTTGAACTGATGACCTACGATGCGGCGCTACTGTTTTAGGTCTAGAAAGAGCCCAAGGTAGAGGACCAAGCCAATAGCTGGCACCGCCCAGGATGCCGGGACTGGCGGCTGACATTCAAACGGCTCATAAGCACAACAATCACCAACCGATTGCCAAGATATGACAGACGCGGTCCACAATACACCTGCCTCCCGAAACTGGGCGGTCCTTTTGTTCCTCAGCTTCGTGTGGGGAGGCGCGTTCATGTCAATGGCTGTTGCGTTAGAGCAATACGGCCCCTTCACCGTCGCTGCTGGCCGCATCGGTATCGGCGCGCTGGCGCTTCTGGCCGTCGTCGCCGTCACTCGTCCGGCAGATCTGGCGATCAACGACCCGAAAGCCCTGTGCTTCATCCTGCTTTTGGGTATTTTGAACTTCGCTTTACCATTCAGCCTTCTGGCCTGGGGGATACAGCGGGTACCCTCAGCCTTTGCAGGTATCACAATGGGCACTTCCCCTATATTCGTGCTGCTCCTTGCGTATATCTTCGTTCCCGACGAACAGATAGGTCCGCGCCGGATCGCGGGCGTCATCCTTGGGTTCGTGGGACTTCTGGTTCTGATCCTACCTGAGGTTTTGACCGGACAGGCCTCAGGCGGTACTGTCGTGGCAAAGATTGCCTGTGTGGCGGCGTCGCTCTGCTATTCGGTCGGTGCCATCCTGATCCGCCGCGCGCCGCCGATCCCTCCAATGGCATTCACCGCGGGTATGCTAACGGCCGGAACGATTGCACTGACGCCGATCGCGCTCCTGCTGGAAGGACTGCCAGAGGTCACCGGTGAGCGGGCGACATGGGCGCTGCTCTATGCCGGTATACTCCCTACTGGCTTGGCCTTTCTGCTGCGCGTCGTGCTGATCCGATCCGCGGGCCCCATATTCATGAGCCTCGTGGCCTACATCATACCTCTCTGGGCTATTCTTCTGGGAGTCATTCTGCTGAACGAAACCCTGAGTCTCAGCACCTACATAGGTGCAGGGATCATCCTGTGTGGCGTTGGCCTGACTCAGCTGAGGCTTCGTAAAAAGCGCTAGTCGGCATCGACTAGGATAGGAATCCAAAATGCTGCACAATGCGCACAGGTCTGGTTTCGGGAAATGGGTAAGCTGACATTGAGTGTGGCCTGATGTTCGCTATGGGCCGGTAGCGACAACGGACACGAAGTGCGATGATCGGTCTTTCGCTGCGCTGAGGCCGAATGGCCGCAATGTGGATCAAAAGCTATGAGATCACGCCGTAGCGCGAGTTCGCGTCCGTATCCATCTCTTCGCGAAAAAGTGGGTGTTGAAACACTTTTGCCGCGGCCTATCTCTCCACTATGAAAAATGAGCCATCAACCTCCGTCCTTTACAATGCGAGCTGCCCGGTCTGTAACTTTGAGATCAGGCACTACGCGCAATATGCGGATAGCAACGGCTTGCCTATCCGGTTCGACGATCTGAACTCGGACGCACGGGTGCATTGGGGTCTTGATGCTGATACGGCCGCCCGGCGCCTTTATGTGTTGCGTGAGGGCAAGCTGACCTCGGGGATACCTGCGTTTCTGGTGCTTTGGGCGCAAATGCCAAGGTACAGGTGGCTGGCCTGGACCGTAGGTCTGCCCGGCATCAGGCAAATCGCTTCGGCGTTTTACGATTATGTATTGGCTCCCGTCATTTACCGCTGGCACTTGCGCCGGTTGCGCAAGCAAACCGCCGCCATTTCTGACTGAGATCGGAGCGCGCCTTGCCTCAGAACTATGATGACAAGGGTTATAACTAGGTTCCAAACTAGGTTCCATTAGGCCCTCAAGGTGTCCCTCGTCGTCCATGCGCTGTACTTCATCAGCATCACCAATCCATCCAAGCAGGTCACCGATTACATCGCGAATATCAGGCTTACAGGCGTCAAGCTGTGCATAGAGTTCTGTTGCAATGCCGTGCTGCCTGCGCATGGCATCCCGTAGATCACTTGTTCCGGTGGATCGCTTCAGTTGTTTGCGGCCTTTGAAGTGCTGCCTAAGCTCGGTCGGAACGGTCAGCAGGACGTAGTATTTGCCCTTGTTTAATGCCAACGAAGTCGCTGGATAGTCGATGACAATATCCTCCTAAAGTATCCTCCATCGGATGCTCCAAGGCTATATAATCAAAGGAAAAAGGGGAATGGGGCATGGTGGCGGAGAGACAGGGATTCGAACCCTGGGAACGCTTGCACGCTCAACGGTTTTCGAGACCGCCCCGTTCGACCACTCCGGCACCTCTCCGAGGGGACACGTGGCCGTCTACTGCGCTGCGTAGTTCTTCGCAAGGGGCAATCCGCTGGACTGACATTTGTGTCAACGGCCTTGGATTAGTTTCGGGCCATGCATATCATTACACATATACCCCTACAAAAGGATGATCGATGTCACGCTTCGCTTCTGCATTTGCTTTAATTGTAACGATGACGACCGCGCCTGCATTTGCGCAATCTGCGCCTAACGCGGAGATTGATAAGTTATTTACCGCGTTGGGCCTGCCGGATATCGTCGAGGTCATGCTCGAAGAGGGGTTGGCCTATAGCACGACATTGGGTGAAGAGATGCTTCCTGTTGCGGCAGTGCGCGATTGGGCGGATGCGGCGCAGTCAATCTATGATCCCCAAGCAATGCTGGACGATGTGCGCGATGCATTTGAAACGGAACTGCAAGGCGACGACCTTGAAGCAATGCTCGCGTTTTTCACCTCAGAGGCCGGCACAAGAATAATCGCACTTGAGGTGAGCGCGCGCCGCGCCTTGTTGAATGAGGCCGTCGAGGAGGCAAGCACCCAAGCCGCCACTGTGCAGATGCGCGATGAAACGCCAAGGTACCTGCTTGTCAAAGACTTCGTAGATGCAAATGATCTAATTGAAAGCAACGTGGTTGGATCGCTGAACTCCAGTTATGCGTTTTATACTGGATTGATTGACGGTGGTGCAATGCCTGCGGGCGTGACGCGCGACACTGCTTTGCAAGATGTTTGGGCCCAAGAACCTGACATCCGCGATAGCACCACAGAATGGATCTATTCGTTCTTGTTGATGGCCTACCAACCGCTGTCGGATGCTGAGTTGGAAACCTACATTGCTTTTTCTAAAACCGAAGCGGGACAGCAGTTGACCGCTGCGCTGTTTGTCGCCTTTGACGGGATGTTTGAAGACATCTCGCGGGCATTGGGGTTGAATATTTCGCGGCTATTGTTGACACAAGAGTTGTGATTGCAGACGATCTTTGCATTGCGTAAGGCCGTAGTCTTATGTGTTTACATTGATAAGGAACTTGCCTCATGCCTCCCCTGAAATACGCGCTTGTAGCAGTCTGTTTTCTTGCTGCCTGCGATCAGACTTCCGGCGTTGCCCCGCAACCTGACCTGCCGGCGGATGATCCGGGGCAAGCGGTGCTGATCGAGGCCGAATGTGCGATCTACTTTGCCGCTGTTGCTCAGCTTGAGGTCGAAGTACGCGCTGCACAAGGGAACCCAACCCGCGGGTGTCCGGCAGAGGCTGCTGGGCGCGCCGCTGACATCAATCCGATGGTCAGCGTCCCACCCGTAATGACAGGGTATCCGCAGGAACTTTATCAGCGGATCTTGGCGCGTGGTATTCCGGTCGATATGGCAGATGATATCGCAAAGTCCAAAGCGTTCTGGGATTTGGTCGCGCGTCGCGACTCTTTGCTGGCTGGCTTTTAAGAACTGTAAACCATCAACGCGGTCACCAATGCCCCGGGTGTGCTTTCATAAAGTGCCATATCGGATTGGAGCTGGATAATGCGGGCAGGGCGGTCCGTTATGGGGATGCCTGCTACATTCATGGCCTCAGTTAGGGTTGGGCCGCTGCCCATACGGATGTCGTTCAGTATGGCCGGAAAGTTTGATTTTACGGTCAGTTCGACCTGCCCACGTCGCTGGCTGTAAGCGCCGTTGTCCAGCGAAGCACTGATCCCGTTGAAAGGCAGTAGCAACGGGTTGCCGACGTGGTTTGCGTCGTTTGTGCACGCAGTGATAAGGACGGCTACGATCAAGGGCCAGCGCATGAGTATTTCGACCTTCTAATGGCTTGACTTACAGGGGGGATGATCGCATAAGCCGCCAACCTTGCAAGGGACTTGTAAGGGGCTATGCGATAATTCGTCCAAGGGCGCGCAGTCCACAGGTACCAAACACCGAATTGACTTCGGGGCCTCAGAGACGCGAGAAATGAAGGAATAACATATGTTTGCGGTTCTCAAAACCGGCGGCAAGCAGTACAAAGTTGCCTCTGGCGACGTGCTTCGTGTCGAAAAGCTGGCTGCTGTTGCTGGCGACAGAATCCAATTCAACGAGATTCTAATGGTAGGGTCCACCGTGGGTACACCTTTTGTTGAGGGCGCTGGCGTCCAAGCAGAAGTGATCGACCAGATCAAAGGCGTAAAGACGATTAACTTCGTCAAGCGTCGTCGTAAGCACGGTTCGCAGCGCAAGAAAGGCCACCGTCAGCAACTGACTTTGGTACGGATTGCTGACATCCTTGAAAAAGGTGCAGACAAGTCCGGCGTTATGGCCGCTGTTTCTGGTGCTGGCATCATGACAGTGTCAGGCGCAAATGGCGCACCTACATCTAAGAAAGCGGCAGCAGCGGCTGCGCGCGCATCAGCACCAAAGGCTGAAAAACCAAAGGCTGAAAAACCAAAGGCTGCACCAAAGACGAAAGCTGCACCAGCGGCTGCTGCTGGGTCTGATGACCTGAAAGCACTGTCCGGTGTTGGTCCAGCGCTTGAGAAAAAGCTGCACGCTGCTGGCGTGACATCTTTTGCGCAAATAGCGGCATGGACGGAAGCTGATGTGGCTGCTATGGACGAGAAACTGTCGTTCAAAGGTCGCATTGATCGTGAAGGCTGGATCGCCCAAGCGGCTGAGCTGGCAAAAGGCTAAGGAGAAAAACCAATGGCACACAAAAAAGCAGGCGGTTCATCCCGTAACGGACGCGACTCAGCTGGTCGTCGTCTTGGCGTAAAGAAATTCGGTGGCGAAATTGTCATCCCGGGCAACATCATTATGCGCCAACGTGGCACAAAGATGTGGCCAGGTATGGGCGTTGGCATGGGCAAGGATCACACGATTTTTGCAACTGTTGATGGCAACGTCAAATTCCACAAAGGCCTCAAGGGCCGTACCTTTATTTCGGTTCTCCCAGTGGCAGAGGCCGCTGAATAGTCCGAAGTTCTCAGGTAAATTAATTGAGGGGATCGGTTCATACCGGTCCCCTTTTTAATTGGCGAAAGCTGATTACGTGAATGTTAGTGAAGTTCGTAGCGGTCTTTTGATGGGCACTGCAAAACTTCATCGTTTTGACACCTTATGTAAATAGGTGTGCGCTAAACCAAGTTTGTTTTCATGGAGGGAAGCAATGCGACATGAAGATATCATCGTTCAGGACACAATCGAAGCCGCGCGTTTTGTGCTGCGCCCATGCCGCAAGTCGGACGCAGGTCTGATTTCGATGTATGCCGCTGATGACCGCGTTGCCCGTGGTATCGGTGCGATGCCGCATCCGCTGCCGCCCGGAACCGTTGAAGCGATGATTGACCGTGCATCCCATCCTACCCGTTCTGAAGACGTTTGGGTGATTGATGGCTCTGCATTTGGCCACGCAGAAGCCTTGGGACTGATCAGCCTGGAACGCATGGACCGCGCCCAATCCGAGATTTTTTATTGGATAGCGCCTGCGTTTTGGAACACCGGTTTCGCGACTGAAGCCGTGCGCACCCTGATTGCGGCCAACCCGCACAACTCTGACCGGATCTTCGCGGAAGTGTTTCAGGACAATCCAGGCTCGGCACGCGTGTTGACCAATTGCGGCTTTGACTATCTTGGCGATGCAGAAGCGTTCTCTGTTTCACGCAATGCAACTATGCCCACATGG
>JBLHTS010000073.1:0-13677 GCA_047627695.1 Yoonia sp. | reverse complement strand
CCGCCTACGTTTTCACTGACCTCTGATTTACTGGGGATCAGATTCGCCGTGCCCGCAGTAGGTTGGACAAAACCCGCGAACGCCACTGGAAACCTGCGGGTTGAGGGGGCTTTGGGCGCGGTGCCCTCTATTAACCGGCTCGAGATCGGCGGCGCTGGTTTGCAGGCAAGCGGTCGTATCGATTTGACAGACCAAGGAGAGTTTCAAGCGGCCCGTTTTGGGCGCGTACAGGTTGGTAATTGGCTTGATGCGCCAGTTACCTTGTCAGGGCGCGGTCGCGGCCGACCTGTCGGTGTCGAGGTGTCAGGTGGCACACTTGATTTGCGTGGCGCACAATTTGGCGCAGGCGAGGGTGAGAGCGGGCCTTTGACCGTTGACTTGGACCGTCTTCAAGTCACTGAAGGCATCGCGCTCTCAAATTTCCGTGGCGCGTTTCGTGGCGAAAGCGGCCTACGTGGTGACTTCCAAGGTCAATTAAATGGCGAAGCCGCTGTCTCAGGCACGATTGCCCCGCGCGATGGGCGCACAGCAGTGCGATTGCGCAGTGAAGATGCAGGAGCAACTTTGCGTGCAGCCGGATTGATGCGCAACGGGGTCGGTGGCGCGCTGGATTTGTCGCTATTGCCGACCGGCGCTGCAGGGAATTTTGACGGAACGCTGGATGTGCGGACTTTGCGGGTCCGTGATGCGCCCGCGATGGCAGCGCTTTTGGATGCGATCAGTGTTGTGGGGTTATTGCAGCAAATGGATGGACAAGGTCTTGCCTTCGACAAAGTTGACGCCAAGTTTCGGCTGACACCGACACAAGTAATTGTTTCAGAAGCAAGTGCGGTTGGTCCGGGTCTTGGCATTTCAGTGGATGGCATTTACACGCTCGCGAACAAGGAAATTGATCTACAGGGCGTTGTGTCACCCTTCTATCTGGTTAATAGCATTGGGTCGTTCTTGACCCGAAAAGGTGAAGGTTTGATTGGCTTCAATTATAATATCACCGGCAGTTCTGATGCGCCGCAGGTCAGCGTGAACCCGCTTTCGGTTTTCACGCCTGGCATGTTCCGAGAAATATTTCGCAGGCCAGCACCGGATATTTCCCAATGAAACTAAGCGAATTTGACTTTGACCTCCCCGAGTGCTTGATCGCGACACGGCCCGCGCGGCCGCGGTCTTCAGCGCGGCTTTTGCTGGCGCGGGGGCAGCGCATCGCAGACCGGATCGTCAATGAATTACCTGACATTCTGCAGCCCGGCGATCGACTGATCCTGAATGACACCAAGGTTATTCCCGCAAGACTATCAGGGCTTCGCCTCCGCAGCGGAGAGGCAGGCGAGACAGCGGCGCGGATCGAGGTGACCTTGCTTGAACCGCGTGCCGACGGGTCATGGTCGGCTTTGATGAAGCCGCTCAAGAAAGTGCGAGACGGAGAAGAGATTCTTTTCTCGGAAAGTCTTTCTGCACATGTTGTTGGCCGCGAGGACGGTCAGGGGGTGTTGCAATTCAACCTTAAAGGCGATGATTTTGATGCGGCTTTGGCCCAAGTTGGTGCCATGCCGTTGCCACCCTACATTGCGGCCAAGCGCCCAGCCGATGAAGCAGACAAGGACGACTATCAAACCTATTGGGCGCGCAATGCTGGGGCTGTTGCGGCCCCCACGGCGTCTTTGCATTTCGATGGACCATTGCTTGATGCATTGGCTGCGCGGGGTGTGCAATTCACGCATGTGACTTTGCATGTCGGGGCAGGCACGTTTTTGCCAGTAAAGGTCGATGACGTCCGCGATCACAAGATGCATGCAGAATGGGGCGAGGTAACAACGCAGGCCGCAGCCGAGATGAACGCGACGAAGGCTGCGGGTGGGCGGATTATTCCCGTCGGAACGACCGCCTTACGCTTGATCGAGAGTGCGGCCAAAAACGGCCAGATGCAGTCTTGGACCGGACCAACAGATATTTTCATCATGCCGGGGTTCGAATTCCAGATGGCCGACGGTCTTATGACGAACTTTCACTTACCAAAATCAACGCTGATGATGCTTGTCTCTGCCTTGATGGGGACGAGTGAAATCCGCGCCATTTACGACCACGCGATAGCGGAAAAATACCGATTTTTCTCTTATGGGGACAGCTCGCTACTTTTGCCAGACGATTAAGGCGGGAAAATGCGCGACTGAGTCGCATTCGTGTAGTGAAACCCTAAGAGAATCGTGTGATAGGGCGTGTCTATTAAGGCGAAGGGCCGCACCACATGCTACAGGTTTTCACCGGCTCTTGGGCCTTATTCGTTGGCATGTTCATGTTGATGGTCGGCAACGGCCTGCAAGGAACATTACTCGGTCTGCGCGGCGAGATCGAAGGGTTCAGTACTTTTTCGCTTTCTATCGTTATGTCGGCGTATTTCTTGGGCTTCTTGTTCAGTTCACGCTTTACGCCGGAATTGATCCGCAGGGTCGGGCACGTGCGCGTCTTCGCGGCATTGGGTTCGATGATTTCGGCGGTTCTGATCTCTTATCCGGTATTAGTCGATCCTTGGGCATGGGCCGTCGGGCGGGTTATTATCGGATTCTGCTTTTGCGGGGTCTATATCACCGCTGAAAGCTGGCTGAATGATGCGGCCAGCAACGAAAACCGTGGCAAGTCGCTTTCGCTTTACATGATCGTGCAAATGGCAGGCATTGTTTTTGCGCAGTGGATTGTCAGCCAAGGCGACATTTCAGGTTATACGCTGTTCATTGTTCCATCGATCCTGGTGTCATTGGCCTTTGCGCCTGTGCTGCTTTCAGCGCGACCAATGCCGGCATTCGAGACAACAAAACCCATGAAGATTAAGAGCTTAATCGCGGCATCGCCGCTGGCTTGCTTTGGCATGTTCATGTTGGGTGGCGTTTTTTCAGCGCAATTCGGCATGTCAGCTGTTTATGGTAGCCGCGTGGGGCTGACGGTGGCCGAGGTGTCGCTGTTTGTGTCGGCAATCTATATTTCGGCCTTGGTGTTACAATACCCGATCGGGTGGTTGTCTGACCGTATGGACCGACGCGTCTTGATTATTTGGTTGGCGATGATTGGCGCTGCGGGATCAATGATTGCATTTCTGCTTCCCGGCTCTTTCGCGTTGATCTTGGTCAGTGGGGCTATCGTTGGGGGCACTTCAAACCCGCTTTATGCACTACTGATTGCTTACGCCAATGACTACCTCGAGAGTGAAGATATGGCATCTGCGTCCGGTGGGCTTTTGTTTATCAACGGGGTCGGCGCGATTACAGGTCCGCTGACGGTTGGTGTGATGATGGATGTGATCGGCAACAACGGGTTTTGGTTGTTCACCGGAACGTTGATGTTCGGTGTCGGCGCATATGGCCTTTACCGCATGACCCAACGTAGCCGGACCGATCTGGATATGGATACAACACCCTACGCGCCTGTCTCGGCCGCATCGACGTCGGTCGCCGTTGAATTGGCGCAAGAGGTATATATTGACGCAGGCATAGAAGACGACAAAGCAGGCAAGTGAATTGGGTCTTTGGGGCGCGAGCAATGTCACAGCGCAGAAAGATGTGGCAGATCGGTGCGACTAAGCTCTTGTCTTAGAGCCCCATGTCTGTTTCGACTAGGGGCAAGGTATTGAACGACCAAGGAGCGGTACTGTGGCAAACCCCAATGATGTCTTAGCTTTTTGGCTGGATGAATGCGCGCCACCCGATTGGTACAAATCTGACGCTGCATTTGATGCGGTCATTCGCGACAGGTTCGCGGAAGCTTGGCACGAAGCCACCGAAGGCGCTTTGGGGCTTTGGCTGACTTATCCAAGTGGCGTCCTTGCCTACATCATCCTAACAGATCAATTCCCGCGCAATATGTTCCGCGACAGCGGCGATGCCTTTGCCACAGACCACCTTGCACGCGCTGCAGCCAAAGTGGCAATTGATCGCAATTGGGACTTGAAAATCGATGAACCCGGGCGCCAGTTTTTCTACCTGCCATTGATGCATTCTGAAAACCTTTGTGACCAGGATCGCGCTGTGCGTCTGATCCATTCACGCATGCCGCAAACAGGCATTAACAACCAAGACCATGCTTGTGCGCACCGTTCTGTCATTCGTGACTTCGGGCGCTTTCCTTACCGCAATGCTGCTTTGGGCCGCAGGACGACTGCCTCTGAGCAGGTGTTCTTGGACGCGGGCGGCTATGGCGCTGCCGTCCGTGCGCAGCAGGCAGCAGTCGAATAAATCCCTTGCGTCCATCGGGTAGCTGATATGACCCAAGGTCACTAGAGATCACCCAAAAAGTAGTTTAGTGTTCAACTATATTTGGAACTGGAGGGCCTGTGTATGGCTGCGCAAAACTTTGACTTGATTGTAATTGGTGCTGGACCGGGCGGCTATGTAGCTGCAATCCGTGGTGCGCAGCTTGGCATGAAGGTTGCTATCGTTGAACGGGAAAACCTCGGCGGGATTTGCCTTAACTGGGGCTGTATTCCGACCAAAGCAATGCTGCGATCCTCTGAAGTGTTCCACATGATGCAACGCGCCAAGGAATTTGGTCTGAGTGCGACGGGCATCGATTATGATCTGGACGCGGTCGTAAAACGCAGTCGGGGTGTTGCGGGTCAACTTTCTGGCGGCATTGGCCACCTGATGAAAAAGAACAAGATCACCGTCTTCATGGGCACAGCCATGATCCCCGCCAAAGGCAAAGTATCCGTCAAAGGCGACAAGGGCACGGACGAGCTAACTGCAAAGAACATCGTTCTGGCGACTGGCGCACGCGCACGCGAATTGCCCGGTCTTGAAGCTGATGGCGATTTGGTTTGGACCTACCGCCATGCGCTTGAGCCTAAGAAGATGCCAAAGAAGCTGTTGGTTATCGGCTCTGGTGCGATCGGGATTGAATTTGCGAGTTTCTATAACACGTTGGGCGCTGACACGACCGTGGTCGAAGTCATGGACCGCGTGCTGCCAGTTGAAGACGCTGAAATCTCGGCATTTGCGAAGAAGCAGTTCGTCAAGCAAGGCATGAAGATCATGGAGAAATCCATGGTTAAGAAGTTGGACCGTGGCAAAGGCAAAGTCACGGCGCATATCGAAACGGGCGGCAAAACTGAAAAGATGGAATTTGACACTGTCATTTCCGCCGTCGGTATTGTGGGTAACGTTGAAGGTCTGGGTCTTGAGGAACTGGGCGTCAAGATTGACCGCACCCATGTTGTCACCGATGAATTCTGCCGCACGGGCGTCGAGGGTCTTTATGCCATTGGTGATATCGCTGGCGCCCCTTGGCTTGCGCATAAAGCCAGCCACGAAGGTGTGATGGTTGCTGACTTGATCGCGGGTAAGCATGCCCATCCGGTCAAACCGGAAAGCATTGCAGGCTGCACATATTGCCACCCGCAAGTGGCGTCTGTCGGGTACACCGAAGCGAAGGCAAAAGATCTGGGTTATGACATCAAAGTTGGCCGCTTCCCGTTCATTGGTAACGGCAAAGCGATCGCTTTGGGAGAAGTTGAGGGCATGGTCAAGACCATCTTTGACGCTAAGACAGGCGAGTTATTGGGCGCACACATGATCGGTGCAGAAGTGACCGAGCTGATCCAAGGTTATGTCGTTGGCCGCCAATTGGAAACAACCGAAGAAGACCTGATGAACACAGTCTTTCCGCACCCGACGCTGTCAGAAATGATGCACGAAAGTGTGCTGGATGCCTACGACCGCGTGATCCATATGTAAGCGGCATAATTTGCGACCTAGAAAAGCCCGCCTAGCAAACAGGCGGGCTTTTTGCATTTTTAGGTGCGTTTGAATTTATTTCCAAATGTTCTGTTAATGTTCTATGAACCCATTGGACCATCCGCCAAGGTGGTTTATGTCCTGCATCGGACCAAAGGAATTGTCATGGCTGAGCTGAAATTTATCGAAGTTCGCGGCGCGCGCGAACATAACCTCAAGAATATCGACGTTGATATTCCGCGTGATCAGTTGGTTGTCATTACAGGGCTTTCGGGATCGGGCAAGTCATCACTGGCCTTTGATACGATCTATGCCGAAGGGCAGCGGCGCTATGTCGAATCGCTGTCGGCCTATGCGCGGCAGTTTTTGGATATGATGGAAAAGCCTGATGTGGATCACATTTCCGGCCTTTCGCCCGCGATATCGATCGAGCAAAAGACAACTTCGAAAAACCCGCGATCCACTGTTGGTACGATCACCGAAATTTATGACTACCTGCGTTTGTTGTTTGCCCGCGCTGGCACGCCCTATAGCCCAACCACGGGACTGCCGATTGAAGCACAGCAGGTGCAAGACATGGTTGACCGCGTTATGGCGCTGGAAGAGGGGACGCGCGGCTACCTGCTAGCCCCGATTGTGCGTGACCGGAAAGGCGAATACCGCAAAGAGTTTCTGGAACTGCGCAAGCAAGGCTTCCAACGCGTCAAGGTGGATGGTGAATTCTACGAACTTGACGAGCCGCCAACGTTGGATAAGAAATTCCGCCACGATATTGATGTTGTGGTCGACCGGATCGTCGTGCGCGAAGGTCTGGAAACACGTCTTGCCGATAGCTTTCGCACCGCGCTGGATTTGGCAGATGGCATCACGGTGCTTGAAACCGCTCCAGCCGAAGGCGACCCCGAGCGGCTAACATTTTCAGAGAAATTCGCCTGTCCTGTATCCGGCTTCACGATCCCCGAGATCGAGCCGCGCTTGTTTTCGTTCAACGCACCTTTCGGGGCATGTCCGTCCTGCGACGGTTTGGGGGTAGAGCTGTTCTTTGACGAACAACTGGTTGTACCTGATGTGACATTGAAGATCGCGGACGGTGCTTTGGCTCCGTGGCGCAAGGGCAAGTCACCGTACTTCCTGCAAACGATTGAAGCGATTGCCAAGCATTACGGCTTTAACAAGAACGCACGCTGGAAGGATCTGGACCCCAAGGTGCAAGAGGTTTTCTTGCGCGGTTCCGGCAAAGAAGAGATCAAATTCCGCTATGACGAAGGCGGACGCGTCTATCAGGTAGAGCGTGCCTTTGAAGGCGTGATCCCCAACATGGAACGCCGCTATCGCGAAACAGATAGCAACTGGATCCGAGAAGAGTTCGAGAATTTCCAGAACAACCGACACTGCGCAACCTGCGGCGGATACCGCTTGCGCGAAGAGGCGTTGGCGGTAAAAATCGGCGGTCTGCACGTGGGGCAAGTCGTGCAGATGTCGATTAAAGAGGCCTATGACTGGTGCACCGAGGTGCCGAAGTCATTGAGCAAACAAAAGAATGAGATCGCGGCGGCGATCCTCAAGGAAATTCGTGCGCGGGTAGGATTCCTGAACAACGTAGGTTTGGAATATCTAACTCTATCGCGCAACTCCGGTACGCTTTCAGGTGGGGAAAGCCAGAGGATCAGGCTTGCCAGTCAGATCGGATCAGGTCTGCAAGGGGTACTTTATGTACTGGACGAACCTTCGATTGGTTTACACCAACGCGACAATGACCGTCTGCTGACAACACTGAAAAACCTGCGTGATCAAGGCAATACCGTAATCGTGGTTGAGCATGACGAGGAAGCAATCCGCGAAGCCGACTATGTCTTTGACATTGGTCCCGGGGCGGGTGTTCACGGTGGGCGGGTTGTAGCCCAAGGCACCCCGCAGGAAATCATGGACAACAAAGCGTCAATTACTGGCCAATACCTGACCGGCGCACGCGAGATTGCCGTGCCCGCAAAACGGCGCAAGGGCAAAGGCAAAAAGCTGACCGTTGTGAAGGCCACAGGGAATAACCTTCAAAACGTCACCGCTGATTTCCCGTTGGGGCAGTTTGTTTGTGTGACGGGCGTCTCCGGTGGTGGCAAATCGACACTTACGATCGAAACTCTGTTCAAGAACGCCTCGATGAAATTGAATGGCGCGCGGCAAACGCCTGGGCCATGCGAGACGATCAAAGGTTTCGAGCATCTTGATAAGGTGATCGACATCGACCAGCGCCCTATTGGGCGGACGCCGCGTTCGAACCCTGCGACTTATACCGGTGCTTTCACCCCCATTCGCGACTGGTTTGCGGGCATGCCCGAGTCCAAGGCGCGCGGCTATAAGCCGGGGCGTTTCAGCTTTAACGTCAAAGGTGGACGTTGTGAGGCCTGTCAGGGTGACGGCGTTATCAAGATTGAAATGCATTTTTTGCCGGACGTCTATGTGACCTGCGAGACCTGTAAAGGCGCGCGCTATAACCGCGAAACTTTGGAGATCAAGTTCAAGGGCAAGTCGATTGCCGATGTGCTTGATATGACGGTCGAGGACGCGCAGGGGTTCTTTACTGCTGTTCCTTCAATCCGCGAAAAGATGGACGCGTTGATGCGTGTAGGTCTTGGCTATATCAAGGTTGGTCAACAGGCGACGACCTTATCTGGGGGTGAGGCGCAGCGCGTTAAGCTTTCAAAGGAACTGGCGCGCAGATCGACAGGGCGCACGCTTTATATTCTGGACGAACCGACAACAGGTTTGCACTTTGAAGATGTGCGTAAGCTTTTAGAAGTGCTTCATGAATTGGTCGATCAGGGGAATTCCGTGATTGTGATCGAGCATAATCTGGACGTTGTTAAAACGGCCGATCACGTGATTGATATAGGGCCTGAAGGCGGTGACGGTGGCGGCCGCATTGTAGCAACCGGAACACCGGAAGAGATTGCCGAGGTGGCAGAGAGCCACACGGGGCGGTACCTGAAAGACATGCTTAAGTCGCGCAAGGTGGCGGCCGAATAGGGCGCCAAAATTAAAGAATTTTGGCGATGCATCCGGCGGGAGTTTTGAAGGCAAGATGATGAGATGGCGCGGCGTTCTAGCCGCGTCGCCGGCTTTCAAATCGCGGGAGCATGGCCGAGAAATCCTTACCGCGACCGTCTTCGTTTTCAACAAACTGTTGAAAGAGCGCCGTGGCGGCTTGCCCCATTGGTGTGTCTGCATCAGCGGCGGTTGCGGCCATTTGCGATAGGTTCAGATCTTTGAGCATCAGCTCTGCTGCAAAACCGGGTTTGTAGTCGTTGTCGGCGGGGCTTTGCGGTCCGATCCCGGGGGCGGGGCAATAGGCGTTCATGGACCATGAATAGCCAGATGACGTGCTGACCACATCGAACATGGCCTGTCGGTCGAGGCCCAGCTTGTCTGCCAAAACGAAGGCTTCGCAAGTGGCGATCATGGTGACACCAAGGATCATGTTATTGCAAATTTTAGCAGCTTGCCCGTTGCCTGCTGCACCACAATGAACTGCCTTTTGCCCCATGATATCGAACAGAGGTTTAACCGTCGCAAAGGCGTCATCAGTACCGCCTGCCATGAAGGTGAGCGTTCCGTTGGTTGCCCCGCCGATCCCGCCAGAAACGGGTGCGTCGATAGCTGCAAGCCCTTGGGCAGCGGCTTGTTCTGCGACCGCGCGGGCGCTTTCGACATCAACGGTCGAGCAGTCGAGGTGAACAGCGCCAGATTTCATCCCAAGATGAATTTCTGCTGCAACGGCCCTTAGAATATCGCCATTCGGAAGCATCGTAATAACGACATCCGCGTCTTTGGCGGCTTGCGCGGCAGTGGTCGCTAGGTTGATGCCCTCTGGCTTAGCCGCCGTATCAAAGCCCACGACATCGTGGTGTTTTGCAAGGTTCGCAGCCATTGGTGCGCCCATGTTTCCCAATCCGATAAAACCGATTTTCATGTGCTTTCCTTTAGAGTTAGTGCGTTGTCGTTCAATGTTGGCGTCGCCCTCAAGGCATCTGGCGCGTATATGTCAGTTCATTTTGCTTTCGCGCCGCTGAATTGTGTGCCGACAAGATGTTCTTCGAAACCAAAGGCTAGCCAACGAGAGCCATAGGTTCCTAAGCCTGAGTAACATCCACCGAGGGATGCTCGTTTTTTCGCGTCGCACGCGTGGTCGGGCGGTGCGCGTGGCGGCAAGTGACCGGCCCACCGCAATGGCTGGGCCGGTCTTGGATTGTTTATTCCATCAGCGGGATAGAGAATTCGCCGCCTTCTTTGATCCCCGAAGGCCAACGCGATGTGATCGTCTTGGTCCGTGTGTAAAACTTGAACGCATCGGGCCCGTGCTGGTTCAAATCACCGAACATGGATTTCTTCCAACCACCAAAGGTGTGATAGGCCAGCGGCACCGGGATTGGCACGTTGATGCCGACCATGCCAATGTTGATGCGGGCTGCAAAGTCGCGTGCCGTGTCTCCGTCGCGGGTATAGATCGCTGTACCGTTGCCGTATTCGTGGTCCATCGCAAGAGCCAGCGCCTCTTCGTAGTCTTTGGCGCGGATTGTGGACAGGACAGGGCCGAAGATTTCGTACTTGTAGATATCCATGTCTTTTGTGACGTTGTCGAACAGATGTGGCCCCACGAAAAAGCCGTCTTCGTAGCCTTGCAGGTTAAAGTTCCGGCCGTCGACGACCAGCTTTGCGCCTTGATCGATGCCAGTTTGCACAAGGCGCTCGATGTTGGCTTTGGCGGCAGCGGTCACAACAGGGCCGTAGTCCACGTCATTACCAGATGTATAAGGGCCAACCTTAAGAGCTTCGACTTTCGGGATCAGCTTTTCCAACAGACGGTCTGCGGTGTCGTCGCCGACAGCAACCGCGACGGAAATCGCCATACAGCGTTCACCAGCTGCACCGTAGCCAGCACCAACAAGCGCATCTGCTGCCTGATCCATGTCTGCATCGGGCATGATGATCATGTGGTTCTTGGCGCCGCCAAAGCACTGCACGCGTTTGCCTTGCGCGCAGCCTGTGCCGTAGATGTATTCGGCAATCGCGGTTGAACCGACAAAGCCGACCGACTGGATTGTCTCATCATAAAGGATTGCATCGACGGCTTCTTTGTCGCCGTTGACGACCTGCAAGATGCCTTTTGGCAAACCTGCTTCTTCTATCAGTTCAGCCAGCATAAGCGGTACAGATGGATCGCGTTCTGATGGTTTTAGGATGAAGGCGTTGCCGCAGACAATCGCAGGGGCGAACATCCACATCGGAATCATCGCAGGAAAGTTGAAAGGCGTGATGCCAGCGGTGACACCAAGTGCCTGCTTCATCGAATACATATCAATGCCCGGGCCTGCGCTGTCGGTGAAGTCACCCTTTAGCAACTCTGGCGCGCCGATGCAGTATTCAACAACTTCTAGTCCACGGATAATGTCGCCCTTGGCGTCCGGTATGGTCTTGCCATGCTCGCGGCTAAGCGCCTCTGCCAGCTTTTCCATGTCGCGGTTCAGTAGGCCAACAAAGGCCATCATGACGCGCGCGCGGCGCTGTGGGTTCATTGCGGCCCATGCAGGTTGGGCCTTGGCTGCGATTGCGACGGCGTTGGCCATCTCTTGTGCATTGGCCAAGGGGACCTTTGCTTGGACTTCGCCAGTCGCAGGATTGTAGACATCTGCGAAACGGCCAGATGTGCCTTTGACGTGCGCGCCGCCAATATAATGGGTCAGTTCTTGCATGGTATCCTCCAAAATTCCGTTGAGGTCACTATAGGCTTGCATTTTTCGGTGTAAAAGGCCGAATATATCAAAACCATTTTGCAAAAATGCAGGTACATGATGGACAACTGGGACGACATTCGCGTCTTTCTTGCGGTCGCGCGCGCAGACGGGCTGACGGGTGCGGCGCGACAGCTCAAAATGGACCCGTCAACTGTTGGCAGGCGGATTGCGCGGCTAGAGCGTGCTTTGGGTGCCGCCCTTTTTGTTAAATCACCGCTTGGCTATGCCTTGACCGATTTGGGCGAGCGGATGCGCGACAAAGCCGCCGAGGCCGAACATCATCTGGGTCAGGCGATGGACGAAGGGCAGGGTGCATCCGAAGGGCTGACAGGGCAAATTCGAATCGGTGCGCCAGACGGTGCTGCAAATTTCCTATTGCCGCAGGTCTGTGCTGCGATCCAAGCCGAAAACCCGGACCTGGAGGTCCAGATTCTGGCCCTGCCGCGCGTTGTGAACCTGTCGCGACGCGAGGCGGATATGGCGATTGCGGTGAGCCCGCCTGCTGCGGGGCGGCTAACAGTACAAAAGATTACCGACTACCAATTGCACCTTGCGATGCGGGCGGATGCACTGCCGTTAATCACGCTCGCGCAATTAGAAACCCGCCGGATTGTTGGCTATATCTCTGATATGATCTTCGACAAGGAATTGGACTATCTCGGCGAGGCAGGGATTGCTGGGGTGCAATTGGCGTCAAATTCGGTCGCAGTGCAGCTGCAGATGATCCGGCAAACTGGCGTCGGGATCGTGCATGATTTCGCGCTGCCTTTCGCGCCGGAACTCCGTCAGGTCTTGGTGGAAGAGGTCGCTTTGACCCGCGCATTCTATCTGGTGCGTCACACATCTGACCGCCATTCCGACCGACTTTCCCGCTTTGCGACAGCCTTGCGCAAGGGCATGCAGGAAGAAGTTGCGCGTCTTGAACACTTGGCACGCTTGACAGCAGAGCCTATGATTTGAGACGCTAGCAAAATGGAGCCAATTCAAGGAGCCCTGACATGATCGTTTCGCAAATTCTGAAATCAAAGCCTGACGTAGGCGTGATCTCGGTGACGCCTACATCTACGGTGACCGACGCCGCCAAGCTTTTGTCCCATCACCGGATCGGTACGGTTGTTGTGTCAAAGGACGGATCGTCGCTGGACGGTATCTTGTCGGAACGTGACATTGTGCGCGAACTTGGCAAGCGCGGAACAGGATGTCTAAGCGATCCTGTCAGCGCCCTGATGACGTCCAAGTTGGTGACATGCAGCCCGACGAACACGGCTCTAGAAGTGCTTGAGATGATGACCGAAGGCCGCTTTCGCCACCTGCCTGTCATGGACGACGGCAAGATGGTTGGCCTGATTTCGATCGGGGATGCCGTCAAGGGTCGCTTGTCACAACTAGCGATGGAAAAGGAATCCCTCGAGGGAATGATCATGGGGCACTAGGCTTTTCTTGCATTTTGACCCGCAATCATGTTGCTTGGGGCGAATGCAGAAAAGACGAGGCTTGCCATGCGCGTAGGACTATATCCCGGCACGTTTGATCCGGTCACGCTTGGTCACCTTGATATCATGCGGCGCGCGTGTTCCTTGGTTGATCGCTTGGTTATCGGCGTAGCCATCAATCGCGACAAAAGACCTATGTTCACCCTTGAAGAACGCGTTGCCATGATTGAGGCCGAAGCGGCCCCTTTCGCGGCAGTCTCTGGCTGTGAAATTGTTGCCCATCCTTTTGAAAATCTGTTGATCCACTGTGCAAGTGATGTGGGTGCAAGTGTGATCATTCGTGGCCTGCGTGCTGTTGCTGACTTTGAATATGAATATCAAATGGTAGGCATGAACCGCGTGCTCGATAACACAATCGAAACTGTGTTCTTGATGGCCGAGGCCCAGCATCAGGCAATTGCTTCCAAACTGGTCAAAGAGATCGCGCGCTTGGGCGGGGATGTCTCGAAATTTGTGACCCCTGCCGTCAAAGCCGCACTGCTTGAACAGTTTGGCGATTGAGATGGTTGCTGATGCTAGGGGGGATCTATCTTGCCTATGCGGTCATGATGGTGATGATCCATCCAAAGTTTCTATATCCTTTTGGGGCGGACGTTTTCGAGAACAATGAATTCCGGCACGAAGTCGTCTCGGATCGTGGTGTGGCGATGTCTACGGCACCCGGAGAAGACTCGCTTG
>JBLHTS010000072.1:0-13716 GCA_047627695.1 Yoonia sp. | reverse complement strand
CCGGTGCGTGGCGCTTGTTCGGATCATGGGCGTCAGGGACCAGATCGTCCGCATCGCGGTCCGTCGGACGCCACTGGTGCGCGCCGGCGGGGCTTTTGGTCAGCTCCCACTCGAAACCGAACAGCATATCGAAATAGGCGTTATCCCAGGTCGTCGGCTTGGGGGTCCATGCGCCCTCCAACCCGCTGGTGATGGCGTGAACGCCAACGCCGGATTCAAAGGTGCTGGTCCAGCCAAAGCCTTGCTCTGCGATGGTTGCGCCCTCGGGCTCTACACCGACATGAGCCGCGTCGCCCGCGCCGTGTGCCTTACCGAAGGTGTGGCCACCCGCGATCAGCGCGACGGTTTCTTCGTCGTTCATCGCCATGCGGCCAAAGGTGTCGCGAATGTCGCGGGCAGAGGCGAGCGGATCAGGGTTGCCGTTCGGCCCCTCTGGGTTGACGTAGATCAGGCCCATCTGCACAGCGGCCAGCGGGTTTTCCAGCAGACGGTCGCCGGAATAGCGTTTGTCGTCCAGCCAAGTATCTTCGGCACCCCAATAGATGTCCTCTTCGGGTTCCCAGTTGTCGGCGCGGCCACCGGCAAAACCAAAGGCGGGCAGGCCCATGTCTTCGATCGCGGTCGTGCCGGCGAGGATCATCAGGTCGCCCCAGCTGATCGCGTTGCCGTATTTTTGCTTAATCGGCCAAAGCAGGCGGCGCGCCTTATCAAGGTTGCCGTTGTCGGGCCAGCTGTTCAGCGGCGCAAAGCGCTGCGTGCCAGAGGACGAACCGCCACGGCCGTCGGCTGTGCGATAGGTGCCCGCAGCGTGCCACGCCATGCGCACAAAGAAGGGACCGTAATGACCATAGTCGGCGGGCCACCAGTCCTGGCTATCGGTCATCAGGGCAAGCAAATCAGCCTTGAGCGCGTCCAGATCAAGCGTCGCAAAAGCGGCGGCGTAATCGAAATCGGGACCAAGCGGGTTGGAGCCGGGCAGGTTCTGGCTGAGGATTTTAAGGTTCAGCTGGTTGGGCCACCAGTCACGGTTTGACCGCGCGCTATTTGCAGCATTGGGGCGCGTGTGGCCCATCGGGCAGCCGCCGCCGGTTCCTGTGGTGTTTCCGTCCATGTTCTGACTCCTTGCGATATTCTAGTGGTCTAATTTGCCTTTGTGACGCCTGTTTAACGGGCCAAAGCGATTAGAGGAACTTGTATCTACTGATTGTTACGATAAGTTTAGCTTATGAAAAATATAACGCTTAAACACCTTCGCTATGCCTGCGCTGTTGCAGATCAGGGCCACTTTGGACGCGCGGCGGACATGCAATCCGTCAGCCAGCCCGCGTTGTCCATGCAGGTCAAAGACTTGGAAGAACGCCTGGGACAGCCCTTGTTTGAACGTGGCCCCCGCATGGTACGCCCAACTGTATTTGGAGAGGACTTTTTACAACGGGCGCGCGCAATTTTACAGTCGGTCGATGATCTTGGCGATCTGGCCCAAATTTCCAAAGGTGGCATGATCAGGCGGCTGCGGCTTGGCATTATTCCGACGGTGGCCCCTTATCTTTTACCCCGCCTGATCGCTGATCTAACCGAACTTTATCCTGGGCTGGACTTGCAGGTACGCGAAAGCGTGACACCGAGGCTGCTTGCCGAGCTCGCGGAAGGTCAACTGGATGCCGCCATTGTCGCCCTTCCCGTGTCGGAACCTACGTTAACTGAGGTTCCCTTAATGACCGAGGATTTTGTCCTTATCCGTCCTCAGGCCGATGACAGCAAACCCGTGCCGGACGCGGGCCAACTGCGACAGATGCGGCTGTTACTTCTGGAGGAAGGTCATTGCTTTCGCGATCAGGCCCTTGCATTTTGTGACACGCGCAGTGCCCGCCCACGTGAATGGCTTGACGGCTCTGCCCTGACGACCCTCGTGCAGATGGTCGGCGCAGGGATAGGCGTGACGCTGATTCCCGACATGGCTGTTGTGATCGAAGCAAACAGCGCGCCGGTCAGTGTCGCTCGGTTTGCACGGCCCGTCCCTTCGCGGACGATCGGGATGATCTGGCGGCGCAGCACACCGATGGCAGCGCAGCTTCTGCAAATTAGCGATCAGGTCCGCACGACCGCATTAACCCTACACGGTGCAATGCCGGTGGATGCGGCTTAGAAAACGCAAACGTCGCCCCCGGCATCTTCAGGCAGATCGACAGCGGCCCCAGCTAGTCGGTCAGCCACCCCGCGCAGTGCCATCCCCCCAGTCGCCGTGCCCGGGCTTACCGCAAGGGTCGTCAGCATTGGCGCAAGCGCCTGCGTGAAACGCCCCAAATCGGCAAGCGTCTGCGCCAGCAAATCGAGGTTCTGGACATTGCGCAAGTCGTGTTCCCGGCGCGTTTGACCATGATCCATCGTCTCTTCAATCTGTACTGCTAAATCAGAGGCGCGTGCTAACTCCACCGAAAGACGCAACATGATATCGCTCGCCAATACCGTCACAGGGGGCCAACCACAGCTTCAATGCATTTACGCATCTGCTGCGTATTAAAGGGCTTTGCGATAAAGTTATTCATGCCCAACTTGCGCCCCGTCGCAACAATGTTGTCATCCAGGCGACCACTGACGAGGATAAATCCAATGCGCTGCGTACTGCGATTGGTCCGCAATCCATGCAAAAGCTGCAGGCCATCAAGCCCCGGCATGTTATAATCGGAAATCACAAGATGAACTGGTCGGGCTGCAAGCGCGGTCAAGGCGGACTGCCCATCGCTTTTAAAATCTACATTTTTGATGCCGATCTCGTCGAGAGCCATGGTGATCAGACCCCGGCTGGTCGACATATCGTCTACGACCATGATGGAAAGTGTTGATTTGAGGGACATCGGTCCTCCGTTATTATTGGGGCATCAGGTGTTAGGTCCGGCGAAAAGTCGTGCGATCGACTAACGTCATCTTCTCGGCGAGTTTTGGCGGCAACCTCTCCGAATGGCCGATGAACAATACGCCTTGTGGAGCCAGTTGATCGACGAGGCCCGTGAAAATATGTTCTTGCACAGCGTCATCCATGTAGATCGCAACGTTTCGACATAGGATTGCCTGAAATGGACCTCTGGTCGGCCAAGGCTCAATAAAGTTCAGATACCGCACGGACACCAACGCGCGCACAGCATCTGGCATTGTGACCATGGCATCAGCTGGATCGGCGTCTCGCAACATCAACGCTCGCACGTCTTCCGGTACGGACTCGAGTTTTTCACGCGGATAGCTTGCTTCTTTGGCCGTATTCAAAGCATCGGCGCTTATGTCTGTCGCAAGAATCCGCACATCGGCGAGCGCCACTTCTGGCCAGTGATGCAGCAAAGTTGCGGCAAGACTATAGACCTCTTCTCCACTCGAACAGCCCGCAGACCAAAGCCGAATCCGCGTGCCCTGCCCGGCCATTTTTTTCAATTTCGGAAGTGTATCCCTAACAAAAAAGTCAAAGTGATATCCTTCGCGGTAAAAGTGCGTCGTATTCGTTGTCAGGGATGAAATCATAATCGCCCGATCATCTTGGTGGGCTGATTGTTCAATCCAACGAACATATTCGGCAAAAGTCGAAAGCTTGAGACGACGCAACTGCTTGATCAACCGCGAGACAACGAGGGAGCTGTTATCAGCGGGTAAATTGATGCCTGTTTCGCGCCGCAAAATATCGGCGATTGCGCGAAAACTTGCATCGTCGCATGTCAGTGCGCTTTCCGCAGCCGAATAAACCTGCGACATTGATGTCATGATGCGGCCTGTTCTGCCAGAGGTGGCAGTACTGCGCTGATATCAATCAGCCGGAGCATTCGGTCTTCCAAAGCGATCACGCCACGAATAAACATCCGGGTCGTCTGCGCAGTCACATCGGGGGTCGGCTGTATCGCGCTTGGTGCCACCCCAATAATATCCGATACGGCATCAACCAAGAAACCGACCGTTTGATCTGCCACTACGGCAATAACGATGACATGCCGATCCCCTAGCATTGTTTTCGGCAAACCGAGTCTGCGCGCCAAGTCCACAATTGGGACGATTGCCCCGCGCAAATTAATCACACCCAGAACGTAATCTGGTGCATGTGGTAAAACAGTTGCCGGCGTCCAGCTTCGAATTTCGCGCACATAAATAATATCGATACAGAAATCCTGCTCTCCGACGCGAAAAGTCACAAGCTCGCGTTCGTCATCAGGCAATGTTTTCACATTTGCTTGCATTGCTTAACAGTCCTTCAATTGAGAGTGGTCGGGCACGGGCTGGTCAGCGTCCGTGCGCTGTACAGCTTCTTCAGGATCAATAATCAAAGCGACTTTTCCGTCGCCTAGAATGGTGGCTGCCGCCACACCGGGGACATGCCCATAATTGCCTTCAAGCCCCTTAATCACGACCTGTCGTTGATCATGGATACGGTCCACCGCTAACGCCCAC
Organism: Yoonia sp.; assembly: GCA_047627695.1. GTDB lineage: Bacteria > Pseudomonadota > Alphaproteobacteria > Rhodobacterales > Rhodobacteraceae > Yoonia. The sequence continues at coordinate 9,291 of JBLHTS010000072.1, read as the reverse complement.
ATCTGCTGATGATCACTTTCGACAAGTAGATACACTAAGTCACTGTAGGTCTTGGTCGCCTCACGAAATTTGAAAACGTGCCCGAGATCGACAACAGGAATAAATCGCCCCCTTACGGCTACGACCGTCATACCATCAGCTAGCCTATGAAGATCGCCTGCCTCTGGCCGTATCGTTTCGACGATCGTGGCGATAGGAACGACCATGGTCTGCCCTGCGACATCGACAACCATACCGTCTAGCACCGCGAGCGTTAGCGGCAAGCTAATCGACATGACTGTGCCCGCTCCTGGCTCTGACGTAATGTTAATCCGGCCGCCAAGCTTTTGGATCGAGCTTCGGACGACATCCATTCCGACACCGCGTCCCGAGAGGTCAGTCACCTCGGCCGCAGTCGAAAAACCGGGCAAGAAAAGAAGTTTGTCAATTTCGCTATCCGGCAAGACAGCGTCTGCAGGAACAAGACCTTTGTCCTTAGCAATTTTCAAAACACGGGCGCGGTTAATACCAGCACCATTATCAGAAACATCAATAAGTACCCGACCTGACCGATGAGCTGCTCGCAAAGTTACAGTGCCTGGATCGGTCTTGCCGGCAGCGGTGCGACCTTCTTCAGTTTCCAAGCCATGATCGACCGCGTTGCGAATAATATGAGTTAGTGGGTCGACGAGTCTTTCGATGACAGTCTTATCAACCTCGGTCGCTTCACCATCAGTTTCAAAGCGTACATTTTTACCAGCTAGGTCTGCCGCTTCTCGGGCGATGCGTGCCATACGCTGAAATAGCGGTTTCACGGATTGCGCTCGTATTGACATCACGCCCTCCTGTATTTCACGTGCCAATGACATGAATTCGTCAAGGCTAGAAGACAATGCTGCGGTCATCGGAATATCTGCGGCAGTTATACACTGAGTGAGTACTGCCTGGTTAATAACCAATTCTCCTACGACATTAATGAGGCGATCAACATGGTCTAAGTCTACACGCACCGTCGCTTTTGCAGCAATCGGCGCGGCCTTAGCAACATGTTCAACGTTAGAGCTTTGCGTATTTGAATAAGAAGCAACCTCTGCCGCAAGAGGCACACTAGGCCCCTCTGTAACTGTCGAAACATTTTCGGCGGATATTGCCGTGGCATTGCATTCATCAATGTGAATTGATGGTTCGCCATCCTGAACGATTTTTTGGATTTCTACGGTACATAGGTCGACGACAAAATCAAAAACGTCCCATAAGGCAGCCTCCGCTTCAGTTGTAAGTAAGGTTAAAACCCACTGCAACGAACAGTCATCATGCCGAATATTATCTAAATATGGGACACGCGACAAATCAGATTCAACACTAAGATCACCAAGCTCACTTAATTCACGGAAGAGATGGACTGGATCATGACCGTTCATAAATAGCTTGGGTTGAGCCGCAAAGCTTATCTTAAATAGAGATTTGTTATCTGTGTCACACTCAAGCATAGGGCTAGGGTCAAAGTTAAGCGGCATCGGCGCGTATGTATTCAACCCCTCCTCAACCTCACCGCCATCAGCAGGAGGCACATCACCCCCTCCAGACAAGGAAACTAACTTGGCAATGGTCTGCGCACCAGCATCCTCCGCCAGCGTTCGATCTTCACGGCCTGCGGAAACTAATTCGGCAAGTTGGTCCGCGGCCCTCAAGCAAACCTCAAGAATATCGAAAGACAAGACAAGCCGCAGCGCGCGCAAATCATCAAGGGTTGTTTCAAACCGATGTGCAAACCGAACTAGTTGCTCCAAACCAAATGCCGCAGCGCCGCCCTTTATTGAATGAACGGACCGAAAAACCGCATTGACAGCTTCACTGTCAACGGGTTCCCCTTCATCCAAGCCATCCCTTAACAGCTCCAAACCGTCATCTAAAGATTCAAGCAATTCCTCGCATTCTTGAAAAAACGTCTGGCGAATATCTTCCAAAGTACTCATACGAACCTCAGATTGCAGCTATACGGCGGATCGCACTGATCAGCTTTGCGTCATCGAAAGGCTTCACGATCCACCCCGTCGCCCCGGCATTTCTAGCGCGATCTTTAAGATCTTGTGCGCTTTCTGTAGTTAATACTAAAATCGGCAGCGCACGAAGCCCTCCGCCTGAACGAATAGCTTCAATAACTTCGAATCCATTCATTCTTGGCATGTTTATATCTGTAATCACAACATCCGGATGTACCTTCTCCAGAATCTCGACACCCTCTTGACCATCGCTTGCTAAGTGAACGTCGAACCCGGCTGCGCATAATGCCATACGTAGCATTTCCCGAATAGTTCGAGAGTCATCAATCGCGAGTATTCTAAGTGTCATAAATGAGCATCCTTAATGTCAAATTGCTCACTCAAGCCAAGCAAAGTAAGATCATTTGCGATCTCTCCAAAATCTCTTAATTTCAAATTTTGCCCATCATTACGCCAAGTTAGAATCGTTGATATTAAAATTTGCCCGCAGAGAGCACCAATCTTACGCACACACGAAGCATCCAAAACCAATGGCTTGCCTCGATTGGCACTTATGTCAATTAAGAGCTTAGATGCAGCGGATGTATCTAGCTTTTCAGGAAGTTGAACTACACGTGTCATAGAAATATCCTTCAGAAGAATGTAATGTCGTCAGCTGCGACATGAATTGGCTCGACAATTGGTGGAGATTCGACATCCGTAAGAAACTTTTGTTGTGCGCTACCAGTTGTTGGGTTAAACCTGACTTTTCGTGCCTGCGTGCCAAGCAGGCTATGCGAGACAAGATCAAACTCCTCATCCTTCACAAACTGAAGAGCAAACTCAGCATTTTGACGCCCTATGCGAGCGAAACTATTTTGAATCATGGCCCCTCCAAATAATTTAACCTTTAGCCGCCTTCGTAACGCCCCACGCTTCAACATATCATTGATCAGCAGTTCCATTGCATGAGACCCATAGCGATGACCGTCCGCCCCGACATCAGCGCCGCGAGCCAACAAAAAATGATTCATTCCACCAATTCCAGCCAGTGGATCCCACATACATGCAGAAACGCAGGATCCTAGAATTGTAGTCAACACAGTTGAAGGATCCTCTGAAACAACATGAGATCCTTGAATTACATGCCGGACTGTCTCTCCTGATAGTGACTCAGAGGCTTCAGAGTTGTTCATAATAATTCAAATTCATCTTCTGGATAGTGACAGAGAGTGGAGTGAGGAGATCGATTTTAAAAATCCTCCCAGCCGGCTGCAACGCCTACGTCAGCAGATTGAGATAATGCCGCGGCGGCTTTAGTCGGCACCGACGTTCTTGGCCTAGCCCGAAACGGAACTACTGGGTTATCACTTCTCACTCCGACCTCGCCGCCTGCCAATTTGAAGTAGGATGCGGTTTCTACGAGCGTTACAGCGTCCTTGCGCAAACTTTCACTAGCCGCGGTTGTCTCCTCGAGGCGAGCTGCGTTCTGTTGAGTAGATTGGTCCAGTTGATTGAGGGAGCTATTTATCTCGTTTAGATTTGAAGACTGCGAAAGCGAAGACTCAGCAATTGTCGATATAAGTCCTGAAATCCTTGATACTGATTCAACAATTTGCTGAAGGGCACCTCCCGTTCGACCGACCAAATCAACCCCTAATTTGACCTGGCTACCGCTCTTGTCGATCAGACCATTAATTTCTCTTGCGGCATCAGATGAACGCTGAGCGAGAGCTCGGACTTCTGATGCGACGACCGCGAAACCGCGGCCAGCGTCCCCCGCCCTGGCCGCCTCTACTCCAGCATTCAGCGCAAGGAGGTTCGTTTGAAACGCAATATCGTCGATCACTTTGATGATTGACGTGATTCGTCCAGAACTATCGGCAATCTGGTCCATGGCAGATACGGTTTCCAGAACGACTTGACCGCTTTGCTCGGCATTCTTTTTAGCCTCGCGTACGGCACTGTCTGCATCCTTTGCACCTTGCGCCGTATCGCGGATCGAAAGCGTCAACTCGTTCAACGCTGCGGCTGTTTGCTCCAAGGTAGCCGCCGTTGTTTCCGTCCGGCGTGACAGGCTGTCAGTATTGCTAGAAATGTCACGGGCTTCGTTTGATATATTGTCCGCGTTTTCAACAACGCCTCTTATAGCCTCGGACAAGGTATTGACCGCACCGTTGTAATCAGTTCGCAGGTCTTCGTATTCAATTGGAAATGCGGCACCAATCGAAGCTGTTAGGTCACCATCGCTTAGCTGGCGAAGGCCAATACGCAGTGCATCAACAACCATCGTTTGGTTTTTCTGAGCGGCCCTGCGCGATGCTCGCGCTTCTGAAATTTCATTTTCAGCTTCAGTTACATCCCGCACCAGAAGGATGTAGCGAACTGGTGCACCAGCACCATCGCGCACACAGCTCAAACTTCCATCTGCGATAATTTTTTTACCATCTACCGCGACGAGTGCCAATCGACCTGCAAACAAACCCTTCTCTGCGGCGAGCGACTTTATGGCTTCAGCAGACGGTTCATCGGCTTCGCCTTCAAGGATAAAAGTCGAGAGGTTGCGGCCGGCGATATCCTTTTTCGTCGCACCAAGAGCTTGGCACATATTTACGTTTGCCGAGATGATACGACCGTCGGTATCGAAATCCGCGCGTAGCTGCTGATTGTCGAGACCTTGCAAAATTGCATCGTTCAACCATTCGGCCGTAATGTCGGACCATTCCATAATGATCCCAATACTTTGGCCGTCTTTGTCTAGCACTTGAGAAAGACGCAGAGAAACACGCGAGTCGCCGAAGGCAATCATTACATTAATTGATTGATCACCCATTCCTTGCAGTCTTGAACGTATTTGAGTGCCATTGCTGTGGAAATCATCGAGGCTCATATTGGTGATCTTTTCGATCGTCACACCATCAGAAAGCTGCGGAATAAATTCTTTAAACTTCCCGAGAAGATCGATCATCGCCGGATTGACATATCTAATTCTGTATTCGGCGCAGGTCATCATCATGGCAGAGGACGCTGCGGTGAATGCGGCCCCTTTGTAGGCTGCATCCTTTTGATCTGCGGCGGCGACGAGCAGCTTTTGACGTAGATCGTCGGTAGACCGCGCAATCTCGCCGATTTCGTCGTTGCGGTCCCCTTGCTGCACCGCCGCCTGCAGTTCGCCCTGACTAATCCGCTGGATCGTGTCGCGCTGAACATTGAGTGGACGAATAATCAAATACCGAGAACCGAGAACCGAGAATGACAAGGCCGATGACGATGGCAGCAACAACGACCGAGTAAAGCAGCGCCTGCTTTTCTGCGCCTACAAGTGTGGCAACTGCTGTGTCAGCACGCCAATCGAGACCCAAGAGACCAACAGCCCCATCAGCATCAGCGCCAGACTTACGGATCGGCACCAAAATGTAGTTACCTACAGTAACCGTGCCGTCCGCGCCTTGTTGAAGAATGGTCTGCATGGCACCCGCCAAGGCATCCAAGTCAGCCGCAGGTGTTCCATTGACTGTAACTGTAGTCCCATCAAGCTTAACAACTACGGCACCAACGGCTGCGCCATTCGAGCTGTTCATAGTGGATTCGAGAAGTTGACTTGCTGCTGCCGCGTCATCGAAGCGCGTGGGGCCGTAAAGGACATTTCCTAACAGTTCCGCTTCGCCTACACCACTTTGCAGAACAAGCTGCCGCGTTAAATTGGTGCTACTTACACCAAATAGAACACTAAGCGTGGCGCTGGTCGCCAGGACCGAGAATATCGCAAGAATAGTCACCTTAACTGTGAGCGACGTATTATTGATGAAGCTGGATACCATGGTCGGTCCTTTTGCTTTCGGTGAAACTGGATGAGTGGGTTTAATTACAGCCGTTCAGCATCAAGGCTAAAAGTTGCGGCACCAACCAGCTGGCCGCTTGGATCTAAAATGGGAATAGAGACTTGCATCACATAAATGCCGGATGATTCATCCAATTCCACGTCTCCGGCGTGAATCGAACCGGCACCAACGGTATATGTTTTTAAGAACTTATCTTCGTCGCCCTGCCAGAAATCAGATGTGATCGCGCTAATCCCGGCGTTTAGACCGACATTATCCATCAAAATAATCTCGACGATTGCGCCATCAGAATCCGCCACGACCTGCCTTAGGTAATCAGAGACTGGGGCGCTGTTAATCTGCGCGATAAGGGGACTGTTGCTAAGGTTGAGCTGTTCGCGCCACTGGCCATCCAATGCCAGAATGTCGGCTTCTGTATAGGCGGCATGCGCTGAATTGTTGGCGGCAAGCGCATCTTGGACGAGTGTATTGGCCATGAAAGCCGCAGCCTGCTGGTCTGCGAAGGCCTTATAGTCATTTTCAGCTGCGGTGGCGGGCACCGCACTGATGGTCAATCCAAAAGCCAAGATCAGATTGTAAGGTTTCATGGGCGAACGCTCCGTTAAACTTATGGCGAGGTGCCATCCTTGACTGGACCATCCGGCAGATTCCTTAATTTGACCTGAACCTGTTTGAGAATTTTCGCGCGATCCACACGCGCAACCATGCAACGCGTTGGCATGCCACGCCTTAAGAAGAGAAAAAACTCATCTAAACTTCAAAAACATAAGCGGAACAGTCGTGAAACTGCGCTGGCGGTGCGACCGCGCCCTATGCGGATTGAGAGATTGTTTGTCGCAGGCGTTTACGGGCCACGGCACACTGAAAGGCAGGCTGCCGAGGTACATCTGCGGGCGCGGACGCAGGGCAAAGTAAGGGCGCGGCATTTACTGCGAATCGTCCACGCAGTGGCGATCACTAGCGAGCCGTGATCCACGGCGGCCCAATTCGAACGAGGCGATCAGACCGCCTTTGGGCGACTTACCACGGGATCAGCGCGAGCGTGATGACCGGAAACAGCACCAGCAGGACAACGCGCACCAGATCGGACGCAACGAAGAACAGCACGGCGCGGTAGGTTTCTGCCATAGGTGTCGTGCGGTCCATCGTATTGATAATGAACAAGTTCATACCAACTGGCGGCGTGATTAACCCCACCTCGACCACAATCAGGACGAGGATACCGAACCAGATTGCGACCTGTTCGGTATTGATACGCGACAGCGCACCTTCGGTCGCACCGCGCAGGCCAATGTCGTTCATTTGCGCGCGCGTCAGCTCTATGCCTTGCGCCAGGGCGGCCTGCGCCTGCGCCAGCACATCGGGTGCGATCTGCGCGCCGCTTTGAACCAGATCTGACAGGCGTGCGCTTTGGAGATCAATAAGGCTGACAAAGCCGAAATCGAGGCCCTGCATAACCGGCCAAAAGATCGGGATGGTCAGCAAGATCATCGACAGGCTGTCCATCAGGCAGCCGAGCAAAAGGTAGAAAACAAGGATCAGTGTCAGGACCAAAAGCGGCGACAGCCCCTGATCCACGACCCAGAGCGCGATTTCCTGTGGCACCTGCGTCAACGCCAAGAAGCCGTTATAAAACGCAGCCCCCAGCACGATGAAAAAGATCATCGCGGTGGACCGCGCGGTCACCATAAAGCTTTCGCCCAAGCTGTCCCAAGACAGCCCGCCATTGGCCCAAGCGATCGCGCCTGTACCCAGCGCGCCAACGGCAGCGCCTTCGGTGGGGGTAAACCAGCCTGCGTAGATACCGCCAACAACAAGGGCAAAGACGATCAGCACGGGCCAGACATCCCAGACGCCGCGCAGCCGTGCGCGCCACGAGGCGCGCGGGCGCGTGCCAGCGTTGCCGGGGTAAAGGCGCACATAAAGCGAGATGACCAAGACATAGCCCAAGGCGGCGAGGATGCCGGGGATGAAGGCCGCAAGAAAGAGTTTGGCAATGTTTTGCTCTGTCAGGATGGCGTAGATCACCAGCACGATAGACGGCGGGATCAGGATGCCAAGCGTGCCGCCCGCTGCCAGCGTTGCGGTTGCAAACCCGCCCGCATAGCCGGAGCGGCGCAGCTCTGGCAGGGCGACGCGGCTCATGGTGGCGGCGGTGGCCAGCGATGACCCGCAGATCGCGCCAAAGCCGGCGCAGGCACCAATCGCGGCCATCGCGACGCCGCCTTTACGGTGGCCCAGAAACCCTTCGGCAGCCTTAAATAGCGCCTGAGACATACCGCCCAACGTCGCAAAATGCCCCATCAACAGGAACATCGGGATGATCGACAACGAATAGCTGGAAAAGGTGGTGAAGGTTTCGGATTTCAGCCGCGCAAAGGGGATTGTTGTGTCCCCTGTCACGAGGATCAATCCGACCAGCCCGGCCAGAAACATCGCCAATCCGATCGGCACGCGCAAAAAGATGAGCAGCAGCAGGGCGGGAAAGGATGTGATCCCGATGGCAAGATCGCTCAATGGTTGGCCCCTAAATCAATCGGCAGGATGACCCTGCCCGACGCGACCTCGCGCAGCCGCATCGCGGCGACATAACACGCAATGACGGCCGCTACGATCGCCCCTGATAGCGACAGCGCATAGGCCCACCACACAGGCATTTCGAGCAGGAATGTCGTTTGGCCAGAGGATTTTTTGGACGCCAAGCCCAGCCAAAGTTGCCATGCGATCAACACCATAACGCCAGCAAAGACGATATCCGTCACCAGCCGCAACCCTTGGTTTACGCGGTCAGACAGGTAGTTGGTGAACACATCCACGGTCGCGTGGCCGCCGGTCAGCTGGCAAAGCGGCAAAAACGCAAAGATGCTAAAAGCGATCCCGGATTCCACGAGTTCGAAGTCACCATTTACCGGGCCGACACCAAGATCCAGCAGCCAGCGTGACAGGCCCGGTGCCAAGGACACCAGCCAATCGGCGTGCAAGATGCCGTTGACCTCTCTGCCCAAGACAGAGGTGCAGACCATCACGATCAAGGCGGTCAGCATCGCGCCGCCGAGCCAAGCCATCAGCTTTGAAAGCTTCAAAAAGAAAGAATACATCAGGGCTCCGCCACAGTGCAGGATTGGCAAAGGGCGGGTGCCCCTATTTAGATGCCACGCGGATTAGTGCGCGGCGGTGTATTCCGCCATCAAGGCGCGGGCGCGGTCGATCATCGCCTGCCCGTCATAGCCTTTGCTGTCCATATCGGCCACCCAGCTGCCGTAGATTGGCGCGACCAAAGGCATCCAGTCGTTGTCAACGGTGGCTTGGTCGATGGTGATAAAGTTATTGCCCATATCTTCGGCGATCTGTTTGGAAGGCGCATCCGCACCCAAATTCGCCTCTGCCGCCCTGACAGAGAAGTCGAGGCCGGAATTGGCGTCAATGACCGCCTTAAGGTCGTCAGGCAAGCCGTCATAGGCCCCTTGGTTCATCGCCATGATAAAGGT
>JBLHTS010000071.1:0-13859 GCA_047627695.1 Yoonia sp. | reverse complement strand
AAGGGGTGGCAATCTATCAGACATAGTTCAGTTTAATACAGCTTAACTGAAGCAATAGAAAGTCTCGTTTGTCGTTTAGGGCGTGAGCGCCCATATTGAGGACATCAAGACAAGGATAACAGACAAAGGAACGGTATCATGTACGATACAACAACAAGCCCCCGCATCCGCGAAGGTATTGAGCGCGCGCACCACGAGCGGGCACAAGCATGTCGCAATGCAATCCGTTGGTCCACACGCCACCACTAAGATGCAGAACAGCCCGCACAAAAAAGGCTGCGCTATCAATGCGCGGCCTTTTTTGTTTTTCAAATTGCCCTGATTTAGGACATATACTGGCCGCCGTTTGCAGACAGCGTGGAACCGGTCACAAAGCCCGCATCGTCGGATGCAAGGAACACAACTGCCCGTGCGATTTCAGATGCTTCACCAAGACGGCCAACTGGGATCTGTGGCAAGATGACCTCGTTCATCACTTTTTCAGGAATTGTGCTCATCATCTCTGTGTTGATGTAACCGGGCGCCACAATATTCACAGTGATGCCAGCGCGCGCGCCTTCTTGGGCAAGTGATTTGGTAAAGCCGATATCGCCAGCTTTAGTCGCGGCATAGTTTGCTTGTGCAAACTGACCCTTTTGCCCGTTGATGGAGCTGATGGTAACGATGCGACCGAACTTGCGGTCGCGCATGCCGCCCCAGACGTTGTGGGTCATGTTGAACACACCGTTCAGGTTGGTGTCGATGCATTCATGCCACTGCTGTGGTGTCATCTTGTGGAATGGTGCATCGCGGGTGATGCCTGCGTTATTCACCAAAACCTCGACCGGACCAAGGTCCGCTGTGATTTGGGCAACGCCTACCTGACAGGCCTCATAATTGCCGACGTCCCATTTATACGTCTTGATGCCTGTTTCAGCTGTAAAGGCCGCGGCCTTTTCATCGTTGCCAGCGTAAGTCGCTGCAACGCTGTAACCTGCGTCTTTCAGTGCCGTTGAAATAGCTGCGCCAATTCCGCGCGAGCCGCCAGTGACGAGTGCAACACGTCCCATAGTCAATCCTCCTAGATTTTCATTAAGATGGTAGTAGGCGGCACAATGTTGCGCCGCCATGATTTAGATCACGGACGTTCGACACACATTGCGACGCCCATGCCGCCACCGATGCAAAGTGTGGCAAGTCCCTTTTTCGCGCCGCGGCGCTTCATCTCGAACAATAGCGTGTTCAGGACGCGGCAACCGGATGCGCCGATTGGGTGACCAATCGCGATCGCACCGCCGTTGACGTTCACAATCGCCGGATCCCAGCCCATGTCTTTGTTTACGGCACATGCCTGCGCAGCAAATGCTTCGTTCGCTTCAACAAGGTCCAGATCATCAACCGTCCAGCCAGCTTTAGCCAGCGCTTTGCGCGATGCATAGATCGGGCCAACGCCCATGACAGATGGGTCAAGGCCGGCTGTCGCGTAGGAGGCGATTCGCGCCAAAGGCTCGATCCCGCGCTTTTCGGCTTCGTCTGCGGACATCAGCAAGGTTGCAGCCGCACCGTCGTTCAAGCCAGAGGCGTTTGCCGCAGTGACAGTGCCGTCTTTCATGAAGGCAGAGCGCAGTTTTTGCATAGCTTCCATCGTCGCGCCGTGGCGAATGTATTCGTCTTTGTCGACGATGATGTCGCCCTTGCGCGTTTTTACGTTGAAGGCTGCTATTTCATCGTCAAAGCGGCCCGCTTTTTGCGCAGCTTCCGCTTTGTTTTGCGAAGAAACAGCGAATTCGTCTTGCATTTCGCGGCTGATCTGCCACTGCTCAGCTACGTTTTCGGCCGTTTGACCCATGTGGTAGTTGTTGAAAGCATCCCATAGACCGTCGCGGATCATGGTGTCGATGTACATCATGTCGCCCATTTTTTGACCTTGACGCAAGTTGGCGGCATGTGCGGATAGGGACATATTTTCTTGACCGCCTGCGGCCACAATTGATGCATCACCAAGCTGGATATGCTGGGCACCAAGGGCGACGGCGCGCAGACCGGAACCACAAACTTGGTTAATGCCCCAAGCAGCGGATTCTTTCGGAAGTCCAGCGTTGATGTGGGCCTGACGTGCCGGGTTCTGACCTTGTGCCGCGGTCAAAACCTGACCGAGGATTGTTTCGCTCACTTCGGATTTGTCGATGCCGGCGCGTGCGACGACGGCTTCAAGAATAGCGGCGCCTAAATCATGTGCAGGTGTATTGGCAAAAGATCCGCCAAAGCTGCCCACGGCCGTCCGGGCGGCGGATGCGATTACGACGTTAGTCATGTTATGTCCTCTTCAAGTTTGTTCCTTGGCAGGACGGTGTCATTTACACGTATCGGGTGCAAGTCAGACCAAACTACCGGATGTCTTGCGTCATATGTGCTAAATTGACGTTGGGCAAATCAAAGCACCTATGCACCACGCGCAAAACATCACAATTCTGAACGTGGCACGCCAAAATGGTAACCGTGGAGGCAATCTGCTCCGATGGATGATAGGAACGCGGCTTCTGCAGCTGTCTCAACCCCGTCGGCTACGGCGAACATCTCGAACTGGTGAGCGACGGTGAACAAGGCCTCTGCCAGAACCTGACTGTCAGAATCGTGGTCTATACCGCGCACAAAGCTTTTGTTGATCTTCACAAGATCAAAGTAAAAGTCCTTGAGACAACGGAATGCCGTGAACGCCGCGCCAAACCAGTCCAATGCAAACCTTGCTCCGCGCGGTTGCATTTCAGTCATGAAGCGAATGACGTTTTCATGCAGCAGCATCGCCGAGGTTTTGCTGATTTCAAAAAATGAGTCGGTCGCCAAGTCCATTTGGGTCTAGCAGCCCATGGTCCATAACCCGTCGCCATTCGCCATCACCGATTGGCCGTGCCGAAACGTTCACCGAAAGCCGCAGCTCCGGTAGATCGCGCAGGTATAATCTGGCCCGTTTCGTCAGTTAATCGTACCAAGCCTTCATGAAAGGCAATTTTTTGGTGACCATCCGCTGTTACGATCGGATGAAAAGCCAGCTGCGCGCGCCCCGCCAACAACGCATCGCGCACCATAGACGTTATGTCTGCAGCACGGCTGGCCATTGCGTACATGAATGGGTCCGCTAGCGCCTGTTCATCCATTTCGGCACGCCTAAGCGTGGTGTTTTGCATTGTCCGACTCCATACTGTCTTCAGCACTATGCGCCAAGCAAGCCTAACAATTGATTAAGGATGTAAGATGACTGACCGTTGTGGCTGGGCCGGACCTGAGCAGATATATATCGACTACCACGATACTGAATGGGGCGTGCCCGAGTATGACAGCCGTGCCCTTTGGGAAAAACTGATCCTGGATGGATTTCAGGCCGGTCTGTCATGGATCACTATTTTGAAAAAACGCGATAACTTCTGCAAGGCTTTCGCGGAATTTGACCCGAATGTGATCGCGGAATGGGGTGAAGATGATGTGATCCGCTTGTTAGGCAATCCGGGCATTATCCGCCATCGCGGCAAGATTGAAGCGACGATCGGCAATGCGCGCTCATGGCAGCGTATAGAAGCGGGCGAGGGCTTTGATAACTTCTTGTGGAAATACGTGGATGGCGTGCCACTGCGCACGAAAGAAAGTGACCGTGCGCATATCCCGACGCAGTCGCCGCTGACAATTCAGATGTCAAAAGACCTTAAGAAAGCAGGCTTCAAGTTTTGTGGCCCCACAATCGTCTATGCGTTCATGGAGGCGACGGGACTGATCAACAACCACCTCATAACTTGCCCCCGCCACGAACCCTGCGCCGCAATGGCCCGATCACCAGCGGTTTAGCGCCTCTTCGTCCGCAACTTTGGCGGCGACCCAATTTGCGCCGCTAGTCGTGATCTCTTTCTTCCAGAACGGCGCGCGAGATTTGAGGTAATCCATCAAGAAATCTGCAGCCTCAAACGCCGCTGCGCGATGGGCTGACGCTGTCGCAACCATCATGATCGGCGCACCCGGCGGCAAAGACCCGTAACGGTGGATCACTAGAACATCAGCCAAATCCCAACGCTGCAAAGCCTCATCCGCGATTTTGGAAATCGCGCTTTCGGTCATGCCCGGATAATGTTCGATAAGCATCTCTTTCAGGTCGCCCGACGCATCGCGCACAACACCAGTAAAGCTGACGACTGCGCCAATATCATGGCGGCCTTTGGCAAAGCCATTCAGCTCTGCACCCGCATCAAAGGCGTCGGCTTGTACGCGGACAGTCATTAACCGCCCGTCATGGGCGGGAAAAACGCGACTTCGCGCACGCCTGCAAGGGGAGCGTCAAAATCAGATAGTTCTTGATCCAAAGCCACGCGCAACGCGCTGACATCGGCAAATGCTGCGGCATAGCGTTCCTCGCGAGCTGACAGTTCCGCGATCAAGTCGTTGACCGTAACTGCATCGGTTTGCACGATTTCCTGCGGCAGTCCGATCCGCTCGCGGACCCAGGCGAAATAGACGACATTCATGCGTCGTCTTCCTTAAGATAAGGCAAGGATTTCCGAAAGTAATCCCAGCCTGTCATGATCGTCAAAACGGCGGCGATCCAAAGAATAATAATGCCGCCCCACCAGCTGATGACCATACCTTGGTATTTCCAGTACAGTCCCAACTCGTCAGGCCCTTTGCCGGAAATCGCATCTTCGACCATTTCAGAGGTCATCGCGAGCGATTGCATACCGAAATAATGCTCAAACGCGCCGGTCGCAAAAAGCATCGAAATCGCGACCATCTGCGCGGTCGTTTTCCACTTGGCAAGGTTAGTGACCTTCAACGTACCTGCCGTATCGCCAAGAAACTCACGCAAGCCGGACACAAAGACTTCGCGGAAAATGATCAAGGTCGCGGGCAAAAGGATCCACGGGTTCATGCCTGAAAATCCAGTGATGACGACAAGCGCGATGATCACCATCGCCTTGTCCGCAATCGGGTCCAGCATCGTACCGAGTTTGCTTTCTTGCTTCCAGGCACGAGCCAGATAGCCGTCAACAAAATCGGTCAAAGCGGCAAGGACAAACAGCGTCAAAGCAAACCAATCCGCCAACGGGCGATGGAAATACAAAAACATAATAACGATGCCGGGGGCAGCGGCAAGGCGCAGGATCGTCAGGATGTTTGGCAAGTTCATGTTCATGATGCAAGTTTAGCGGCTTGTGACGGCAGTGGAAAGCGGCTTGATTCCGGCGGGACTATTGTGTGCTCAACCAACCCTGCGCCTCGGCGGTTTTTGCCTTTAGCCACAACAGATCAAACCCGCAGATCACCCTATACCCACGGGCAAAAAGGTCAGTCGCCTGTTCCGGGGCCAACGCGACGTTTCCAAGCGGAATGCCTGCCTTGGCGGCTACCTTTTCCACCTTCGCAATCGCCGCCTTAAAATCAGGATGGTCGAACTGTCCCGAAATCCCCAAGTCCGTTGACAAATCAAACTGGGCTGGAATGAGCAGATCAATGCCGGGCACTGCCACGATCTCTTCTATGTTTTCAATCGCATCGGCGGTTTCAACCAAAAGGACACAAGCCAACGTGCCATCCACGGCATCCTTGTAGTCAAGCAAGGACACGCCAGCCGCAGAATGTGCAATGAAGGGCCCAAAACCGCGATTTCCTTTAGATGGATAATATAGCGAAGCCACAGCCTTGCGAGCGTCCTGAGCGTTGCGGATCATCGGAAAGACAATGCCTTGCGCGCCAAGATCCAGTACGCGTTTGACCTGCACCGGATCATTTTCTGCAACCCTAACAATCGGGGCGCAGTTCGTGCCTTGGGTCGCCGCGATCATTGCGTGTGCGCTGGCGTAGTCAACCGCGCCATGTTCCATATCAATGCAAACGGCATCGGCACCTGCTGCCGCCAATGCTTGGGTTACCGTGGCCGACGGGATCGTACAGACATGCGCCGTCATCCGGTCGTTGGTGTGATTGAGCCGATGTTTTAGATTAGCCATTGTTTTGCCCCTTACGACGTTACTTTGCAGGTTGGCGAAGCGAGGGGGGGCTAGTCAACCATTCTCGTGGAAATAGTCATAGACCGTCTGCGCGAGCTTCGCTGACACCCCATCCACCGCCTTCAAATCTGCCAAATTCGCCCGCGCAACAGCCTTGGCTGATCCAAAATGCGCCAGCAACGCGCGTTTGCGGGTCGCTCCGACACCCGGCACGTCATCAAGCGGCGTTGCCCCGATTGCCTTAGACCGTTTCGCGCGGTGGGTGCCGATGGCAAAGCGGTGTACTTCGTCGCGCAAGCGCTGGATAAAATAAAGCACCGGATCATTGTGCCGCAACGCCATGACGGGTTTCCCAGTGCGGTGGAATTCCTCTTTGCCCGCGTCACGGTCAAGGCCTTTGGCCACTCCAACCATCGGGATGTCGCTGACGCCCAGCGCGTCCATAATCTCGCGCACGGCGCTAACCTGCCCCTGCCCGCCATCGATCAACAACAAATCAGGCCAAGTCCCCGTGGTGCGGTCTGCGTCCTCTTTCAGCAAGCGCTGAAAACGGCGGGTCAGGACCTCTTTCATCATGCCAAAATCATCGCCGGGGGTCAGGTCTTCGCCACGGATGTTGAATTTGCGGTACTGGTTCTTGCCGAACCCGTCAGGGCCCGCGACAATCATCGCTCCGACAGCATGCGCGCCTTGGATGTGCGAGTTGTCGTAGACTTCGATCCGTTGCGGGGTTTTTTCCATATCAAACGCCTCTGCCACACCTTTCAGCAGACGCGCTTGGGTCGCGGTTTCCGACATTTTGCGGGCCAGACTTTCACGGGCATTGCGCAAGGCGTTGTGAACAAGTTCGGCCTTTTCGCCACGCTGCGGGATGACGATTTCGACCCTGCGGCCCGCCTTTTCGGCCATGGCGGCGGCCATCAGATCGTCGTTGTCCAGACCATGCGACAGGATCAACATCTTGGGCGGTTCGCGGTTGGTGTAGAACTGGCCGACGAAAGCCTCCATCACTTCGGACGCGTCCTCTTCCCCGCTGATCCGCGGGTAATAGTCGTGATTGCCCCAGTTTTGATTGGCCCGGATAAAGAACACCTGCACACATGCGTGCCCCCCGTCGCAGTGCAGCGCGATGACATCGGCCTCTGGGGTGCTCTGCGGGTTGATGCCTTGGGCAGTTTGCACTTGGGTCAGCGCTTTGATGCGGTCGCGCATGGCGGCGGCGCGTTCAAATTCCATCGCGTCACTGGCATCCTGCATCTGCTTGGCCAATGCTTCCTGAATGCCTTTGGTGCGGCCTTGCAGGAACTTTTCGGCGTCAGCGACGGTTCGGGCATAATCCGCCTTTGAAATCAAGCCACAGCAAGGACCGGAACAGCGTTTGATCTGATACTGCAGACAAGGACGCGTGCGCGTTTCAAAATCACTGTCAGAGCAGTTGCGCAGCAAGAACACCCGCTGCAATTGGTTCAGCGTGCGGTTGACCGCACCTGCACTAGCGAAAGGGCCATAGTAGTTTCCCTTTTCCATTTTTGCGCCGCGATGCTTTTTGATCATCGGAAAGGCGTGATCTTGCGCCACCAGAATGGTTGGAAAGGATTTATCGTCGCGCAGCAACACGTTGTAGCGCGGTTTCAGTTGCTTAATCAGGTTTTGTTCAAGCAACAACGCCTCGGTTTCGGTGCGTGTTGTCAGGAACATCATCATCGCCGTTTCGCGGATCATGCGCGTGATACGGGGTGAGTGATTGCCGGGACGGGCATAGTTGCTGACACGTGCCCTAAGGTTCCGCGCCTTGCCCACGTAAAGCACGCGACTGTCCGCATCCAACATCCGGTACACGCCGGGACTGGCGTCCAAAGTGCGCAGATAGTCGTGGATAATATCGTATCCGGATTTGGGTATCGCTTCGGTCATTTTGGCGGTCTATGATTCTTTGGGTGGCTGCAATGGTAACGCACCAATGACAAGAGGAAAGGCATCCACGGCTTCTGTGGATAAGTCGGTGCGCAATTCCACGGGAACCAAAATTTTTCGTTGTTTTTAGCAGACTTCGTTAGATCGCCTAATTTTTAGGCAGAATTTCAACTTCTTGATTTTAATACATATTTTTCATAATACAACGTTAACGCCTTGAAAACTATGCAGATTGTGACGTTTCCGTGAACGTCACACAGGTCGAGTGTACAACTTTGCGCGTCGCTTACTCGACACCCAGCACATCCGGCGTTTCCCAAGCAAGATGCTGCCCCCCGTCAACTGCCAACATTTGCCCTGTCACAGACGTCGCATCAAGGAAATATCCCAGTGCTGCCGTGATGTCAGACGGGTTCGCGCCACGTTTGAGGATGGTCGCGGCCCGTTGCCTGTCGAAGTGGTCTTTGCTCTGCCGATGCCCTTGCAACGTCGGCCCCGGACCGATGCCGTTGACCCGCACTCGTGGGGCCAATGCTTGCGCGGTAGTACGTGTCATCGCCCAGAGGCCCATCTTAGCGATGGTGTAGCTCATGAATTCTGGGGTCAGTTTGTGAACGCGTTGGTCCAGCATGTTGATCACCAAACCCTGCGCCACTGGTTCGCCCATTTCGTCCATGACGGGTGCGGGAACTTGGTCCGCGAAATGCTGTGTCAGCACAAATGGTGCGCGCAAGTTGGAGTCGATGTGCCGGTCCCAACTGGCACGCGTACTAGTTTTGATCGTGTCATACTCAAAAATAGAAGCGTTGTTGATCAGGCATGTCAGCGGCCCGTCCAGGACATCTGCGGCACGGCCAATCAATGCCTGTGTCGCCTGTTCATCCAGAAGATCCGATTGCAACGCGACGCCCTGACGCCCCAGCGCTTCTAGCTGCGTCACGGTGTCCAACGCGCCCGTTTCCGATCCGGCGTAGTGCACCGCGACATCATAGCCGCGCTGACCCAGATAAAGCGCCATAGCCTGACCCAGCCGTGCGCCGGCACCTGTGACAAGCGCCCTCACTTACGGGGCTTTTGGCATTGGCACGGACCTTTGCCTATCCGGTAGCGCAGGCATTTTGGGCATTTGGCGTCGGCAAGCCTTTGCTGCCCCGGAAATCGCCACTTCCCGAAGATCGCCAAAACCAAGATGAAGGCGAGAAAAAGAGAGATCGCTTTAAGGATCACAGGCCAAACCGCGCGAATGCTGCCCGTTCTTCGATACTGGTAACCGCATCATCGACAATCTGGGCACCAAAGCGTGCCAAAAGCGGTTTCTTCTGCCCGTAGCGGCGGAATTGCACCTTTTCGCCAAAGCGGTCTTTCATGATCGGCGCAAGGTGACCAATACCGTCAACCAACCCTTCATCGACGCCCTTTTGGCCAATGTAGACTTCGCCGGTGAACAGGTCAGGATTGACGGACAGCTTAGAGCCGCGCCGCGATTTCACGTAGTCGATGAAAGTGACATGCAGTTCGTCCAGCCAACCTTTGAGTTTCTTCACATCGGCAGGCTTTTCTGGCTTGAAAGGGTCCATCATGGATTTGGATTTGCCCGCCGTATGCACGCGGCGTTCAATCCCGACTTTCTCGATTGCGCCTGTCGCGCCAAAACCGGCGCTGATGACACCAATTGATCCGGTGATCGAACAGCTATCGACATAAATCTCGTCCGCAGCACAGGCTAGCCAATAGCCACCCGATGCTGCCACATCTTCGACAAAAGCAAAAACGGGGATTTTCTTTTCGTCCGCCAGACGTCTGATCCGCGATGCAATCAGGGACGACTGGACAGGTGATCCACCAGGGCAGTTGATCTCTAACGCGACAGCGGCTGGTTTGCCTTTGGAAAAGGCTTTTTCAATGACCGGCGCAAGGCTGGGATTGTCCAAGCCGCGACCAGAATTTGCAATCGCCCCTTGCAGCCGGATCACGGCAACGAAGGGGTCGGATTTCATAAAGGGGATAAAGCGTTTCATACGTTTGTATTTAGACCTTCAACAACATCGCACAAGGGTTACTGTCTGATCCGCCAACCAGTGCGGAAGATCCACCAGATGATACCCATACAAATCACTGTAAACAGACCGATCGCAAACAGCGAGAACCCAATGCTTACATCTGCAGAGCCAAAAAACGACCACCGAAAACCGCTGATAAGATACACAACAGGGTTAAAAAGCGTGAGTGTTTGCCAAACTGGCGGCAGCATTGTGATCGAGTAAAACGAACCGCCCAAGAACACCAAGGGTGTGATGATCAGCAACGGGATCATTTGCAGTTGCTCAAAATTGCCTGCCCAGATGCCGATGATAAACCCCAGAAGGGCAAAGCTGACACAAGTCAACACCAAGAAGGCGATCATCGCGAAAGGGTGGGCGATCTGGATATCCACAAAGAAGAAAGCCGTGATCAAAATAACGACGCCAATTATCAACGCCTTTGTCGCAGCCGCCCCAACATAGCCCGCGACCACCTCAAGAAAGCTGACTGGCGCAGAGAGCAGTTCGTAGATCGTGCCGATGAACTTGGGGAAATAGATGCCAAAGCTTGCGTTGGAAGTGGCTTGGGTCATCACCGATAGCATGATTAATCCGGGCACGATGAACGCGCCATAGCTCACGCCTTCGACCTGTTCAATACGGCTACCGATGGCCGCGCCAAAGACCACGAAATACAGTGATGTGGATAGAACGGGCGACAAAAGGCTTTGCAACATAGTGCGGAAAAAGCGCCGCATTTCATAGATATAAATGGTCAGGGCTGCGTTAAAGTTCATGCTGTTTCCTTCACAAGCCCGACAAAGATGTCTTCCAGACTGCTTTGTTGGGTTTGAATGTCTTTCATATGCAGACCCGCCTTTTGCAGATCAGCCAGCAAGGTCGTAATGCCAGTTCGTTCGCCCTTGGTGTCGTAGGTGTACGTCAGGCTAAGCCCATCGCCCGCCAGCACCAGATCGCAGCCGGACAAGGCCTTTGGAATCGTTTGCGTCGCCTCGTTTAATTCGATCTTGAGCTGTTTTTGACCCATCTGCGACATCAATTCAGCTTTGTCCTGCACCAACAAAATCTCGCCTTTGTTGATAACCCCGACGCGATCAGCGATGGCTTCGGCCTCTTCTATATAGTGCGTGGTCAAAATTATCGTGACGCCAGAGGCTTTCAAATCAGCCACGACATTCCACATGTCTTTACGCAACTCCACGTCGACGCCAGCGGTGGGCTCGTCCAGAAACAAGACCCTGGGTTCGTGGCTAAGCGCTTTTGCAATCAGCACGCGCCGCTTCATGCCGCCCGAAAGTGTCATGATCTTGCTGTTCTTTTTGTCCCCAAGCGAAAGCTGATCAAGGATGCCGTGAATAAATGCATCATTGCGCGTCTTGCCGAATAGGCCGCGCGAAAAGCTGACGGTATTCATCACCGTCTCAAACGGCTCAAGGCTGACTTCTTGTGGCACCAGCCCGATCAAGTCGCGGGCCGCGCGGTAGTCTGTCTGGGTGTCATGTCCGCCGACTGTCACACTGCCGCTTGTCGGCACCGTGATCCCGCAGATGGCAGAAATCAGCGTGGTTTTTCCTGCGCCATTGGGGCCAAGCAAAGCAAGGATCTCTCCCTCTTCAATATCAAGGCTAACCGACTTGAGGGCTTCAAACCCACCAGCATAGGTTTTGCGCAGGTTTTTGACGGATACGATAACGGACATTTACGACGCCTTTGTTGGTAGTTTTACTACCTAGTCGGCTCCGCTGTGAAGGAAAAGGGTCGCGGCCCTATTATGGTTCACCCATGCGTGAAGCCACATCCAACATCCGGCACGAAAAGCCCCATTCGTTGTCGTACCAGCCAAAAACCCGCAGCAGGCCACCTGCAGTCACGCGGGTTTCGGGTAACGAAACAATCAGGCTTTCGGGGCGGGCCCGTAGATCAGTGGACACGAGTAGTTTGTCCGTCCAGCCGATGATCCCCGATTGCCCGCGCAAGACGTTGTGCACATCTTCCAAAGAAACCTTGTGGTCCAACATCACGGACAAATCCACAGCCGAGACTGACGCAACTGGAACCCGCACCGCTGCAGCTTCGATCCGACCAGCGATGTTCGGCAAGACTTCATTCAGCAGATATTGTGCCGACGTCGTGGTCGGGACCATCGACAAAGCCGCGGCGCGACTGCGCAACATGTCACCGCGCGGCGCATCAATGCTAGGTTGGCTGCCAGTATAGCAGTGGATTGTCGTCATCCAGCCAGTCTGAAGCCCCCATGTATCGTCAATCAATTTGACCAACGGTGCCAGTGCGTTGGTCGTGCAAGAGGCGTTCGAGACGATCTTTTGATCCTTGAGAAAGGCATCATTTGCCCCCAATACCACGGTCAAATCAGCGGCCTCCGATGGGCCGGAGATCAAGACGCGCTTTGCACCCGCACGCAATCCGCGCTCTGCAATGGCGCGTGCGTCCGCTTTGCCAGTGCATTCCAGCAAGACATCAACGCCGGACAAATCAACCTCGCTGATGTCCGCAGTGCGCGATATCGGGATCGCCACGCCATCCAAAACTAGCGCACCGTTTACGCAATCGGCCTGACCGGGATAGGGGCCAAAAATACTGTCATAGGCAAACAGGTGAGCGCAGAGTTCGGGGTCGGCAATGTCATTGATCCCGACCACTTTAATTTGAGGCCACGCATCCTGTGCATGCGCCCGCAGCATGGTGCGTCCAATTCGACCAAAACCGTTGATGAAGACGCGCATAGCTGCATACCTTTTGAACACTAGAAAGATGCTGCACAATTGCACAGATACCCGCAAGCAAGGTTTTGGAAACAATACTGGCGTTCCTAAGCCATAGGATTGGAACAAAAAACAGTTGAATGTGTTTGGGCCGGCCCGAGAATCAGATGGCGAGCGTCCAAGAATTGGGCTAGTGCCGCCAACAACGGTATAACTTTGCAGCAATTACCGTTAGACTTGATGAAACCGGATCATCTGCTGGGCGCTACCACAGGTACGCCATAAACACGTGGCTTTTCAGAGAAAACGCCTCGATTTCGGCGGAATTCTGCTCAATACTGTTTCCTGATACGCAGGTAATAATGGCAAAATCCGGTGATTAAGAGCCACGAAACAACAAGTTAGCGTCACTTTTTGGCCTAATTTGAATGAGACAAAAATAGCGATTGTTGAACAACCGTTCGCAATCATCAGTTGATAAGCGGATATTTGAGATGGCCATGGCGCAACCCAAAGAAAACACCGACGACAAGGACAACTTTGTAGATGAGTTGAAAGCGGGCACCAAGTTGATGCACGGTCAGTACACTATTGAAAGTTTCCTCAATGCGGGCGGTTTCGGGATCACCTATTTGGCCCGTGACAGTCTGGACCGTAGAGTTGTCATCAAGGAATGCTTCCCCGGCGCCTTCTGTCGCCGAAGCCGGCTCATTGTGCAGGCCCGTTCACGCGCCCACCAAAACGAACTGAAATCCATTGTCCGTCTCTTTGTCCAAGAGGCGCGTAGTCTATCCAAACTTGACCACCCCAATATCGTTGGCGTGCATCAGGTATTCGAAGACAACGACACAGCATATATGGCGCTAGACTTTGTTGAAGGTCGCGATCTACTTGATACGATCGAAGACCCAAACCACGGCCTGACCCCAACACAAATCAAGGCAATCCTGAAAGAAGTGCTCGGCGCCGTTGGCTTCATTCACAATCAGGGCATGCTGCACCGTGATATTTCGCCCGACAACATCTTGATCAACAAGGAATTGCATCCTGTCTTGATCGACTTTGGCGCGGCCCGTGAAGAGGTCACAAATCAAAACCGCGTTTTATCTGCACTTCGCGTTGTAAAAGATGGCTACTCACCACAAGAATTCTACATTGCAGGTTCCGATCAGAGCCCAAGCAGTGACCTTTATGCGCTGGCGGCGTCATTCCAT
>JBLHTS010000070.1:0-13869 GCA_047627695.1 Yoonia sp. | reverse complement strand
CTATCGGCCCATTGCTGCCTTTCATCACCACCTCAAAATGCTGCGGTGCGGCCCGTCAGAGCGGCCATTCGCCGCAACTGCAAAATCTGCGAGGGGCGAACTCACAGACTGCGGACAAACCGGCCTTATGCATCTGCGGCTTTCGCTCACGCAGCATCCTTTCGCATTCGTGGCAAAGCCAACGCTGCGGCTCGGCTCGCGTCGTCAAAGCAGCCGCTCGACGGTATTAATCTTGATGAACTGCAAAGCAACCACACGATGTGGGCTGATCATATCTTTTCGCTGACGGTGGCTTGGATCTGAACCTTCGAAGGACATTGGTTAAACCTTCGCACCAGTCAAGAAAGGTGTTGACCAAATTAATCATCAGCTCTAGCTTAAATGAAACGACGTTTTGACCAACGAAACGCAACACAAAGAGTCAGCTAATTTGTCGCAGATGTAGGCGGCCACCAACCAAACAACAATCTAGGAAGAATTTGACATGAAAAAAGTAGAGAGAAGACTGTCGCTTGCCGCCAGCCTCGTGGCCAGCAGCATGGTCATGGCCGCGCCTGCATTTGCCGAAGGTGAGGTGGTGTTTGCATCATGGGGAGGCTCATTTCAGGATGCTTTACGCTCAGCGATGCTGGAACCTGCAGCCAGCGCATTGGGCGTCACGATCAAAGAAGATACGACAAACGGTATTCAGGATGTACGCGCACAGATCACAGCGGGTGCCGTCGCTTGGGATGTGACCGAGCAGGATTTGCCCTCGTGTGAAACACTCAGCCGAGAGGGCAACCTTGAGCCGATCGATTATTCCATTGTCGACACAACGGGTATCCCTGAAGAGCTGATCCATGAAAACTATATCGGCTTCATCAACTTTACCAAAGTGATTGCCTACCGTACAGACGCATTTGACGGTGCCGGACCATCCAATTGGGCAGAGTTCTGGGACCTGGAAAACTTCCCCGGCAATCGTGGTATGCATGGCAAGGTGAACTACAACCTTGAGGCTGCTCTTATGGCCGATGGTGTGCCTATGGCGGACGTCTACGCGATGTTGGCCACGGACGAAGGCATGGAGCGTGCCTGGGCCAAACTGGGAGAGATCGCACCCGAAGTCACCGTTTGGTATCGTGGCGGATCACAATCCGCACAATTGCTGCGTGATGGTGAAGTCGACGTAATCCACATGGGCCATAACCGCGTGGAAAGTGTGATCGAGTCCGGCATTGACGTCGCCTATGCATTCGATGGCGGCACAATGGATGTCGATTGCTTGCTCGTGCCCAAAGGCGCACCAAACGTTGAGAATGCAATGCGCCTGATCAATGAATTGCTAAGTGCCGAAGCGCAGGCGCGGCTGGCGGTCACGATGCCGTTGGGCCCAGTGAATACGGGCGCGTTTAGCACCGGCATTATCTCGGACGAACAGGCTTTGCTAGTTAACACGCATCCCAGCAACTACGACAAGCAACTTTTGGTCGATCCGAACTTTTACATCGGCCAGCTGGGTGAGTTGACCGAAGAGTTTGATACGCTGATCCAGCAGTAAACCAGCTGGGCGCAGCGCATTTTGCACTGCGCCCACTTTTTCAAATTCAGGAGCCCGCATGTCCTCTACTACCCAATCCCTTCCCATCGACGTCTCCAACCTGTGCAAGGCGTACGGAGCGATCAAAGCGCTTGATAATGTTTCACTGAACATTGCTGCTGGCGAATTCCTGACCCTGCTTGGGCCATCGGGCTCAGGCAAAACGACGCTTCTGATGGCACTGGCCGGTTTTGTGCGTCCTGATGGTGGGTCGATCCGGTTTGGCGACCGCGAAATGATCGCGACACCGCCGCACAAACGTGGCCTTGGCATGGTTTTTCAAAGTTATGCGTTGTTTCCATTCCTGACGGTGGCTGAAAACGTGGCCTATCCTCTGAAAGTCCGGGGGGTTTCCAAAAGCGATCAAAAGACACGCGCCGAGCGGGCGCTGGATACTGTACAACTTGGCGGCTATGGGGATCGGCGAATTACCCAATTGTCCGGTGGCCAAAGACAGCGAGTAGCCCTTGCCCGTGCGATGGTGTTCGAGCCGCAGATCATCCTTATGGATGAACCCTTATCTGCGCTCGACAAAAAGCTGCGCGAACATATGCAGATTGAGTTGAAGGCGCTTCATCAAAAGCTGGATGCAACCGTTGTATATGTGACCCATGACCAGCGCGAAGCACTAACGATGTCAGACCGGATTGCGGTGGTTAATCACGGGCGGATCGAGCAAATCGAGACACCTGAGCGGCTTTATCGTCAGCCTCACAGCTTCTTTGTGGCGGATTTTGTCGGTGAATCAGTTTCCTTACCAGTGGAGGTTGCCAACGATACGGCGCAACTCAATGGGCGCGTGCTGAAATCTATTTTACCGATTGCACAAGGCAGCGGTGGCCATCGGTTGGTGATCCGACCTGAGTTGCTGGAGGTCACGCAAGGTCCTGTGCCAGAAACTGCCAACGATCTGTCTGGTCATGTCCACGACGTGATATATCAGGGCGACAGCGTGCTGGTCATCGTTCAGCACGACAGCGCAGGCGAAATCAATGTGCGCGTCCCCGCAAACCGTGCAGGCCAGACTGGTTTGCCTTCCAAGGGTGAGCGAATTGGCCTTGCCTTGCATCCCGAAGACACGATCATCGTACCGGAACATGCGTCATGAGCGTTGCCGAGGCCAATGAGGGTACTGGGGCGCTTCAGAACGCAAGCACCCTCAAATCTGAAAAACGCCGTGAAAGCCTGACGTTTTTGGGGCTTTCGATCCCCGCTGTCTTCGCCATTCTTATTGTCGTCTTTTTACCGGTTATCTGGCTATCGTCGTTATCCTTTTACAATGCGGCGGGTGAATTGAGCATGGAAAACTACGCGCGTATTTTTGAAAGCGCGTTGTATCGGCGGACCTTTGTTGTCACCTTTCAGATCAGCATCGCCGTGACAGTGATTTGTGTCCTTCTCGGTTATCCACTCTGTTACTGGTTGACCAAACTGCCAAACAAAACGGCTGCCATTCTGATGGTTTTCGTACTGGTCCCGTTCTGGACGTCCGTTCTGGTGCGGACATACGCTTGGCTAGTGCTTCTGCAGCGCAACGGGGTGATCAATTCATCGCTGATGTCGATGGGCATTATCGACGAGCCGCTGCAATTGGCGCACAACCTAACTGGATCGATCATCGGCATGACACATATCATGCTGCCGTTTCTGGTTTTACCGCTTTATGCCACCATGCGGAGCATCGACACAGATATGGTGCGAGCGGCAGTAAGCCTTGGCTCCAGCCCGCGCGGGGCATTCTGGCGTGTGTTTTTCCCGATGTCCCTACCAGGTCTTTTTGCAGGCATCGTGCTGGTCTTCATCTTATCTCTCGGCTTTTACGTCACACCTGCTTTGCTGGGCGGCGGCCGGGTGCAGATGCTGGCACAACGGATCGAAAGTACGATCACTGTCTATTCCAATTGGGGTGCGGCATCCGCTTTGGGCGTTGTCCTGTTGCTGCTGGCACTGCTGATGATCTGGCTGATGAACCGTGTCTTCGGTCTCGACAAACTCTTCATGCGCTAAGGATCTGAAAATGGAACAAGTTGGACAACGTAAAATTGACGGGCTTTGGCTGATGGTAGTCGGCATTGCGGTGCTGTTTTTTCTGATCCTGCCCACGCTGATCGTGATCCCGATGTCGTTTTCGGGGGCCTCATTTCTGGAGTTTCCGCCAACGTCTTTCTCGTTTCGTTGGTACGAAACCTATTTTACGTCCCCCGAGTGGATGAGTGCCACGCGGACGTCCTTGATTGCGGCTGTCCTGACCACTGCGATCGCTACGCCTTTAGGCTCACTTTGTGCCTATGGCCTGCATTGTTCCACCCCTCGGATCAGGAACACTGCACAGATCCTCGTGATCATGCCCATTGTCGTACCGGTGATATTGATCGCGGTCGGGGTCTTCAGCCTTTATGCCAAGCTGGGGCTCAATTACACGCTCACCGGCATTGTGATCGCCCATACCGCACTGGCGTTACCCTTTGTGATCGTGACCGTCATGTCGGGCTTGCAGAACTACGATTTCGATCAGGAATTGGCGGCGCGTAGTTTGGGGGCATCACGGGCTTATGCACTGTGGACAGTTACGGTTCCGCAGGTCAAATTCTCGATCCAGACAGGGGCTTTTCTGGCCTTCATCACATCGCTCGATGAGGTTGTGATCTCAATGCTGGTCTCTGGCGGGGACAACGCCACGATTACCCGCAGGATGTTCAATTCACTGCGTGATCAGCTTGACCCGACCATCGCCGCGATTTCCACCTGTCTGATTGTCGTGTCGGTCGGGATGCTCATTGGCGTTCAGTTGATCGGTCGGGGCAAGGATAAGGTGAAATGATGGGTTCCTTATCTTACGCCAAACTCAACACGGATCTGGCGGGCGGCATCAAAGACCAAAGCGCGATAGCCTTCGACAACGGTTTCGCTGAAGCGAACACGCAGGCCCGAGAGGCTAACAGCACCCAGCAACTCGCCTTCAAGTCCAAGAACCGGAACAGACAATCCAGCAACGTCTGGATCACGCTCACCCAGACTGAGATAATACCCAGCCTTTCGGATGTTGGTGGCCTGCTTGCCTTGCCGGATAGAATAGGCATCCAATACTTGGCCCGACGAGCCCATGCTCAGCGGAATGATCTCGCCCTCTTCGATATGATCCCGCGCAAGCCTGTGCGAATTGAAGCGGTAGAGGCAAACGCCAGAATTGCCGCGCTGCACATAAAACGACGCGCTTTCCCCCGTTGCGTTCACCAGGTTCGCCAGCACCGGGCGCACAATAGGCCCCATGCGCAAGTTCTGACGAAATACAGACCCCAAACGCCACAAAGACGGTCCGAGGTGAAACAAGCCTTCAGCGTCTCGCGTGATATGGCCAAACTTTTCAAGCGAGACGCTCAGGCGCAGGATTGTCGCCTTGTTGACACCACTGCGATCCGCGACCTCTTTCAGAGACAGACCCGCATCGCCGGGTTCAAAGCTGTCGAGCACACGCAATGCACGTTCAACCGCTTCGACACCACCTGTTGTGTCCGGTGCTTGGGGTTTGTCGGGCATAGGCAGACCTTTCAACGCAATTCTATGGCTGTTTTGTAGCCAGTTTGGACGCAATTGGAAATCGTAATCAATGAAAGCATCTGGAAATGAATAACGCGCAGAAACGATCGATGTTAACCGGGTATGCCGGCCTGCCATTTGGCGAGCTTTCGCAATGTGTGGCGGGCAGTGTCGGGGTTTTGGGTGTTCCAAGCGAAGTCGACAGCGGGCCGCGTACAGGGGTCTCTTTGGCACCGGATGCGCTGCGCAAGATGACACAACAGCTTGGGACCTACCTGCCTGCAAATGGCCGGGATCTGGGAAATTTGGATCTGTCGGGCGATTGGTCCGGCGTATTGATACAGCTCGTGAAGCAAATGGTAGATGACGACATTGTGCCAGTTGTTCTGGGTGGTGCGTCAGATGTTGCCTCGACAGTTCTGCGGGCCCTACCTGTTCTGCCAGTTGTCGCGGCCATGCCACTGGCTCCGGGTGATGTCGCAGCGCGATCCGAGAACACAATCTGGGTGGGTTTGAACGGCGGGCAACCTGCTGATGTTTGGGATCAGATCAGTCAACGAACGATGACCTGGCGCACCGCCCGGCAGTTAGATGAAGGGCACACCGACTTTTCGGATATGCCCGAGCGCGCTGTTCTCTGGATCGACATATCGGTCATTGATCTGGGGCATGCAGCCGGTACTGTCGGCCTCAATCCCGGTGGGATGAAACCCGAAACGTTGGTTTCCGTAATCGGTGCAATGTCCTGTAACTGGCAGGCGATTGTGATCACTGGCATTGCGCCTGCCCGCGACACACGAGGCATGTCGGAATTGGCGGCCATTGAAACCCTGAACGCGGCATTGCGTCATGGGTGATGCGGCGCAGATACAGTTTGATACGATCCCCAGTTTTCTGGGCGTACCTGTTGGCGATCTGGAAGATCTCGTGTCTGGGCAGGTCGCGATGGCAGGTTATTTTTGCGACAATCTCGACCGGCCAACGGCAGGGCAACGCTACCTCGCGAGGCAGTTACGATACGCCTCCCGTCCCCCAAAGGCACCCGTGAATGCCATTGACCTCGGGGATGTGAACGTATTTCCACTCGAGCCGGACAAGCATTTTTCCGCAGTTATCTCGCAATGCGAGGCGGTTCTGGAAACCGGTGCGCGGATGGTGCTGGTTGGCGGCGATTCTAGTGGCTTGAAGGCGCTTGGCATCGCGGCACGACAGGTCACAGGTGCGGATGTCTCTGTCATCCCGGTCACAGGGGGCCTTGCGGACAATCTGTCCCACACCCAACCGGCCATCCTGTCTGTGGATTTACAAGAGCTTGCGGCCAACTGGGTATCGCAACCGCGTCACCTGACCGGGCTGTCGCCTGCACAGATGATTGAGCAAATTGAGGTCAGTTCGGGCAATGTGATCGCCGCAGCGATTTTTGGGCTTGCACCGGCATTGGACAATCGTGGGAGCACGGAAACCCGTGCAGCGCTGGCGATATTGCAGGCAGTGACTGAGCGCCTCGCAAAAGGAGCAGGTTAATGCCTTTACGTTCGGCCCCATTGCCGCGCATGGCAGGGCATCTGTCGTTCATGCGCGCCCAGACCAAAGCAATCTGTGAAGTCAGGCCCGGCGATCTGGCGGTTCTGGGTGTCCCGTTCGAAGACACGAGCGCGCCTTATGCTGGCCAGTCCCTGGCGCCGCGCGCATTGCGCGAAACCTCGGTCTATTTTGGCTGGCATGCAAACCCGCAATTCAGCCACCCCGTTGATATTGATGCGCGACAAGACATATCGACCGACGGTCTGCACGAGCGGTTGTGCGACCTCGGAGATATATTGACGGGGCCTGATGAAGCGATTCACGCTGCATTGAGGGCGGCAACAAATCAGATCAGCCTCAATGGTGCCTGTGCCGTAATATTGGGTGGGTCGGATCGCCTGTCTGAAACAGTGCGGAGCACGCTCCCTAATTGTCAGACAGCGCAGCTTGGCGGCACGCCAAGTGATGCGCACGATTTTCACATAGCATCTTTGCCGAATGGGTTTGCCACGACCTGCAACCTAGATACGACCGCACGGCTTGCCGCGTTTTCCCAATGGCGGGATGTATCAAAGCCGCTGTTTGTGCGGTTTGATCTGTCCGTGTTTGAAACATCTCTCAGCGCGCTTTGTGATCGGCCCCGTTTGGGGGGCTGCGATCTTGATACAGTGGTGCAATGGCTCAGCGTCATGGGGCAGCACGAGGTCAGCGCCATCATGTTGACCGGTCTGAATCCGAACAGGCCCGGCATGGGCGTGGTGAAGGTTGGCCAACGACTTATGGTTACGGCTCTGCTGGCATTTATCTATGCGCGCCTCGGATTTGGGATTGATCATCCGGATCGCCAGACTTCAAAGGAAAATGTACCGACATGACTGTAGCAATTACAACATTCCACCCGCCCCTGTCTCAACCCGGGTATCGGCTGTTTGATGGGCCATTATGCGATGTGGCTGACGTCAGTGCGGACCAGATCGGCGTGGTGGGGATGCCGAGCGACTGGACACATTCCAGCCGTCTTGGAACAAGGTTCGGACCCGAAGCATTGCGCAGGGCGACAACCCTTTTGCAATCCATGCGCCCGCAGGGGGCCAGCTTTGATCCTGACACGCGCCGCCACACCGTGCCTGCAACCGATTGGTTGATCGATTGCGGGGACGCAGAGATCACAGCGCAAGACGTTGATGCAACGACACAGGCCATCGCTGCCATGACCGAAGGACTGACTGTCGCAGGCGCGATCCCACTGGCATTGGGCGGCGATCATTATAACAGCTTTCCAGCCTGTCTGGGGTATTCCCGCGGGCTGGCAAAACGGGCACCAGCCGCGCGCTTCGGGTATATCCAGATCGACGGCCATCTGGATTTCTCTGATCGTCTGGGGGCTTGGGGCAGCCACAATCATGCAACCAATGCTCGTCGGATTTCTGAACTGCCCAACATTGATGTGTCAAATATGGTCTGGATCGGCATTGCAGGCTGGGTCGATGGCGGTGATCTGGCCCTGATCGAAAAACAGGGCGGTCGGGTGTTTTCTGCCGCAGATGTGCATAAATTGGGCGCGGCAGAGACTATGCGCCAAGCTCTTACGCATGCCATGCAGGGCTGCGACGAGCTTTATCTGTCGATCGACATTGATGCGATGGACGCCGGTTACCTTCCCGGTACAGGCTCCATCGTGCACAGCGGCATTACACCGCGTCAGTACTACGATCTGCTCGACGGATTGGCCGAGGCACCCTTTGGCGGGTTGGATATTGTCGAGGTCTCACCGCCGCTTGATCCCTCAGAGCGCACGGAATTCCTGGCGGCGGAAATGCTGTTTCGGGTCCTGCGCCGCTTCCGCACTCGGCCAGTGACAGCGCTATGATGGAATACATCGGAACCCGGCAGCTCGGTGGGTTTTCACATGCAGGACAGATCCTTGCTCCCGCAACCCGGCCGTGGATCACGGATCTTGCAGCGCTTTGTCCTTATGAGGGTCTGCAATCTGGTAATATCCCAGAATTTGAACGTGACCCGGATTGGAACAACTGGGCCCTCGTCGACAGCCCCAAAGACCCGCTCATGCGTCTGAAATGGCATCTGTTTCAGCAAGGGGGCACCCGGTATCTGGTGGCCGACCGCATGCTCATGACCCGCGTCAGCTGGCAGGATTTGGATGATGCGGGATATGTCTTTGGCACAGAGGTGTCGATTGATAGCAGACAGTTTCGCTGCCGGTTGCTGACCGGTGGTGATACGCCACGTGATGACCCTTACCTCGGGGCGACCGGGCCCAATGAATGGGATGCGTTGGTGGGCGGTACTACGTCGAACGCGCTTCAGCCCGAGGCGTCAGATAATACGGACCCGCTAGGTCCGGATCATCTGACCTCGGCTCATAACAGTTTGTGGAACTGGTTCGGAGCGGTCAGTTGGACGGCCGAACCCGCCGCCAGCCGTGCGGACGGACGGGTATGCCGAGGCTATCATGGCCCGACCTATTTCTACATCAACACCGTGGACCACCGGCATGAAGACATCGGATGGAGACCAATTTTGGAGGAAGTGCTATGACTGTCGACCTGTTTCCCAATTATATCGCCGGAACATGGGCAGCTGGCAACGATGCCGCCCCCAATATCAACCCATCTGATCTGAACGATACAATCGGCCATTATGCGCAGGCCAGTGCCATTCAGGCGGCCGAGGCGATCGACTGCGCGGCTGCCGCCTTTCCGAAATGGCGTGCGACATCGCCTCTGGTACGGTTCGAAGCGCTGGATCGGATTGGGTCGGAAATCCTCGCCCGTGTGGACGAGCTGGGCGACATGCTTGCCCGCGAAGAAGGCAAAACCCTGTCCGAGGCCAAGGCAGAAGCGCATCGCGCAGGACATCTGTTTAAGTATTTTGCCGCCGAGACGTATCGCACAACCGGCGATATTTACCAATCTCTGCGGAGCGGTGTGTCGCTTAAGGTTCTGCGGGAACCAATTGGCGTCGTGGGCGTGATCACGCCCTGGAATTTCCCACTGGCGATTCCGGCATGGAAAATTGCACCCGCCTTGGCCTATGGCAATACCGTCGTTTTCAAACCTGCCGAACTGGTGCCCGGATCGGCATGGATGTTGTCCGACATCATTGCCCGCGCGGGCCTGCCCGAGGGCGTGTTCAATCTTGTGATGGGCACGGGCGCTGAAGTAGGGGAGGTGATCGTTTCACACTCCAAGGTCTCCGGGGTCACTTTCACCGGTTCCACACCTGTGGGACGCAAGATAGGGGCTGCGCTATTCACTCGTGGGGCCAAAATGCAGCTTGAGATGGGGGGCAAGAACCCGCTGGTTGTGCTGGATGACGCGGACATGGATCTGGCCGTTCACTGCGCCATTCAGGGCAGCTTTTTCTCAACCGGCCAACGATGCACCGCCTCATCCCGCCTGATCGTTACAGAGGGCATACACGAGGCATTTGTGGACCGTCTTTGTGCAGCAATGAAAGACCTCAGGATCAGTGATGCACGCGGGCCTACAACCCAAATTGGCCCGGTGGCTAGTGAGGCGCAGTTTGCCATCAACAAACGATACATTGCCCAAGCAGTGGCCGACGGTGCGACACTTGCCGCAGGTGGCAGCGAAGTGGCCTCGACAACCCCCGGACATTACCTTTCTCCGGCCCTGTTTACGGACGTGTCACCAGAGGCCGCCGTGGCACGCGACGAGATATTTGGCCCAATCGCCGCCGTGTTGCGCGTGCCGGATTATGACGCCGCACTTGAGGCTGCCAACGACAGCGAATTCGGTTTGTCGGCGGGCATTGTCACGCAGGATGCTGCCAAGATCGACCATTTCTCGCAAAACGCTGAGGCTGGTATGATACAAGTCAACTTGCCCACCGCAGGCATGGATTTTCACGCGCCATTTACGGGCCGAAAAGGATCGTCCTATGGTGCACCGGAAAAAGGCAGTTACTGCCGTGAATTCTTTACCGCAGCCAAGGTTGTACACGAGGGGCGAGGACAATGACACAAGCACCGTTGAAGGGCATTCGCATTCTTGATTTGACCAATGTGCTGGCCGGTCCGTTCTGCTGTCATCAACTAGCCCATATGGGGGCCGACGTGATCAAGGTCGAAACCCCAGGCACCGGTGATCTTGCGCGCCAGCTTGGGGCTGATCCCGCGCGCAACGCCGACCTCATGGGCGTATCCTTTCTGGCGCAAAATCCGGGGAAACGGTCCATCACCCTGAACCTGAAATCGACATCCGGAAAACGTATCCTGAAGGAGTTGGTGCAAAAGGCAGATGCCCTGGTCGAGAATTTCCGTCCCGGTGTAATGACGCGCCTGAACCTTGGCTACGATACGCTCCGTCAGGAAAACCCCCGCCTTGTCTATTGCGCCATCTCGGGGTTCGGCCAGGATGGCCCGCTGGCGAAATTGCCCGCCTATGACCAGATCGTACAGGGGATGAGTGGCGTGATGTCGATTACCGGCGACGCCGACACCGCCCCTTACCGGGTGGGCTACCCGATGGCAGATACCATTGGCGGCATGACAGCGGCTTTCGCCGTTGCCGCCGCCCTTGCCAATAAGGCGCAGGACCGCGGCACTTTCATTGATGTCTCGATGCTTGAGGCCGTCATTGCGACGATGGGCTGGGTGGTGTCGAACCACCTGATCGCCGGACAGACGCCCACCCCGAACGGCAATGACAATTTCACCGCCAGCCCGTCCGGCACATTCAGAACCGCCGATGGCGTGATGAATATCGCCGCCAACAAACAAGAACAGTTCGAGGCCCTTTGCGAGATCATTGGCAACTCCGCCTTGGCGCTTGACCCACGCTTCGCCGAGCGAAAGAACCGGCTTGCTAATCGCACAGCCCTGACCGCCGAACTGGAGGCCGCCTTTGCCACGGCGCCCACCCATGAGTGGGTCGAAAAACTAACAGCGCAGGGCGTTCCAACCGGACCTGTCTGGTCTGTGCCCGAGGCATTGGCGCATCCACAAATCGCGGATCGGGGCCTGCTGCAATCCCACCGTGTTGGTCATGAGGATCTGCAACTGATTGGCATCGGGGCCAAGCTTGATGGCGTGGCACCTAGCGTCGATGCGCCGCCCCCAACCTTGGGCGCACATACCAACGAAATCCTGACCGAGCTCGGCTACGACGATGCCCAGATCTCGACCCTGAAAAAGGAAGGCGCGATATGACGACCTGTCAGTGCAGAACTTGCAAAAGGGGGAAGCGGCGTGCCTCAGGATATTGACGTACTGGTGAGTGAGGTCGGCCCGCGGGACGGCCTACAGAGCATCAAGCGCACGATGCCAACAGAGGCCAAGCTCAAATGGATCGAAGCGCTGGCGGCCTCGGGGCTTCGGGAGATCGAAGTGGGGTCTTTCGTGTCCAAACGGTTGCTGCCGCAAATGGCTGATTGCGCAACGCTTGTAAGAGAAGCGAACAAGCTTGAGGGACTTACAGTTCTGGCGCTGGTTCCCAACCTCAAGGGTGCAGAAAACGCCATTGCAGCGGGTACGCGCAAGTTGACCATGCCGATTTCAGCCTCGCGGGCGCATAGCCTCAATAATATTGGCAAGACTCCCGAAGAGGCGATCGAGGAAGTTCGCCGCGTTTGCGCGTTTCGCGATGCACTGCCTGTCGATCAGCGTCCAGATGTTGAGGTCGGCATTTCGACCGCGTTTGGCTGCACTTTCGAGGGTAAGGTGTCTGAGGATTGGGTGATCGAGATGGCGGGCCTACTGTCTAAGGCGGGCGCGGACAGCATTGGTCTTTCGGACACGACTGGCTATGCCAACCCAGCCCAGATTAAACGGATGTTCGCCCGCTTGCGTGGCGAGATTGGTGCGGAGAAAATGGCAGGTGCGCATCTGCACAACACGCGTGGACAAGGCCTTGCCAACGTTGTGGCCGCCCTTGAAGTTGACGTGACCACATTCGATTCCTCGCTTGGCGGACTTGGCGGCTGCCCCTATGCGCCGGGCGCCACCGGCAACATTGTGACCGAGGACCTGGTCTTTATGCTGGAAGCGATGGGGCTGCGCACAGGTATCGATGTAGATGCGTTGATCACCGCACGCGGGGCACTGCTATGCGGGCTGCCGAACGAGGCCATTTATGGCAACGTCCCCGAGGTCGGTTTGCCCAAGGGTTTTACCTACGCCGGCTAAAGTAACTAACTTGACGAGCGAGCGCCCTTTGCTGGAGCTAGCGTCATCGAATTCAGCCACTTGGTGATGGAACCTACCTAAAATCCGTCTTCAGAAACAATTTAACGCAAGCGAGGAATGAAACGAATTTCAAACTTGTTCCGACGTCAATAAAGCTCGAAAAGCTGTCATTGACTTAGTCGCATCGAACTTGCGCTTTGTCCGCGTCTCGATGGTTCGGACACGACGCAGCGAAGGGACGATTTGGATGAGGTGTTTCGTAGCGGGGTTTAATGACCGCTTCGGCGACACCAGCAGCATCGCAGCGACAGGCATGCCGCAAACGCGAAGATATTCTGCGTCAGCGAAGTTCAAAAAACGAAGGTCGGGAAAGTCCGCAGTCTGTGAGTTCGACGGATTTGTCTTGCTGCGCCTTGCATGAATGGCCGGTTTTTCCGCCGCGTGGCGACGCAGATGATTTTGCAATTACGGCATTCACTGTGCTGCGAGCGCGCAGTGAGAAAACCGAACTCACAGATTGGGCTCCTTGCTGCCGTTCGCTGCGGTGGGAACGAAGGTCCGGTTTGGGCCGATCACGGCAATGATGAGGTAGGGAGCGGTCAGATTGCTGCACCATGCACATTTCGACGTGAAGGGCGGATTGTGGACTTTCGCTGCGCCCGCAAACTAAATTGGTCAACTTGAAGAAAGTGGACGCTAAGCACAGCAGATTTTCATCAAGTCGCCTCGCCTGGTGATGTGATCTGAAAGCCGCTTTCATTTGCTGTGACGATCGGGCTTTCGATGGCTATGCGGGCTTGACCGATCCTTGGGTGGAGTTTGTTTGCCAAAGCCCAGGTAGATATCAAGGCGACGCCACCGGCGACAAAGACGCCTGAGATAGGCGCTGCCAACAATACCAACCACGCCGCGGCCGGCGTTACAATTCCCGACACATCCCGAAAACTTGAATAAATGGCTGACATTTCGGTTCGCTCAGACGGTTTGACCGCAAGCAAAAATGGCAATCCGCCGCAAACATCCAAGAGGATCAGGAAGAATGACCCCGTCATCAGAC
>JBLHTS010000069.1:0-13973 GCA_047627695.1 Yoonia sp. | reverse complement strand
CAAAGATATCTCATCGCTGCGATTGTCCAAGATGGCTTGGAGCGAGGTGCGCAAAGCGGCCACGCTTTTCCGAACAGTAATCCCTTGTTCAATCAAGAATGCGCGTATTTGATTCACCGTCGCCGTCCGCCGCGATACGAGCCGGGAACGCACGCGATGCAGAGCCTGCAGATCGAGCTGCTCCTGCGTCTTCTCGGTAACGGTTTTGAGATTGGGGCGAAGCGCGGCCTCTGCGATGGCCTCAGCATCATTGTAATCGTTCTTCTGTCCCTTGTTGAAAGGCTTCACATAAATCGCAGGAATGATCCGTGGCTCAAACCCCATGTTGCGCGGCGTTCGGCTGACAAAATGCGCGCTCAGACAGGCCTCCATGCCAACAACGCATTTGGGCAGGCCTTCAAACGTCGCGATCAATGCCATGCGCTTGATCTTCTTGCGCAACACAAGCTGCCCGTCTTTATCAAAACCAACCAAGTGAAAAACATCTTTGCCAATATCGACGCCAACGGACATCAACTCATCGAAATCATTCTTCGCCATGCTACTTCTCCTATATGCAGTATAGGCCAAGCCTAACCTGCTGGGTGAAGCAGCCGGTACATCCCATTACTCACGGATGCTGCGCTTGGGATTAATGGCTGGTTTCTGTCGCCAGATACCGTCCGACGCTGTGATGTGGTATATGTCACTTTAATACCAACGAACCTACGCAGTGAGGGCATGTTGAATCACGCAGTTCGACGTTACGTGACTGGACATTGGCGCGGTGAACAAGGACTGAAATGGTCCCTCTGGGTCAATCTGATATTGATCCGTGTTTTTGTTTTTGCAGTGCAGGATTGGCTCGGTCCAGCAGAGGGACAGGATTTTCACAACCATCAATTTGTGGTTTTGCTCTTCGCCTTCGTATTTCATGGCGTCTTGTTTGTCTGGCAAGCCGTCGGAGTCGTTCGCGCTTCTGAAGAATATGGTCGTGTCAGCGGCTACATGGCCCCGGTTTGGGCCACGCAACTGGCCCTGATTATTTCTGTGTTTTGGGTCCTGATCTTTGCGCTTGAAGCTTGGCAGATGACGCTTCGAGTGCCGGATGGCCTTGAAATTCATGCCGCATTGGAAGCAGAGCGGGCTGCAAAATACAGTATCAAACCATCCTTTGACGGCGAAACGCTTACCCTGTCAGGTTCAATAGAGAGGGGAATTACTCGCACACTAGATGCCCAACTCGCAGCCTATCCAAACACAGCACAAATTATCCTGTCCAGCACCGGTGGGAATATCTACGAAGCCAGAGGATTGTCGAATGCGATAAGGAAGAACGGTCTGAACACAATGGTCATTTCTGAATGCAGTTCTGCCTGCACAACTGCTTTCATCGGCGGTATTGAGCGGCGCTTAGTCGATAGCGCTAAACTTGGTTTCCACCAATATCGGATTGATGCCGCTTATGCAGTTCTGAACGCCGATCCACTACAAGAGCAAGAAAGGGACAGGGCACTCTTTCTCCAATCAGGAGTTGCCGCTTGGTTCGTGGACGTGATGTTTGACAGTCATTCTTCGGAAAACTGGTATCCCGAGTTGTCTGAATTGCTAGCGGCGAACGTTGTCACCGGTGTTGTCGTGCAAGCGGGTGAGAAATGAATTTTCAGGTGGCGTCGTCCCAAAATGATCTTATAGTCGGTCTTGGCGTGTACCCGAGGTCCGTTGAGCGCCGGTTTTTGTTGAAAAACTCTGTTTTCTCCGAAAACCCTGGCCGACATTCGCCACAATGCAGAAAAAAGTCAAAGTGGGCTCAAAGCTGACGTCGCTGCTGACGTCATGAAGGTCCGGCTTGGGCCGTTTATGTTGGTCCGGGCGAGATCGTTTGCCAGGATTGCTGCAATGCCGCTAGCGGCAGCTAGGAGCCCAAACCAACCTATTTGGTCAATTCTTCCTCGCGTTCAGCCTCAGCGTGTTCCACAGCCCATTCACCTGCGGCCTCAACCGCGACTGGCGATGCTGTGGGAAGAACGTTGAGATAGCTATCCGTATCTTGCACTGAGGCGACGGCGCGCTGTGACATGCGGTATAGCGCGTAAAGTGCGATGGCCGCAAAGGTCACACCAAGCACTAGCCAGAAGGCTTCGGGAGCAAGTCTTTGCATTGCCCAACCCGTAACAAGGGGGCCAGCAATCGCGCCCAGCCCAAAGGTAAACACAAGCCCGCCGGATGCTGCTGGCATATCTGAAGCGGGAAGGGAGTCGTTCGTGTAGGCCAACAGCAAGGCATACAGAGGCGTCGTGACACCCCCGGCAAAAAATGCAGCCGTCATGAGCGGCCAGAGCCCACCGCCGGTAACCCAACCCAACACACAGGATGCTGCACCCAGTACCGCGAGGCCAAAGATCAGCCTGCGCCGGTCCATCCGATCCGATAACCAGCCAATCGGGTATTGCAGTACCAACGCACCGGCGAACAACATCGCGACAAAGAGAGCAATTTGTGTCGCTGTCAGACCAATCTGGGTACCAAAGACGGCGCCCATGCCCGATTGCGTTGCATAGACACTTCCAAGCAGAAATATCCCGACGGTACCAAGTGGCGAGCCTTTGAACAGGTCGCGCAGCGGCATAGGGCGAGCAACCTCGACCACCGGAACGGCCGCGGCAGACAGAAGAATTGGTGCAAACGAGACTGACACAAGAATAGAAGCGCAGATAAAGAGCACCGAAGTCCCCGCATCGCCCAACGTCAGCAGTCCCTGTGCCCCAATGATGCCCAGTGTCTGAGCGATCATGTAAGCCGACAAAACCTTTCCACGTGTTTCATTGGTGGCTGCGGCGTTCAGCCAGCTTTCTGCTACAACATAAATACCTGACATGCAAAATCCCACAAGGACCCGCAGCAAGGTCCAAGCCCAAGGTTCTGTCAGAAGCGGAAGCGCAATCAACGCCGCCGACATGAAGCTGCCAAGTGCCGCAAACACGCGTACATGGCCGACATGTTGGATCATTAATGGAGTGAGGCGCGCACCAGAAAGGAAGCCCAGAAAGTAGGCTGAGGTTACAATGGCCAACTCCGTCGACGAAAATCCTTCAATTCCACCCCGCAGACCAATCAGAGTAAAGTGCATACCGTTGCCAAGCATAATCAGCACAACACCAAGCAGAAGAGCCCAAACCCCAGAAAGCACTTTAATCATGAACCGCCCTATTTTACCTTAGGTTTTTACACTGCCTGCTAGGTTATTCGGGCCGTCCAACTCTGCTGTTGCTGCAGCGCCGCATCTGTTTCTATTTACGACAGAGCGCAGTTGCAGGTGGAAAGCTCTGCCTTCGTCTCCAATTGCAACTGCGAAACCACCCAGTAACCAGTCAGTTCAATGGCGGCTTCGTCCGCACATCGACGTTTTGGTCAACAATATGCTGCGGAATGAACGAATGGCCGCTCTGGCAAAGCTGCGCCGCAGCGTTGTTAGGCTCGACGAAGGTCTGCTATGTGCCGAAGACGCCGTATGCGCAGTGAGTGTGTATTCAGATTTCTAGAATCTAAACCTTGTTCTGACTGCAAACCTTTGACAAACGAGCTCTAACATCCATCGACGGCCGCCCGTGCCAGTCAATCTTTCCATCTAACGAACACTTTGGACCGCGCCCATGACCATCAACTACCTTGTTACCCATTCTGGCGGCTTTCATGCCGACGAACTGCTGTCTTCTGTCGTGCTAACGCGACTGTTTCCTCGGGCGGAGCTACGACGTAGTCGGGATCGGCAATGGGTCTCGCCGGCCGTTGATAAGATTATTTACGATGTTGGGGGAGACTACGACGGCGAGGCGCAGATCTTTGACCACCATCAGCGTCCTGGCCCGCTGCGCGAAGATGGCCAACCCTTCAGCTCCTTTGGTCTGATCTGGAAGCATTATGGGCGGGCGTATCTAGCGGCGATGGACGTGCCTACGGAACACGTCGAAGCGATCCATACGAAGTTTGACGCCAAGTTTGTGCTACCTATTGACCTGCTTGATAATGGCGCAATTGAACCGTCTGTGGCGGGGCCACTTTCGATCCTGACTTTGCCTGCGCTTTTGGGTAGCTTGAAGCCCGTCTTTGACGACGCTTCGCCCGCCGCTGACAACGACGCTTTTCTAAGAGCATTACCCATTGCGCGGAGTTTCGTCGAAGCCCAAATCCTCAACCTGGCGGCCAATTTTAGGGCTCAAAGCATCGTGATAAAGGCAATTTCCGATACTGGCACATCGCCCATACTCGAGCTTCCCATGGGCATGCCCCACCGTTCTGCCCTCGAAAAGGCAGAGGCCAACCACATCCAGTTCGTGATCCATCCGCGCGGTGCCGACTGGACACTCAATGGCATCAAGGCTTCAAATGATACCTTCGAGCAGCGCGCCGATCTGCCTGCCTCGTGGGCCGGCCTGACCGATACAGCATTGGAAGATGCGAGCGGTGTTAAAGGAGCAAAATTCTGCCACAGTGCGCGATTTATTGCCGTTGCCAGCACACGGGAGGCGATCTTAGAAATGGCTGAAATTGCGGTGCAAGAGGTTCAGCAATTGGCGAAGAGCCAGCTTTCACTCTAGCTGTTTGATCCCACGGATTGATGGTGCGGCACGCACATTTTAGCAGTAAAGGCGGATAGGGTCAGGACCTATAAACCAACTCAAAGCGGCCATTCGCTGCGTGGCTCATCAAGGTCTGCTACGCGGGACTTTTGAGACCTTCGCAAAAGTTGCACCTATGTCCGGTCTTCACCTTAAGCCAGTTTAAGAGGACTTCCTCGAATTCCAATAGATCTCGCAGGTCGGCCTCTCAGAGCGCAGGCTACACACGGTTCCATTCGCGGTCACCTTTTGCGTCTTTCACACGCGTCGGTAGACCGATGGTGTCGAGCAGTGTGAAGAGCGGTTTTGGGTCTAGCTCTTCTACATTCAACATGACGCCTTTGTCATAAGTGCCATCGGCGATCAGCATCGCCACAGCCACCGGGGGAACACCGGCAGTGTATGAAATACCTTGGCTGCCAACCTCGTTGTAGGCATCCTTGTGATCCGCAACATTATAGACGAAGACTTCGACCTCTTCACCGTCTTTGATGCCTTTCACCAGATCACCGATGCAGGTTTTGCCTGTATAATTGGGCGCAAGGCTAGATGGATCTGGCAAGACAGCTTTCACCACTTTGAGAGGCACAACTTCGAGGCCCTCGGCGGTGGTCACTGGCTGCTCTGACAAAAGCCCGAGGCTTTGCAGCACAGTAAACACATTGATGTAGTGATCGCCAAAGCCCATCCAGAACCGGATGTCAGCCTCTGGGTAGTTGGCGGCAAGCGAATGGACTTCGTCATGGCCTGACATATAAGCCTTTTGTTTCCCAACGACGGGTAGGTCCCATTCGCGGCCAACTTCGAACATCCTGTTTTCCTGCCACGCACCTTGTTGCCAGCTGTAGACCGTGCCGGTGAACTCGCGGAAGTTAATTTCGGGGTCAAAATTTGTGGAGAAATATTTGCCGTGGTTGCCCGCGTTTATGTCGACGATATCGATCGATGTGACCGTGTCCATGAACTCGTCCACAGCAAAGCGTGCAAAGGCGTTGACCATGCCTGGATCAAAACCGGCGCCCAAGATCGCAGTCACGCCAGCAGCGCTACAAGCGTCGCGGCGCTTCCATTCATAGTTGCCATACCAAGGCGGCGCTTCGCAGATCTTGCTCGGGTCTTCGTGGATCGCAGTGTCGATATAGGCAGCACCTGTTGGAATGCAGGCCTCTAGCACGGTCATGTTCACAAAAGGCGAGCCGACGTTAATAACTATCTGCGTGCCTGTGGATGTAATCAAAGCCACCAAAGCATCCGTATCCATGCCATCAACTGCATGGGAGTGGAAAACGCCCTGTTGTTTCATAGCGTTCTTTTCATGCACGCTGGCAATAATCGCATCGCACTTTGCGATGGTCCGACTCGCGATATGAAGGTCGCCCAGAACATCGTTGTTTTGCGCGCATTTATGCGCGACAACTTGTGCGACACCACCAGCGCCAATGATCAGAACATTGCGTTTCATATATCCAAGAAACCTCTTTTGAATGTAAATTAAGACAGCGCCGCAGCAAAATCGCTGTAGTCGAAATCGCGGACCATGCGTGTGGTTCCATCGAGTTCGCGGATCGCGATGCTTGGCATTTTCACACCGTTGAACCAGTTCTTCTTGACCATCGTGTAGCCTGCCGCATCCAAAAATGAAAGCCGATCGCCTGCCCTCAACGGTGCGTCAAAGCGGAATTCGCCAAAAATATCGCCAGCAAGGCAGGACTTTCCGCAGATCATCCATTCTTGATCTCCAGTGTTCGGTGATATCTTTGCAGGCTCGCGGTAGATCAACAGGTCGAGCATATGGGCCTCGATCGAGCTGTCGACGATGGCAAGGTTTTTGCCGTTGTGCATCGTGTCCAACACGGAGACCTCAAGCGTCGCGGCCCCCGTGATCGCAGCCTCACCGGGTTCAAGGTAGACTTGGACGCCGAATGTCTCAGCAAAGCGCTTGAGTCGCGCGGCGAGGCGTTCCAGCGGATACCCGTCACCAGTGAAGTGGATTCCGCCGCCCAAACTGACCCACTCCATCTTGCCGATCACCGCGCCAAATCGACCTTCGATCAGCGTGAGCATCTCGTCAAACCGTTCAAAGCTGTTGTTTTCACAGTTGTTATGGAACATCAAACCGCTGATTTGATCCGCAACCCCATCAATCGCCACCGGATCATGTTCGCCCAACCGGCTGAACGGGCGTGCGGGATCGGCCAAATCAAACTCCGAGGTTGAGACCCCCGGATTGACCCGCAAACCGCGGGTATGTCCGTTGGATTTGTCGGCAAACTTGGTCAATTGGCCTATAGAGTTGAAGATGATCTTGTCTGAGTATTCCAGCACTTGATCAATCTCGTGATCCGCATAGGCCACAGAGTAGGCATGCGTCTCTCCCGAAAATTTCTCGTACCCCAAGCGGACCTCAAACAAAGATGACGACGTGGAACCGTCCATGTACTCCGCCATAAAATCAAAGACCGACCACGTAGCAAAGCACTTTAGCGCCAGTAAGCAATTGACGCCCGATGCGTCACGCAGCCAAGCGATCTTTTCAAGGTTGGGGAGCATTCGGGATTTGTCGATGAGGTAGTATGGTGTCTGCACGGCGGGAGCTTTCTATGAGGCTACACTATTGGCTGGAGCCATGAACGGTGAGAGACATTGCACAAGCACTGGACCTGCTTAGGTGGCACATTATCGGCTCTCAGGTTTTCGACTGAAATCTTCGCACATTTCACGCATTTGGCGCAATCATTAACATGAATGCCCCCGACCGGACCTTGGCTGCAGTGTATAGGATCGGCACTTTGGGCTCAGACCGGCCACTCGCTGCGAATGTAATGAAGGTCCGCCAAACAAACACTCAAACGGGGGCTATACGATTTCGCAAAAAATGGAATGAAGTTCGGTTTCTGCCTTCACATTCCGAGAACCCGGCAGCCTTGGGCATCCAGAGTGTGCAATCGGGTCAGGGTGTATCTTATTGTGACTACCGAATGTCGCCAGAGTGGACCCTGGCTCAGGCCGCAGCGAACGGCGCAGTGAGCCCCATGTGACGGATGCTGCGCCACGCTTAAGTGTCCGCTATGGGCGGCGGTCTCAATTGGTGGAAGCAGGGCATTGACCGTCAGAAAAGTCCTGACAGCTGACATCCAACTGTCTGCAATGCTGCGCGGCCT
This sequence comes from Yoonia sp., assembly GCA_047627695.1. Taxonomy (GTDB): domain Bacteria; phylum Pseudomonadota; class Alphaproteobacteria; order Rhodobacterales; family Rhodobacteraceae; genus Yoonia. Next base: position 6,214 of record JBLHTS010000069.1, on the reverse strand, counting down.
CTCCAATTTCTGGTTTCGGTAAACTGAAACTTGATCGGGTTGCTCTGACAGACCCCGCTTCATATATCGCCGCACCGTCCGTTCCATGAGTGATGCGCCGATCTTGTCAGTTGCGTCGCCCGATGCCACCACCAGCGCCTCTAGCCGCGACAACTTTTCACCAAGTTTTGCAGCACTATTGGTCAGGCAAGGCGGAGCTTTGCGCCCTTCAAGTCGTGCAATGCGCCCACGCAGCCCAGTCATGTGCTTGCCTCCAAAGCCATCAAGCGTGTTTCCAGATCACTTGTTTCAAGCGTGTGCCGGTAGGTTTCAACAAGCGCCATGATGTGCGCGCCCTCCGTCGGGGTCAGTTCGCCGACAGCGTCAGCATTGAGCACTGCACCCGCCGCCTTTGCTAAGACCGCTGCTGAATTCATCGAAGGAAGGTTAAAAGTAACGGGCGCGTCTTTTCTGGGTGGTGCGATACGCTCAAGGCAAAGCCGTAGTGCCGTTGTGTCGCCATCCAGAGCCATTGTGACAGCCTTGCGTGATAGTGCCTCCGCTTCGCCATCCAGCGTGTCAGCGCCACCTGGGTGGCCTTGTGGCGCGTACCCTTGAGCTTGCCAGAGTTGCCTGGACCGAATATTCCATCCGCATTACGTCCGGTCTTACGGTCAGCCATGCCAAACTTCCTGCTGCGATGTGATTGCCAAGGATGAAAAAAGCAAAGTGAAAATTGTGTTATATAATAACAATTTTTCTGATGTGGAAAGTTGTACGTGGCCAGCTTGGGTTATGGCTGCCAAACACATTCGCCGCCGTTGATTTCGATCAAAGCTCCAAAGGACACGCAGTGTAGACTGCTTGAAACCGAAAGAGACTTGGGATTGGCGACAGTACAATGACAGACATGCTTTTCTCCGCACTTTTGATTGCAGGCTACTTCATGGCAATCTGGCTTATTGCGCGAAGTAAGAACCGGCGCGTTTGGGTTTGGCTGCTGTTCGGCCTGGTTTTTCCGGTTCTTTCACTAGTTATATTGATGTTTGCATATCCTCTCAAAGGCGATGGCGAGCATGAAACCGGTGTTGGGTAACCTATCGTGAACCTACTCATATTTTGAAACGAGGAGACGACCATGGAAATTCTAATTGTCTACGAGACAGTCGAAGGACAGACACGAAAGATCGTGGAGTTTGTTGAGGAACGGATAAGCTCCGCAGGACTTGAAGTGCGACTGTTCAACACACAAGACAAACTTGGTTCAGTTTCATTTGATGGTATCGACAAGGTCATCCTGGCGGCCCCGGTACATGAGCGGCGCCACCCGAAAGGTTTTGAAGTTTTCGTTTCAACAAGCCGCGACGCATTGAAGGCCTGTCAGACATTGCTCATTTCGGTCAGTCTGAAGGCCGCGTTTCCCGAAGGTCAGGAAGACGCCCAAGACTATCTGGTGGAAATGAAAATGCGGACCGGATTTGAACCCGATAGAGAGGTATTAACAGCGGGCGCTGTCCGTACCAGCAGTTACGGTTATTTTGAAAGCCAAGTCGTGCAGAATGTAGTTCTGGGTGACCGCCAAGTTGATCTTATCGACGGTGTGCGCGAATTTACTGACTGGGATGCTCTTGGTGTTTCAATTGACAGGTTCCTTCTTAGCTAGCTTTTTGATCATCAACGATCCGTTCGACTGCTGCTAGCCTCGGATGGATTGGTGGCCCCTTACCAACGCGTTTACTCAATAACTGAACAACAAAAGATGCGACCAAGCATTTACATCAAGACCCGCCACCCTACATGACTTTTCGGCAACTCATCCGGTTGCCTGAAGATGGCCTGCTGCCCTCATCCCCGTTGTCGCGGGCCGTCTTCCACACTCGCTGCTGATTGCTGCAAATGGCTGTCTGTCATGTCGCCACCTCCGCAACGGCATGTCCGCAGAAGCCCAGACCATGCATCAGGCGCTGTTTCCCAACCCTTATAAGCCTCCTACCACTGAACAAGCCCCTTCTCATGGAATGGTCCCGTACCCGTAATAGCAGTCTGTGAGTTTACCATGCATTGACGAGGATCAGAGGCCGTTCTCCGGTCGGTAAGGGTGGCCGAGAACCCACAACGCGATAATTGCGATGAACGGGCTAAAAATCAGAGAGATGAGCACCCAGCCAATAGTAGAGCGGCCCCTTCTCTCCGCCATCTTGGCAGGCACTATGATGTACAGCCAAAAAACGAAAATCACAGCAAGAAGTAAGAGTATTGGTTCCAATTTGACCTCGAGATTTTATCAACACTGGGCAAAGGTGCTGAAAATTACTTTCAAAGAATGCCATCGGCACTTCAACTCTTAGACATAAAACCCAAAGCGACTTCAACCAAGCAACGAAAATGGACAGGCCAGTATCTCACCGCCCATCCTTGCCAAATTAATGCTGCACAGTCTTATGCGATGCGGATGGCGTGTGCAGAGATGCTCATGAAATGGGTTGTGAAACCATGAAGCCAATCTCAGGTTCTCCAATAATTGACATTTTTTGCCATGGTCTCAGGGTCAAGACCCATAAATTAAAAACTGTCGAATATCGCCATAGCGGACCTTGGCTCAAGCCGCAGCGAATGGCGGCTTTGAGCCCAACTTGCCGTTCTTCCGCAATGTAGCCCCTGACAGATTTCAGCGCAGAATAGTTCTGGGCTTACTTGTTGTGAGAACCTGCTGCACTCAACGAAACCCGTGTTTTGTATTTTCGTGAATGCCCCGTTGATTGGTGGAATGCAATTGGAGCTTGATTTTGATCAATGCTTGAAGGTGTGCCCCGTGCGACAAGAGAACCAGAGAATAGGGTGTATTCGTTCATCTTTAATGAGGAGTATTTCCAGCCTGGAACGATACTACATAATGATCCCGAGCACGCGCTCATTCGCTAAGACTCTGGATTGGACAGATTGGCCATTCATTGGCTCAGGGCTGAACTGCCCAAACATAGGTATCAAACATTTGCTAGTCTAGTGACTTGGATACCGGGCGATGAGCAAAGGGAGACGTCATGAAAAAACCAGGTAGTGAGGTCCGTCCGACTGCCAAGGCCCCAGAGCCTGCTCCAAAGACGCGGAATGTACCTTTGCCATGGCAGTCGCCAAAGGCCACTTTGGAAGACAAGGAAGCTCCAGCAAGGGTCGCCGCAATCCTGAAAAGCAAGGGGTATCTGCAAGCCGACCAAGACGTTTCCTTTCTCGGTTCTGATGAAATGCGCGGTGTCCGTTTGCAGCTAGATTTCATGAAAGCTGAGCACGGGCTAACGGATCATAAGGTGAAGCATACGATAGTTGTTTTTGGCAGTACCCGTATTCCTGAACCAGTCGCTGCGCGCGTGCGTTTGGAACAGGCACGCAACAAATTAGACGCTCATCCCAAAGATCCCTCATTGCAGAGGATGGTGTCGATTGCACAACGTGTTCTCAAGCTAAGCCGGTACTATGCGATCGCGCAGGAGTTCGGGGACTCTATTGGGCGCATAAAGGAGGTTCGTGACGGCGGAAGAATTGCCCTAATGACAGGAGGTGGACCGGGCATGATGGAGGCTGCGAACCGCGGTGCATTTCATGCTGGGACAAAGTCGATTGGTCTAAACATAACACTGCCACATGAGCAGTACCCCAATCCATATCTGACACCGGGTCTCTGTTTCCGTTTTCACTACTTCGCCGTGCGGAAGATGCATTTTCTGAACCGCGCGCGGGCCCTTGTGGCTTTTCCCGGCGGTTATGGCACCATGGATGAAGTCTTTGAAACGCTTACGCTGGTGCAGACCCGTAAGATCTCACCTTTACCGATTATTCTGGTGGGACGCGAGTTCTGGTCGCGGGCCGTAGACATTCCATATCTCGTTGAAGAAGGGGTCATTGATCCAGAGGACGAAGACCTGTTTTGCTACGCTGAAACGTCCGACGAAGTTCTGCAGATTATCTCTGACTGGTACGCCAAAGCAGGCGAGCCATTCATTGAGAAACCAACAAACTCCCTACTGAAAACCAATACCCGAAAAACCTGACCGGAGCCGAACTAATGAGACTTTCATTCCATGGTGCCACCCAAAATGTCACTGGCTCCTGCCATCTGCTTGAAGCAGGTGGATTGCGAATTCTGATCGATTGCGGATTGTTTCAAGGCGCGAGACATGCCGATGAAGAAAACGCGGGTGATTTCGGGTTCAAGGCTTCAGAGATTGACTACCTCCTCCTAACCCACGCACATTTGGATCATTGCGGCAGGATCCCCTTGCTCGTCAAACGCGGGTTTACCGGAGAGATCATTACTACCGCCGCGACTCGTGACCTCGCCAAACTGATTATGATGGATTCTGCACATATTCAGGAGGAAGACGCAGCGCGGGCCTCACGTCGCAGGCGGCGCGGTGGGCATGGAGATACCCAGCCACTCTATAACCAAATCAATGTGTTGGCCGCTTTGGATAGCTTCGGACGGAATGTAGTTTACGATGAAAAAATTATCTTGAATGACGCTGTGACAGTGCGCTTCATTAATGCGGGGCATATTCTGGGCTCTGCTTCTATTGTCGTTGACGTGGTCGAAAAGGGAACGATACGTCGGATTGTCTTTTCAGGTGACCTTGGCTGCCCGGGTCATGCGGTTTTGTCGAATGCAACACCACCGCCAGAGTGCGACTACCTAGTTATGGAAACAACCTACGGTGACAGGATGCACAAGGATCTTGATGCTTCAGTTGTTGAATTGGTAGAGGCAATCAGCAGGACCATTTCTAGAGGTGGAAATGTCGTGATCCCCACCTTTGCCATGGAGCGTACACAGGAAATCCTGTTCTACTTGAAAAAAGCGATCGATAGCAGCGAATTACCCAGATCGCTTTCTGTTTTTTTGGACAGCCCCATGGCAGTGTCCGCGACCGAGATATTCCGTCGGCATGCAGATGGATTCAGCGACGAAGTTCGGGATGAAATGCTTACCGGGAAACACCCTTTTAATCCGCCGGGTCTGCGCCTTACCCGTCAAACGGCCGACTCCATGGCAATCAATCGTATAAAGGGCGGAGCGGTGATTATGGCGGGGTCCGGAATGTGTACGGGTGGGCGCGTGCGCCACCATTTGAAACACAATATCTGGCGTCCGGAATGCAGTGTGGCTTTTGTAGGATTTGCTGCGCAGGGTACGTTGGCACGCCAGATCGTTGACGGAGCCAAGCATATCCGGATTTCCGGAGAGGACATTCAGGTAAAAGCCGACATTTACACGATCAATGGGTTTTCGGCGCATGCCGACCAGCGGGAGCTGCTCTATTGGGCGTCAAAAGCGGGCAATCCTGAGACGATTTTCCTGGTTCACGGAGACTATGAAAAAGGCATGTCCAGCATGCAGACTGAATTGGAGAAAAAGGGCCTAACGGTCCAATGCCCAACTTTGCATTCTGCAGTTGATCTTGAATAAGACTATATAGGAAACGGCGGTGTCCCGCATAGCGATCACTCTTACAGTCCTCAGCAAAGGGCCGCTCTAAGCCTAAAACAGGCACTACGATGTTGCCTCGCATTGCCTGATATCAGGGTGCTTTGGAAAGCGTTTCAAGAACACGTTTCTCAAGAATTTCACGAGCGACGGCTAAATCCCTTCGTTTGACTAAAGCGCGCTCTGAATCTCCGGCAGCAAGAGCATTGGTCAATTCCATTTCCAGTTCCATGCATGCAAGCCGCAGGTAGTAGTCGAGACTCTCCTTCAGGTGAGCAAGCACGATGCGCCCAGTCGCAATGGGATGGTTGCCACTTACATTGGCCGCTGGAAATTTTGTTCCATGCTCAAGCTCGATTTCCAAGCCCGCTTTGAATTCTAAGAGCGGAATTTCAAGGACTTCGTCACCGATAATTTGTCGAATGATATTCGCCTCTCGCTCTTCTACCCGACTATCCTTTCTGTTGCTCCAATCGGTCAGTCCGATTGCCTCACAATCTGTGCTCACTCGTTGATCTGAAATAAAAACATACTCGGACATCGTAGTTCTCCTACTGAACAATGAATGGGCCAATCGAAACAAGATGAAGAGGCTTCCGATAGGCATCTTGCTGAGGCAATAAGTTCTAAAAAAAGTGGCGAGATGATCTAAATCAATCTAACCAATAATCCTAGGCTCCAGCCTCATTGATTTACAACCAAAACAAGATGGTTGCCGCGAGGGCGATTGGTGACAGGAATACTTTGGGGCAGGGTATG
>JBLHTS010000068.1:0-14033 GCA_047627695.1 Yoonia sp. | reverse complement strand
GTATGACGGTGGTGCACCCGACAGGATTCGAACCTGTGACCTCTGCCTTCGGAGGGCAGCGCTCTATCCAGCTGAGCTACGGGTGCCTATCGGTTCTATAACTGCGCGTCCTGCCCCTCGCAACGCCAATGATCTATCTTAGGTAAAAAGATCGTGGCACAGCTCTAGTGCGTCAATCAAGACATCAACTTCGTCTGTGGTGTTGTACATTGCAAATGACGCTCGGCACGTTGCCCCGACACCCATATGTTCCATCAATGGCATGGCACAATGGGTCCCTGCGCGGACGGCGACGCCCTTTTTGTCCAACACAGTTGAAATGTCGTGTGCGTGGGCTGCACCCTCTAGCGTGAATGAAAAGATCGCACCTTTGGTCACAGACTGCCCTTGTACATTCAGCCAGTTCAACCCAGCCAACCGATCGCGGGCATAGTCGCGCAGGTCTTTTTCATAGGCTGCTATATCGGCCATGCCAATATCCATCATATACTCTAGCGCCACACCGAGCCCGATTGTTTGCACGATCCCCGGTGTACCAGCCTCGAACATCATCGGCGGGTCGTTCCATGTCACCGTATCACGGGTCACTTCACGGATCATGTCACCGCCCCCCATAAACGGACGCATCTCTGCCATACGCGCCTTGGAGGCAAAGATCGCACCAGACCCCGTAGGGCCATAGAGCTTATGACCGGTGACAGCATAAAAATCGCAGCCGATGTCAGTCACATCGACGGGCATATGGACAGCCGCCTGACTGCCATCAACCAAGACCGGCACGCCTTTTGCATGTGCGCCTGCGGTGATCGCTTTGACATCAACGACAGTGCCAAGCACGTTGGACATATGGGTCACGGCGACCAGTTTCGTCTTTGGACCAATCGCATCAATGACCTTCTGCGGGTCCAAATCACCATTGGCGTCCACATCAACCCATTTGATCACAACGCCTTGGCGTTCCCGCAGGAAATGCCAAGGGACGATATTCGCGTGATGTTCCATAATGGACAAAACGATCTCGTCGCCGGCCTGCATGCGCGGCATAGCCCATGCGTAGGCTACCATGTTGATACCTTCGGTCGTACCCGAATTGATGATAATTTCACCCTCAGACGGCGCATTTAGAAACCGCGCGATAATCCCACGGACGCTTTCATATTTTTCAGTCGCGAGGTTCGACAGATAGTGCAACCCGCGGTGTACATTGGCATATTCCTCGGCATAGCCGCGTGTGACGGCATCAATCACCACTTGCGGCTTTTGCGAAGACGCACCGTTATCAAGGTAGACCAGCGGTTTATTGTTCACCGTCCGCGATAGGATCGGGAAATCAGCCCGGATTTTTGCAATATCAAAGTTCATACTGTCCCCACCGCAGGGCCAACACCCAAAATAGCTAGCACGATGCCTGCGCAAAGTGCCGTGCCGATCAATGCCAAAACAATCGCGGCAAGCGCCTTGCCCAGATTTTGAAAACCATGCAAAACATTCACAAAATTCACAATGCACCATATCAGCGCACCCAGTGACAGCATCCCAAAGATGGATGCAATCGCGGGGCTAATTAACACCAAAACCAGTTGAACCGCCTCTAGCGTCAGACTAACTGACTGAAACCAAACAATGATTGTCAATGTAGCCGCAAACGTGCCCACGCCACCCATGATCTTACCCATGTAGAATGTCCCGCCCACCAGCAGGACCATAAAAATCCCGATGATCGCGACATAAGCGAAAGGCGACAAAGCAAAGACTTGTTCTTCAAAGGCAATCGGTGCGGGCGACAGCATTTGCATCAATGCCAGCATCACCACATTCAGCACCGCCACCAGAGCAAGACCGGTCCAAAGCGCCTGCCGTGGCAGGTTCAGCCCAATGAGCTGTGCTGCCATTTTCGAAGGCTCCATAATGCTAAGCCAGACGGCCCGCATCCAAGTTTGGAAATCTATGGTCATGGTCTGCTTTCCGCCTCGCGTAGGCCTTGAATCCAAATCCACCCGAAGGCGATTACCCAGACTGCGCCGACCAGATTGGTCTGCGGTCCCGGCCCTGTAAATCCGGCCGTAAGGCCATGTAACAACAAAAGCGGCACTGTCGACAGCATCGCCCAAAACAACGCCAGCCGCGCCCCGTACCAGTCTCCCTTGCCGCCAACCAATTTCGCGACGACATGAGACAATGCAGCCAGAATATACAAAAATAGCGGCCAAACCATCAACCATGCAAAAAGCTCATAAGCCAATAAGCGGTCAAGCTCTGGTACCACTGCGCCTGCCGGCAATTCAAACCCTGCGGCTTTGCGTGACAGTCGTGGCCATTGGGCCACAAAAATCAAGAAGCAGGTGATAATCAGATAGGCAATGGCCCGGTCTTCACGGCGCCCTTGGTCCAGCAGATCGCGGATCACCACCCGCGGCCCGCGCCAAGTGCGCACAATGTCGTTGGTGACTGACATTAGCTGTGACGCGCAAACCAAGCTTCAAGCCGGTCGCGCAATTCATCCGCCAAGCCGACATCTTCGATCTCTTCCAAAGATTCTGCCAAGAAAGATAACGTAAGCAAATTGCGCGCCTCGTCATGTGACACACCGCGCGAGCGTAGATAGAAAAGTGCCGTTTCATCAATCGTGCCAGAAGTTGATCCATGCGAACAAGCTACATCGTCAGCGTAAATCTCAAGCTCTGGCTTGGCGAGGAACTGGCTGTCTTCGTCCAGTAACAGCGCTTGGCTGATCTGATATCCATCAGTTTTTTGTGCACCTGCCTTCACCAAAATCTTGCCTTGGAAAACGCCAGTCGCGCCATTGCGCAGCACCTTCTTGAACACCTGACGGCTTTCGCAGTTCAGGGAGTCGTGGGTGACAAAAATCGTGTCGTCATGGTGGAAATCCTTGCCATCACCAACACAAGCACCCGCTACATGCGCCACCGCGTCATCACCGATAATTTCGATAACGCACTCGTTGCGCGTCAGGACACCGTTAAAGGTCAGCGTAAAAGATTTGAAGGTCGATTCAGATCCAATCCTTGCAAAACAATGGGTTACAGCGCGACGTTCATGATCACGCCCCTGATTCCGCACATGGTGGAACGCACCGCCATCAGCCACATCAACCTCTAGAACATTTGAAAAACGTGCCGCAGCCGGGCCTGTTTCGAGCAATGTCAGCTCTGCGCCCACCTCGATCTTGATGACGTTGTGCAACGCCACATCCGAGGTTTCATCTTTGTGCAGATAAATAAAGTTAACAGGCTTCGCAACTTTTCCCGTCACACGGATAACAACACCATCCGTCGCAAGTGCAGTATTGAGGGCAGCCAACGGGCGTGCGACCGGTGTTTGCCCACGTTTCTCCAACACGCCGTATAAGTCCTTGACCCAATGAATGTCGGTTTGCATTGCATCGGCAAGGCGCGTGATTTCAACACCTTCCGCTATCAGGTCATCGGACGCGTCCGCATCAAATATACCGTCCACAAACACAATCCGAACGCGGTCAACGGCGTCAAATAATGGGCCATCGTCGTTGACAAACAATGATGCCTTCGGCGCATCAGGCACCGTCAAAGACGCAGGATCGGTATATTTCCAGTACTCGTCGCGCTTTGTAGGCAGCCCCATTTGGCGCACCCGTGACAAAGCATCAGCACGCAAGTCATTCGACCAAGCAGACCCGTCCGGCACAACAACACCCGCAAGACGCGCGTCAGTTGTGTCCATTTTCAGTTTTGCCAGTGCCATCAGACTACCTCTGCCACGATATCGGTATAGCCGTTGTTTTCGACCTCAAGTGCCAGTTCAGGGCCGCCGGATTTGATGATCTGCCCATCTGACATAATGTGTACGATATCAGGTTTGATATGGTCCAAAAGACGCTGATAATGCGTGATCACAAGGAACGACCGCCCTTCAGACCGCAGCGCGTTGACGCCTTCAGCCACCAGCTTCATTGCATCCACATCAAGACCGGAATCGGTTTCATCGAGGATACACATCTTAGGCTCAAGCATTGCCATCTGCAGGATTTCATTTCGTTTTTTCTCGCCACCAGAAAATCCGACGTTAACGGGACGCTTCAGCATTTCCGCGTCAATTTTCAAACTCTTAGCTTTTTCGCGGACCTCTTTGAGGAAATCACCCGCGCTCAATTCTTCTTCGCCACGCGCTTTACGCTGTGCGTTCACGGCTGTGCGCAAAAACGTCATATTGCCGACACCGGGGATTTCGACAGGGTATTGAAACGCTAGGAACAGGCCCGCAGCGGCACGGTCTTCCGGGTCCATATCCAGCAGGTCAGCGCCTTCAAGCGTCGCGCTGCCGCCAGTCACCACATAGCCGCCTTTTCCCGACAACACGTAAGACAGCGTCGATTTACCGGATCCGTTTGGCCCCATGATCGCATGCACTGTGCCAGGTTCAATCTTAAGATCGACACCTTTCAGGATTTGCTTGTCTTCTTCTTCAAGTTTGACCTGCAGGCCTTTAATCTCGAGCATCGTATTCTCCTAAGGACGCGTGTGCATTGGACACGACAAAAAGGCTTGCGCGGATTGATCCGCGCCAGCCAATGCCGTGAAAATTAAGTGGGGTTACAGACTGAAAACCGAACCGCGATAAACAATCGAATGTTGTGTGGTGGTCGACATGACGTGTTCGACGTAGGTTGCTGTGTAAATCACGCCCATTTGGTCGGGCCAGCGCCAGATCATGTTGTGCCCGGCAACCATCATCAGCGCCAAGCCCATGATCTGCGCAATCCGTTCTGGAATGCTGCGTTTTTTCATCAAGGCGGTCAGCACAATCAAAGCCCAGATCGTAATGACAAGTTCCAAGGCCAAAACGACCGTGCTGGACTCGATCAGACCAAAATAACGTATCCGCACGATTTGTGCGATTATCAAGGCGACCGCACCCACGATCATCGAGACAAACATCGTGCCAAAGACCGAATCGTCCTCGGCCTTTTTGGCGCTTTTGATCTTGTCGCGTGACACGCGCTTGGGCACGTGCATTTCCAAGCCCTGATCGTAGTAGGATTTGTTGCGCGGGTTCTTGATACTTTTGATTCGCGCATTGAAGTCGTTCATATCCATTTTGCGCGCGGCCATAATACGGAATCCATCCATTGTTTACTGCCACACGCAGTGGCACGGAACTTTGGCAACATGTTGACCGCGCTGTGACCACAGCGCGACAAATATGACGGACAGACGAATGCATTTTAGCCCACTGACCCTTCCAGTGAGATCGCAACAAGCGCCTGTGCTTCCATTGCAAATTCCATCGGCAGCGCCTGAAGGACTTCTTTGCAAAAGCCGTTGACGACCAAAGCCACTGCTTCTTCTTCGTCCATCCCACGCGAGCGGCAATAGAACAGTTGATCGTCATCTACTTTTGATGTCGTCGCCTCGTGTTCGACACGCGAAGAATTGTTGCGTACCTCAATGTAAGGCACAGTATGCGCCCCGCATTTATCGCCGATCAACAGGCTGTCGCACTGCGTATAATTGCGCGATTCCTTGGCTTTAGGGTGCATAGACACCAAACCACGATATGTGTTTTGTGCCTTTCCGGCACTGATACCTTTGGACACAATCCGCGATTTTGTTTTCTTACCCAAATGCACCATCTTTGTGCCGGTGTCGGCCTGCTGCATGTTGTTGGCAATCGCGATGGAATAGAATTCGCCCTGGCTTTCATCGCCGCGCAGAATGCAGCTTGGATACTTCCACGTCACGGCTGATCCGGTCTCAACCTGCGTCCACATCACCTTGGAACGGTCGCCACGGCAATCAGCCCGTTTGGTTACAAAGTTGTAAATGCCACCGACACCATTCTCGTCGCCAGGATACCAGTTCTGGACGGTGGAATACTTCACCTCTGCATCTTCTTCGATAATGATCTCGACTACAGCGGCATGCAACTGTGCGACATCGCGCTTGGGTGCTGTGCAGCCCTCAAGATAGGACACATAAGAACCCTTAGCGGCGATGATCAACGTTCGTTCAAATTGGCCGGTATTTTCAGCGTTGATGCGGAAATAGGTGCTCAGCTCCATTGGGCAGCGCACACCGGGTGGAATATAAACAAATGAACCGTCTGAAAACACGGCGGAATTCAGGGTCGCATAAAAGTTATCTGAAGGCGGCACGACGCTGCCCAGATATTTTTTAACCAGCTCTGGATGCTTTTCAATCGCCTCGGAAATCGAACAGAAAATCACGCCAGCCTTTTCAAGCTCTTTTTGGAACGTGGTCCCCAACGACACGGAATCAAACACCGCATCCACAGCAACCTTGCGGCCCTCGGCGGGGATATCTTCGGCACCTTCGACGCCAGCAAGGATCATCTGTTCCTTGAGTGGAATGCCAAGCTTTTCGTAGGTCGCCAACAGCTTTGGATCAACATCGTCCAGAGACTGCGGTTTGACTTCCATGCTTTTAGGGCGGGCATAGTAATAGATGTCCTGAAAGTCGATGTCGTGATAGTTCACCATCGCCCACTTCGGCTCTGTCATTTTTTCCCAACGGGCAAAAGCGGACAGACGCCATTCGGTCATCCACTCTGGCTCATTGTTTTTGCTTGAAATCAAACGCACGATATCGGTGTTCACGCCTTTTGGCGCGTACTCCATCTCGATCTCGGTATTCCAGCCGTGTTTATACGTCCCAGAGAGTTCCTTGACCGCATCAACGGTGTTCTGATCAACGCCCTCTTTGACCTCAACTGTGTCCAAAGCTGTCATCTTTTGTTCCTCTCAAGCGGCCTTGCGCCGCGCACGTTTTTCGCTCCAGGCCTGCACAAAGCGCATGACCTCATCTTCTGTGGTGTCGGTGCCCAACGACACGCGCAAAGCACTTGCCGCCGCCTCATCGTCCAGCCCCAGCGCACGCAACACGCGGCTGGTTTTTACCTTGCCGCTGGAACAGGCCGACCCTGCCGAAACGGCAAACCCCGCCAAATCCATCGCCATGACCTGTGTTTCGCCCTTCCAACCGGGAGAGCAGAAGCAACTGGTGTTTGGCAGGCGTGCAACACCTTTCCCGACAAAAATAGTATTCTTTTCGGAAGCCTCAATGGCTGTTTCTAGAATATTTCTAAGTTTGGCAACCCGCTCCCATTTTCCTGCGGCCAGATCGGCTTGCGCAGCCACAGCCGCAGCACCCATGCCCGCAATCGCAATCACGTTTTCTGTACCGGAACGGCGACCCATTTCCTGTCCGCCGCCTTTTATTTGTGCCGCTATATCAGTACCTTGTGGGAAGATCAAAGCGCCGACACCTTTGGGGCCACCAAACTTATGCGCCGACAGAAAAATCATGCCCACGCCTGCCCAAGAAAAAGCAAACGGGACTTTGCCAAATCCTTGGGTAATATCGCTGACTACCAAACCCTGCGGCAAAGTCTGCAATATCCCCGTTTCTGAATTCGCTAACTGTAGCGAAGTCCGCGTCGGATCAAGCACCTGCACGGCCCCATCCACAACATCCAGAACCGGATCAACCCAAGCATGCACTGCGTCATGTTCAATTGGGCCAGCCTGCAATCCACACCCCGCTAGGGCCAATGCCGCCGCTTCGGTTGCGCCAGAGGTAAAGACGACATCGGCATTGGACGCACCAACTGCCTCGGCCACCTGTACACGGGCAGCTTCAACAATCCCTTTAGCCGCACGGCCTTCGGCATGCACAGAGGATGGATTACCTACCACATCCATTGCCACCAGCATCGCCGCGCGCGCCTCGGCCCGCAAAGGTGTCGTTGCATTATGATCCAGATAGACCCGCATCATCTTGCCCTTAAAACTCTGGGGCTTGGGCTAGCCCTAGTTCAACGCTGCCACAGGAATGAACGGTCATGCATCATCCACCACTTCAAAAAGCGCAGGCACCGCAGGACAAGGGGCCAGTTCATTGCTGACCACATCCGACAAGCGGGCTTGGTGCAAAAACACATAGACACTAGCGCTCAACCCTTCCCAAAGCCGATTGGTCATCGACTGGGCCCGCGAACCAGAGGTCGCACCAGAGGCACCTGCCCCTTTATGCATTGCAGACACTGTCTCATCGACGGCACCAAGAACTTCTGAAACGCGAATGTCCGAAGCAGGACGCGCCAAGCGATAGCCGCCACCCGGACCACGCACAGAATCAACCAGACCGGCACGGCGCAGCTTAACAAACAACTGCTCTAAATACGGCAGCGAGATATCCTGTCGCTTGGAAATTTCCGTCAAATTCACCAACGCGTCATTTTTTTGCAGCGCCATATCAGCCAAAGCGACCATCGCATAACGCCCCTTTGTGCTTAACTTCATGCCACAACCCCAGTCCTTACGCGCAATTACATTGACGTCGCAGCCCAGCGTCTTTACTTGACACGGATTACGACAACTCGGGCGATCAGCCCCAGTTTAGAATCTTTCTAAGGTGCCCGAGCGTTTTCGTCAAGAATATGCCGGACGCCCACAGCAGCGACGGAACAAGTATGCCCGAAGTCATTTTTCCTGGACCCGAAGGACGCCTTGAAGGGCGCTATCACCCACAAAAAGACCGCGACGCACCAATCGCAATCGTGCTGCACCCGCACCCGCAGTTTGGCGGCACGATGAACAACCGTGTAGTCTATAACCTGCATTATGCGTTCTACAACATGGGCTTTACGGTCCTGCGGTTTAACTTCCGCGGCGTTGGGCGCAGTCAGGGCGAATACGACCAAGGGGTCGGCGAATTGTCTGATGCGGCATCGGCACTTGATTACCTACAGACGATGAACAACAACTCCAAGCATTGCTGGGTTGCGGGTTTCTCTTTTGGCGCTTGGATCGGCATGCAGTTGCTGATGCGGCGGCCTGAAATCACCGGCTTCATCTCGGTTAGCCCACCGGCAAACATGTATGACTTCAGCTTTCTGGCACCCTGCCCGGCGTCTGGTCTGGTTATCAACGGGTCCAGCGACCGTGTGGCACCACCCCAAGATACGGTCAACTTGGTGAACAAGCTGCACGAACAAAAAGGCATCACCGTCACACATGACGAAATGGATGGCGCGGGTCACTTCTTTGAAGACCCTTATATGGACCCGATGATCAACACAGTACGCACATATGTCCGTCGTCGGCTGACGGAAAACACGCGCTAGTCATGTCTGATCCCTATCTCGAAAAGGTGGCGGGCGAGCTGGCTGTTTTGGCCTTGGCCGATGAGGTGCGCAGCGGCGACGAAAAAATCGTCGGCGGCATCGCCGAAATCGTCGGCTCCTCGTCGCAAACCCTGCAAGAGGCGTTTTTGACCGCCGTACGAGTGCGTCGCGCAGAAGCCCGCGCGCGGGCCTTGCTTGCGGAACGCGCTGGCCTGATTGACAGCGGCTCAGCGCATTTACTGACCTCTCCAAAAACCGAAACGCCGGCCTCAGAAGCCAAGCAAGCAAGCCCCGAAGACGAATTGCAGGCCATGCTGGAAGAAGTCGACCGCGAAGCGAAAAGCAAAAGGACGGCTGGCACAGATCGTGCGCCGCGCCCTATAATGCCGTCCAATCCTCACCGACGCTAGCAGGCGCAATCATGAAACGCATTGATGCCCAACTCGCCTTTTTAACCGAAGCGGATAAACTCAAGTCCGTGTTGCGCGGCACGACGCTTTGTGACGGATCGCGGCGCGAGAATTCTGGCGAACACAGTTGGCATATCGCGCTTTATGCCATGGTAATGGCGGAACACGCGAACAGACCTGTCCAAATCGACCGCGTCATCAAGATGTTGCTGATCCATGATCTGGTTGAAATCGACGCAGGCGACAACCCGATCCACGGCAATCACGATCCCGATGAAATGGCCGCAATCGAAAAGCTGGCCGCGTCCCGTATCTTTGGTTTGCTGCCAGATGATCAAGCGCGTGACTTTCGCGTTCTCTGGGATGAATTTGAGGCCGCGGAAACAGATGATGCGATTTTTGCTAAATCGATTGACCGCGTGCAACCTGTGATCGCGAACCTAGAGACCGGCGGCGGCACATGGCCTGAATACAATGTCACCGCAGCCCAACTTCAGTCCCGCGTCGGGGTCAAAGTACAGCGTGGGGCACCCGCTATCTGGGATGCTCTTAAAGCGCGTATCGACACGTGGTTTGCCGATCTCCCATCTATTTCCAAGTGAGCATATCACGAGGATCGAGGCAGTGCTTCGGTTAAGCCTGCCCAAAGCCACACCTCGTTAACAATTGCACCAAGCCCCCTATACAAACAACCGCCACAGGCGTAGTGCGCACGCCTACCCGCCCAGAAAGCACGCACCTTATGATTACGACCCTCGCCGATGCCCTTGCCAAACAAGGCTACACTGACCTGACACCCGTCCAAGAAGCGGTGACCGATCCCGCACTGGAAGGCCAAGACCTTTTGGTCTCTGCGCAAACCGGTTCAGGCAAGACGGTTGGCTTTGGTCTGGCCATCGGCCCGACAATTCTGGCCGAAGACGGCACATTCGGTCCCGCAGGACGCCCGCTTGGCTTGGTGATCGCACCAACCCGTGAATTGGCCTTGCAGGTGAAGCGCGAGTTACATTGGCTATATGCTGGCGCGGGGGTGACGATGGCATCATGCGTCGGCGGCATGGATTTCCGCGATGAAAAGCGCAACCTAGAACGTGGCGCACATATCGTTGTGGCCACACCGGGCCGTCTGCGTGACCACATCATGCGTAACACCATCGATCTATCCGACATCAAAGCCGTCATTCTTGATGAAGCCGACGAGATGCTCGATCTGGGTTTCCGCGAAGATCTTGAGTTCATTCTTGATAAAGCCCCCCCTTCACGCCGCACTTTGTTGTTCTCTGCGACTGTCCCGCCGATGATCGCGACACTTGCGAAGTCCTACCAACGTGACGCCGTGCGGATTGCTACAACGAGCAAAGAAAAGCAGCATAGCGATATTGAATACCGCGCGCTGAGTGTGGCCAACCACGACATCGACGCCGCGATCGTCAACTTGCTGCGCTATTACGATGCGCCAAACGCGCTCGTTTTCACTAATACACGTGCAATGGTCACGCGCCTGACCACCCGTTTGTCAAACCGTGGTTTTTCAGTTGTGGCCTTGTCAGGAGAGCTAAGCCAAGCCGAACGCTCGAATGCGCTGCAAGCCATGCGTGACGGACGTGCGCGGGTTTGCGTGGCAACAGACGTAGCCGCACGCGGTATTGATCTGCCCAACCTCGAATTGGTAATCCACGCCGAATTGCCAACCAACGCCGAAACGCTGCTGCACCGGTCTGGCCGGACGGGACGTGCGGGGCGCAAAGGCATCTCTGCACTGATCGTTCCCGCCAAGATGAAGCGTCGCGGTGAAAACCTGCTTAAATGGGGCAAGCTGACAGCGGAATGGGCCACACCACCTACCGCCGAAGAGGTCACAGCCAAAGACGAAGAACGCCTTCTGACCGATCCAGTCTGGTCTGCGGAACTGACCGAGGAAGAGCAAATATTCGCAAAACGTCTGCTGGCTGAACATGCGCCAGAACAGATCGCCGCGGCCTATCTGCGCCTTTACGCGGGCAAGCAATCCGCGCCAGAAGTTATCTCTGAGTACAAAGATGGGCCCGCCGCCAAAGAACGCAAACCGCGCGAAGTATCATCATTTGGCCCGTCCAAATGGTTCAGCGTCGATGTCGGCCGCGAAGGCAAGGCAGAGGCGCGCTGGTTGTTGCCGATGATCTGTAAAGCTGGCGAGATTACCAAGAACGAGATCGGCGCAATCCGCATTCAGCCCAACGAGACATTTATCGAAATTTCCGAAGCAGCCGTGCCCGGTTTTTTGCGTGCTGTTGGCGGCGATATGAAGCTTGAAAACCAAGCGACGTTGACGGTCCTTGATGCCCCACCAGAATTGGGCGAACGCGGCCCACGCAAAACCAAGCGCGACTATGATGATGGTCCCAAAAGCGATAGCAGCGACAAGCCAAAACGCGATTATAGCGATAAGCCCAAGCGTGACTATGGCGACAAACCAAAACGCGACTTTGGTGACAAGCCCAAGCGTGATTATGGCGATAAGCCAAAGCGTCATGCGCCACGCGACCAAGCGGCACCACCGCCATCACAGCAAGAACACATTGCCGCAATCCAACCTATCCCGGGCGCAGCAGATGACTATAAAGATCGCAAGCCGCGTCATAAACCGGCGCGTAAAGACCACGGCGATGCATTAGTCGAAAAGCGTAGCAAACCGCCTTACAAAGCCAAGGCCGACTTTAAAAAGCCTGCTGGTAAGGGCAAACCGCCTTACAATGCCGATGCAAAACCGCGTGGCGCAAGCGCAGGAAAGCCTGCAAGCAAGCCGCGCGCCAGTGCCAATGACACCACCAAGCGCTTTGTGCCGCCGGGTGGAAAAGCCAAGCCGCGCAAGGGCTTAGGCAAAGGTGGCGGTACTCCACCGCGTCGCGGCAAACCCTAGTACCCGCAAGACAGGTCACATTTTTGTCACGCCGCAGCCGCGGCGTGAACAATCTGGGTGGCCAGAATAACAATCACTTTCGTAAGATAACTTCACGAGCAGCTAAAGGACCAAGAAAATGGCCGCAGCAAATCCAACGACACCAAAGCCCGCGCAAACGCCAAATCTAACACCACAGACTTCGCGTTTGCAGGACAAACCACAAGCACCCGTCTATACCGATTTCGCGAGTATCTGACAGTTTCACCAGTCTGCTTGACTAGTGAGGTGACGCGCACGATCGCCCTCCCCGATCACACCCGCGGCCTCACTGGTTTCTTTTTCCAAGCCCCGCTAAAGTGACGGCATGGCAGAGCTTACATCTATTAAAAACATCGGTCCGGCCTTTGAGGTCGCTTTGAAATCTGTGGGTATCACCACAGCCGAAGACCTGCGCGCACTTGGTGCCGATGCCGCCTATACCAAGATGCTGGAAGGCGGATCAAAGCCTCATTTCATCGGCTACTACGTGCTGCATATGGCGCTGCAAGGGCGGCCATGGAACGACTGCAAGGGTGACGAAAAGAAAGCGCTGCGCAAGACGTTCGATCAGATCAAAGCTGGCAGTTTTGACGAAGCAAGATCAGACCTAGAGCAATTCCTGAACAAAATCGGTGTGGTGGAAGTTACCAAAACATAAAAGCCGCCCATGTTTTCCATGGACGGCTTTTAATTAATTGGGTCGGGGAGAATCCCGACCAACACAGGCCGGGAATTTTCCCCGGCGCGACCTTTATCCAACCAGTTCAAGGCCAGAGAAGAAGAATGCGATTTCGTCTGCTGCTGTCTCTGGTGCGTCAGAGCCGTGAACCGAGTTTTCACCGATGGACAGAGCGAAATCTTTGCGGATTGTGCCGTCTGCGGCGTCTGCTGGGTTAGTGGCACCCATAACTTCGCGGTTTTTCGCAATCGCGTCTTCGCCTTCCAGGACCTGAACGACGATCGGTTCGGAGATCATGAACTCGCACAATTCGCCAAAGAACGGACGCGCGGAATGCACACCGTAGAACTGCTGCGCTTGGGCCAGTGTCAACTGGATACGCTTGGATGCGACGATGCGCAGGCCTGCAGCCTCGAACTTGGCCGCAATCAGGCCTGTCAGGTTACGCTTTGTGGCGTCTGGTTTGATGATCGAAAATGTGCGTTGAATAGCCATGGAAAAAGCCTCTTGTTTGTGCGGCGGGACGATGCCCGATGAATTGATGGCTGCGCCTTATCATGCGCTGTGATCCATGAAAAGTGGTGAATTGGCAGCGGATTCCTAGGGCCGCACTGGTTCCGCCCGTTTTATCTTGCGGACCGTCCATATCTCAAGAAACCCGCCGACAACTGCGATCATAGTTGCCCAAGTGGGTGTGCGTGACGTGTCCATCCGCCTGCATAGCCAGCGCGGAACCCAATGATCAGATCAGCCGATACGAAACCCCCATTGACCGCACCAACGGGATCAATCATAGCGCGGCATGCTTAAAATTTCTGATGTCACATACTCTGTCGAAGGCCGCACGCTGGTCGAACACGCCACCGTCACCATACCTACAGGC
>JBLHTS010000067.1:0-14144 GCA_047627695.1 Yoonia sp. | reverse complement strand
GGTCGCCAAAGATATTTCGCCAAATGCGGGAAGGTGACGTGGATGCGGTCCACGTCACCATCGCCTACCACGAGAATTTTCGCGAAACGGTCCTGAACATCGAACAGTGGAACCGCTGGTTTGAACATCACCCTGATTTGATCTTTCACGGCGAGTGGGCCCGCGACATCGACAAGGCGCGTGAAACGGGACGGACCGCGATCTTCTTTGGCTTTCAGAACCCTAGTCCGATCGAAGACGATATCGGTTTGGTCGAAGTGCTGCACAAGCTTGGCGCGCGGTTCATGCAGCTAAGCTACAATAACCAATCGCTGCTTGCGACAGGCTGTTACGAGACCGAAGACCCCGGCATCACCCGCATGGGTCGTAAAGTAATCAAGGAAATGAACAGGGTCGGGATGGTTGTGGATATGAGCCATTCTGCCGACCGCTCTACCATCGAAGCGGCCGAAATTTCCGAGCGTCCGATCGCAATCACCCATGCCAACCTGCACGCATGGCAACCCGCCTTGCGCAACAAGCGCGACGATGTGGTGCGGGCCGTCACACAGAACGGCGGGATGATGGGGCTCTCGCTTTATCCACATCACCTTAAAGGCAAGAGCGATTGCACGGTCGAGAGCTTTTGCCAAATGATCGCGCAAGCGGCAGATCGCTTTGGTGTTGAACACTTCGGAATTGGGTCTGATCTATGTCAAGATCAACCCGATAGCGTCGTCGAATGGATGCGGGTCGGTCGCTGGAGCAAAGAAATAGACTACGGCGAAGGATCTGCAAGCGCGCCCGGTTTCCCGACAATGCCCGCTTGGTTTGAAGACAACAGGCACTTTGGCAATATCTCTGGTGGGCTGCGTGACGTTGGCTTTGACGAGGCCGAGGTCGCAGGTTTGATGGGCGGAAACTGGTATCTATTTTTTGAAAACGGTTTTTCTTCAGCTTGAGAAATGCGCGTTGCATTGGCGTCCGCAACATCTGGGCGCCAATGCATCCTTGTCTAACTCAAAGCGCCAAGGCTATTTCATCTTTTTACCAGCAATCGACACTGCAGGCTTTCCTGCAAGTG
This sequence comes from Yoonia sp., assembly GCA_047627695.1. GTDB lineage: Bacteria > Pseudomonadota > Alphaproteobacteria > Rhodobacterales > Rhodobacteraceae > Yoonia. The sequence continues at coordinate 13,081 of JBLHTS010000067.1, read as the reverse complement.
AATTCGCGGTTGCTGAAACTTTTGGTTTTTCCTGCTTTGGTTTCTTGGACTCTTTATTGGTGTTTTTACCTTTGGCCATAGTCTGTCCTTTCAAATTGCAGCGGCTCTGTGTCGAAATGGCAAAGAGCGGCGGCTATACGCACCGGTCGCCCTCTTGCGGGCGCGGTGGATGATTGATTGCGTTAGTTTCGGTTTCTTGCGTCGTCGCTGGCGTCATCCAGCACCCGTTGTTGACCGCGTGATACCGTCGTGATCGGGGATCCGAACATTTCATTTGCCGCTTCGAAATCTGCGACGGTGTCAATCTTGGTCCAGTTTATTCCTGTGATGTCGATCGCGTAAAAGGGGGTGCCCTTTTCGAACAATCTTGCGTAGGCGACCTCATAGTCGTCTTGGTTGTGTTCCGGTTTTTCCAACATCTCGCGCAACTCCGCGAAAAGCAGTGGTCCGGTTTTTGCACCGATCTTTTCAATCCCAACCGAACCACCCAAGGCCGTCTTCGGGTCGACCGATTTGCCAATCTGAGAGACGCGCATCTGGTCGTCAGCGATTACTTTCACATCTTGATCGGCAAGCGCGATATTGTGATCGATACACAGGGCATTCTGAATGTCATTGTCCATAAGTTGCCGCAGGACCCTGACATCAAAAACAACATCCGCGTCAAACTTTACGAAGTCTGATATCCCGATAGCGGTCGCTGCCAGCATCAGCGAATACCCAGAGTTGGTATCGCGGTAACGCTCATTGATCACATAGGTTACGCGCACGCCGCGAAATGTCTTGGCTACGAACTGTTTGATCTCTTCGGCACGGTGCCCTAGGACCAGGACGAATTGCGAGATCCCGCAGCTAAGGCAATTGCGCATCATTCGTTCAAGGATGACTGAACCGCCGACGGAAAGCAGACTTTTAGGACATTTATCGGTCAACGGGCTTAGCCGTGATCCGATGCCCGCTGCCAGAATAACGGCGATCGGGGGGCGGCTAATTTCATGGCTCATAATCTGTTTATCCTGATTTCATCAATCGTGAGGGGTTTCATTTCTGGATCGCACGTTTGTGGTTTGCGTCGATGTTCCGACCGCGCTGCCAAGATCTGGAGGTGCCCGATAACATCTGGCTTGCCGCGAAAATCCAATGCATCACTACAGCGCGGTTGCGCCGGCGGATTCTGACTTGAAAAAGAGACAACAACTCCTGTTCGATATTCGGCAGGAAGTCGCTGAAATAGGGTTTGCGGTGGCAAATGTCTTGTTTGCTGATCGCCTGGCGCTGGGTCTCTGCCATATTGACGAGGCCGGGGGGTGAAAGAAGGCATTTGTTCAATTCAGGGTCAAGCTCCGACAGCGACACTACCATAGGCCACAAGGCTAGGACGCCCATGATATCTCCGTACTCGTGTGTCGAGCATGGACATCGAGAGGGCACAAATCGATTTAGAAGCCGCAGCGGGAAAGTAGTGCTGCGGGGATACCGTTCGGACAAATTGAACGTTTGCAGTCAAGGAATAGCTAGGCGCATCAGCCTGGCAAAAATGGCGCTTCAAGCGCAAGTCTCGGCGCAAAGGGTGACAGTGCAAGCGGTCGTATTTGCAAGAGTAGCAAAGGGAAGTCAGAGATAGCGGGCCTAATCGGTCGCGATAAATTCTTGCCGATATCACTAACAGCAAGTGAATTTTCCGGTCAGGTATTGTCTTGGGTACGAAGAGATGCGCTTTTTCTAAACGCTATGTTCATTAGTTATACAACAAGTGCTTAAAATACAAGGTAATGCGGTACGCGCGCGGGCAACCGCAGCATGTCGACTGGGGGCCTTACCGCTTGGTCAAAGCACTTGTCGTTATGCCCCCGTTGACGGAAATGTCATCCGAACTTTGACCACAGCTAGAGCGGCTAGATGTGCCGCGCACAGCCTTTGAAACTGTTGTGACATCAGGGGATAAAGACCGACTAACCGATTGCTTTATCTGTTGCACCCAGTCCGGCTTAGTGGATCAAAACCCTAATTCGCTGCGTTTTGCGACGAGGCAATGCCTTTGTGGGATAGAGCAATGGACAACGTAAATTGCGTATCGGGAGGAGCTTATGAAGGCTGGATGGGGTATGTGTGTTGTTTACCTGTGCATTGCGCCGATAAATCCCTGTTAAAAAAACAGATGTCTGACGTCAGCGCTTATGGGTCCAAATAGCGTTATTTGATAAGAGAGAGTTGTTGGCTCATCGTAACCACTGAGGAGTGGGACATGAGACAGACAACTGGAATACGCAAAAGCCCTGGCGAGAAGATCGTCAAAGACATCAAGCGGGCCACCCGCAAACATTATTCATCTGAAGAGAAGATCAGGATCGTCTTGGACGGCCTGCGGGGCGAGGACAGCATCGCTGAGTTGTGCCGTCGTGAAGGCATATCGCAGGGCATCTATTACAAATGGTCCAAGGACTTCATGGAGGCTGGCAAGCGCCGGTTGGCGGGGGACACAGCACGTGCTGCGAACACCGACGAGGTTAAGGGTCTACGCCGTGAAGCACATGACCTGAAAGAGGTGGTTGCAGAACAAACGCTCGAACTCCGCTTGCTCAAAAAAAGCATGACAGGCGATGGGGGCGACCACGAATGAGATACCCCGCATCTGAGAAGCTGGAGATCATCCGGCTGGTCGAAGGGTCGCATCTGTCGGCCCGCCTGACGTTGGCCAAGCTTGGTATTCCCCGCACCACATTCTATCGCTGGTACGACCGGTATCTTCAGCGTGGCGAGGCTGGTCTGCGAGACCGGTCTCCCAAGCCCAAACACGTCTGGAACCGCATTCCTGATGAGGTGCGGCGCAAGGTCGTGAAGCTGGCGTTGAAGGAGACAGAGCTGTCGCCACGCGAACTGGCCGTGACCTTCACAGACAGGGAAAGTTACTTTGTCTCAGAGGCTTCGGTCTACCGCGTCCTCAAGGCACATGACCTGATCACCAGCCCGGCCTTCATCGTGATCAAAGCGGAATCAAGGGATACCTACTTGGGATCGTGTCCGTTCTATACGAAAGCTTAGGATGAATTAGATTGACCTGATCCGCAAGATTCCGGCTCTTGGAATTTGACTTAGATGGTGGGGTATGGGGGAGTTTTCGGTCTTCCTTATCGATAGATGCAGTCTCGCAATTCCACGTCATTTTTTTGGAATCAATATTTGATGCGGGAACTCCGTTCAGCCATCGCAACAGCACTGTCCAGATCAGCCTATGTTTTCGAAGGCGATATTCTCCTGCCAAAATATCGTCCACCGCCAAAGGAGACGGAAGTATCAGTAAACACCTAGCCAACGTTCGAGCAGATCGCAGTGGATGATTGCTTTGAGGTCACCTCCCATTTTGACCAACGCTGCGCTACTCGCAGATGACAGCTTCCCGCCCTTCATGTAGAAATGTGCTTGGCGCAGCATCTGTCACTAGGGGCGGGAAGCTGTAGTTCGCGGCGGGCAGTACCAATGACTGCTATGCGGGACTTCTTGCCGTTCGCTGCAGTTGCGCCAATGTCCGGTTCTACTTCTTATGTGCCATATTCCTCGATTGGCATCTCCAACCAAAATCGACTTAAAAATCCGCCCGTTGAAATGGGTGTGTGTCATATTGTGAAGTGAATTTGATTGAAGCGGGTCAACCCTCCAACTCGCGTGCATACATGTTGTCAAAGTCGAACTTGGAATCATGTTTGGTCATAGGGGTTCCTATTCAAACAGGTAGGTCTGGCAGGGCTGTTATCAGCCCCACCAAAGTGTTCGCTAAGCGGTTTCAACCTCGACGTCGTCTGAACCAAGCGCCTTTATGAAGCACACAGGATTAATCCTAAAATCGGCGTAAACCACGTCGCCCTGTGGATCGATTGCGGTGAACCATGGGGTGCCGCCTGACACGTAATCTTCCATGAACGATGGGTGCCTTTCACCATGTACCGGAACATCATGACCAAAGGGGATCTTCAGGCTGTATTGCTCTTGATTGACGCGCAGCTTGTCGAACGTGTTGACCTCTGATCCCTCAAAGACGGTTTGGATTGCAGCAAAGCTGAACCCTCTGTCTTTCAGGTTATCATGCAGGTATTTCAGCGTTGGAAATCCGCGTGAATGGCAGCCAGGGCACCAGTGTTGAAAGCAATAGATGATCTTGTAGCCATCGCCGAGGTCAGCCAATTGCAGTGGCTTTCCCATTGGATCGCCGTTGCTATCAATCCAAGTACCGACGCGCAGTTCTTGGGCTTTGCCGTTAAGGGAACCAAATTGCATAGTGTCCCCTTTCGTCAGGCGATTACCTGAGTCCATTGTTGGATCGTCGTCCCCCGCCCAATAGCGGAGGACAAATTGTCAGGTTTATTCGGCGGCTTCGCGATGTGGCAAAACCCAATCGGGGCGCACAAAGTGGCAGGTGTAGCCATTTGGTCGTTTCACCAGATAGTCCTGATGCTCTGGCTCAGCTTCCCAGAAATCACTAACCGCTTCCACTTCAGTCGCCACCTTGCCGGGCCAAAGCCCAGAGGCATCAACATCAGCAATGGTGTTCAATGCTTCATCTCGTTGCGCGTCGTCGGTGTAGTAAATGGCCGACTTATAGGACGTGCCGCGATCATTGCCCTGACGCAGTGGTGTCGAAGGGTCGTGGATCTGGAAAAAGAACTCCAGCAGATTGCGATAGCTGGTTTGCGCGGGATCAAAGGTGATCTCGATGCCTTCTGCATGGGTGCCGTGATTGCGGTAGGTTGCGAATTCCACATCTCCACCCGTATAGCCAACCCGCGTAGACACGACGCCCGGACGCTTGCGGATCAAATCCTGCATGCCCCAAAAACAACCACCGGCGAAAATTGCACGTTCTGTCATTATATGTCCTCCACTTGATCGATGTAATCGCCATAACCTTCGTCGCTCATCGCATCGCGATGAATGAACCGCAGGCTGGCTGAGTTGATGCAGTAGCGCAGGCCACCTTTGTCGCGCGGCCCATCAGTAAATACATGCCCGAGATGGCTGTCACCATGTTTGGAGCGCACTTCGGTGCGCACCATGCCATGACCACCGTCCTGATGCTCCGTCACATGCTCGGTCACGATTGGTTTGGTGAAGCTGGGCCAGCCACAGCCGGACTCGAACTTGTCAGATGACGCAAATAGCGGTTCGCCTGTAACGATGTCGACATAGATGCCCGGCTCTTTATTGCCCGTTAGCGCGCCTGTGCCCGCGCGTTCTGTGCCGCTTTCTTGCGTTACACGAAATTGCTCTGGTGTTAGTTTGTCCAAAGCGTCCTGGGTTTTTGTATATTTCATATCGCCGCTCCTCTGATCCGTTCCTCGATAGTTTCGATAGAACAGAGATAGCGATGCCGCAGCGATATTCCCAATAGCCTGCGTCTATAGTTTTAATGCCCAGTCGATTGAGCCAGCTACCACTTATATGCGGCGGCCATGCCCAAAAACTGACGCAACTCAGCTGGTGTGCCGTTACCAGAGACAGCAACCAAGACGACCTCACGTGAAATATCCATCTGTTCCACGGGTCGCGCTTCGATGCCTGCCACTGTGCATGAGCGTTCCGGCATAATGCAAACAGCGTCACCAGACGCGACAATCTGTTGAACCCAGTCTTCGCGTTCTGAGCTAAAGCGCGGATACATCAAAACATCTCGGTCCATAAAATGCGCTACGATCTGACTGTGAAATTCACAAGACAACCGATCAACAAATTGCTCCCCCGCCATTTTGCCCGCTGGGATCTCGGCGTAGCTGGCTAAATGGTGCCCCTTCGCAAAGGCCAAAAGATAGCGTTCCCTGAATAAGGGTTGGATTGATAGCTTGAAATTCTCTTTGGGGGCTTTTGGCAAAAGACAGGCATCGTACTTACCTGACAAGATCTCTGCCGCGCCCTCCTCGGCGGCCAATGTATGCACGTTCAACTCAATACTCGGGAGCTGTGTTAGGACATGCTGGATAAAATCTGCAAACGCATTGGGCGCGATTGTTGGTGCAACACCAAGCGATAAAACGCGCTTGCGTCCCCGCACAGAATTTTCTGCCAGCTCGCGGACATTCATCAAACCTGTATCGATGCGCATGAATTCCACATGGATTTCGCGCCCAAGTGCCGTCAGCCTGCTGTCTTTGCCATCGCGATAGAGCAAAGGCCCGCCAAGTTCTTCTTCGAGCTTGCGGATTGATTTGGTGAGACTGGGTTGGGTCACACCACTGCGCCGCGCGGCCTCGGTAAAGTTCAACGTGTCTGCGAGGTGCAAAAAATAGGCGATCTGATTGATGTCCATCGTGTCCCAACCGTCTTTCGTGTTTTCACATTGCTCCAACAACCCAATGGGGGTGGAGCCTTCGTTTGTGAGTATCTGCTTTTCATGCCAGCGTAACCAGCCTCAAAGTATTGCCCGCAATTTTGGTTCTGCTGGGCGTTTGCTCAAACGTGATCACGATCGACTGTACGGCAGCTTTGCGTAACTTGCAGTCATCAGTACGTCATGCAGCATTGGTTGCTCTGGGTTTTTTGCTGCTGTTCGCTGCGATCTGCACAAATGACCGCTATGCGGGACCTCGCTTCCGTTTGCAAGGCTTGGACCAAGTTCTGCTTCAAACACAAAGCTAATTCGAATTTTTTGACGCAATGCCTATGCTTCAAGAAGCAAGGCATGTTGATGCGTAAGTGCGCCATTCACCCGTGATGGAAAACGTTTAGGGTTTTACAAATTGAAGTGTTACCATCAAGATTTTGATTGACGTACCTCAAATTCTAATATACCAATCAATAACATGGGAGGGGCTATGAACGGACCGACAGTACATGATGTCGCAAAGACAGCACAAATGAGCCTTGCTACGGTTGACCGTGTCCTCAACAATCGTGGGGGTGTCTCTGCTAAGGCTGAAGCGCGGGTCAAGGCTGCCGTCGCCCAAACGGGTTATGTGCGCAACCTAGCCGCTGCGAACCTTTCGCGCCGTCGCGTTTACAGATTTTGTTTTGTTGTTCCATCAGGTGACACCGGTTTCGTAGCACTTCTTCATGCAGCTTTGGAGCGCGAGCGTGCCAGGCTGATGGAAGAACAAATTCTTATCCAGATCATTCCAACACATGCCTTTGATGTGGCCGGACAGGTTGCAGCGCTGCGCGATCTCGACTGTGAAGCCGTCGCTATTATGGCGAGTGAATCGCCTGAAATTCGGGAAGAAGTGAACCGTTTGCTGGCGTCAGGCGTGAGGGTCGTGACACTTGTTGCTGACCTTCCCCAGTCCAATCGCGAAGCCTATGTAGGGCTTGATAATGTGGCCGCTGGCCGCACGGCGGCGGATTTCATGGGGCGGTTTCTGGGGGGGGCGGGTTCGATTCTGATGATTGCGGGGTCGCTGTCCTCTCGTGATCATATGGAACGCCTCATGGGCTTTCGCGGGGTCATGCAAGAACGCTTTTCGCACCTGACGCTCTTGCCAGCGGTTGAGGGCAACGACGACGCCGAAACAGTCGAACGACTAGTTCTTGAGGCGACAACAGGCCAGTCATTGGTTGGCATCTATGCCATCGGCGCTGGCAACAAGGGGTTGGTGCGTGCTGTACAGGAAGCCAAAGCTAGGCCTGTTACGATCGTGCACGAACTAACCGCAGTATCGCGTCAGGGCCTGCGCGATGGCACCATAGATTTGGTACTGGACCAAGGCACATCCGCAGCGGTGGTGACTGCCGTTTCGATTATGCGCGACCTGACCGAAGGGCGCGATGTTTCAGGCGGCATCGGAAAAATTCCACTTAATATTTACAGCCGAGAGAACATCTAATGAGCGCTTATTTTGCAGACCTTGAACCCGTTACCTACTGCGGACCCGAGAGCACGGATCCGCTGAAGTTCCGCCACTATAACCCCGACGAAATGCTTGGCGTCAAGTCGATGGCCGAACATCTGCGCTTTGCGGTCTGCTACTGGCATAACTTTGTGTGGGACGGGAACGACCCGTTTGGTGGCCAGACCTTCGAGCGCCCATGGTTTCCAGCGGACACCATGGCATTGGCGAAACAAAAAGCGGATGCTGCTTTCGAGATGTTCCGTATTCTTGGCGCGCCGTATTTCTGCTTTCATGACTATGACGTGCGGCCAGAGGGCGATAGCCTGCAAGAAAGCCACAAACGCCTGAACGAGATGGCGGACTATTTTGCAGAGAAGATGGCGAATGGCGGCCCAAAGCTGCTTTGGGGCACGGCGAACATGTTTTCGAATCGTCGCTATATGTCCGGCGCGTCGACCAATCCCGATCCTGAGGTGTTCGCCTATTGCGCCTCGACCGTGAAGGCGGCGATGGATGTGACTCATCGCTTGGACGGCGAAAACTATGTATTGTGGGGCGGACGTGAGGGCTACGAGACGCTTTTGAACACCGATCTGGGCCGCGAGCTGGAACAGATGGGCCGTTTCCTGAGCATGGTCGTCGAATACAAGCATAAAATCGGATACAAAGGCGCGATCCTGATTGAGCCGAAGCCGCAGGAGCCGACCAAGCATCAATACGATTTCGACGTGGCGACGGTCTACGGGTTCCTCAAACGGTTCGGCTTGGAAAACGAAGTTCAGATGAACATCGAACAAGGTCACGCAATCCTTGCAGGCCATTCGTTTGAGCACGAGCTGGCAACGGCGCGCGCATTGGGAATTTTCGGATCCATCGATATGAACCGCAATGACTACCAGTCAGGCTGGGACACGGATCAATTCCCGAACTCCCCGTCAGAGGCGGCACTTGCTTATTACGAGGTTCTAAAAGCTGGCGGGTTCAAAACTGGCGGCACAAACTTCGATGCCAAACTGCGCCGTCAGTCCATTGACGCCAGCGACCTGATCGCGGCGCATGTGGGTGGCATGGACGTCTGCGCACGCGGCTTGAAATCAGCCCATGCGATGATCACAGACGACGCCTTAGAAGGGCCGCGTCGCGCGCGCTATGCCGGATGGGATGGCGCTGCCGCCAAAGCCATGTTGGCCGAGGGGGCAACGTTGGACGGTATCGCCGCAGATGCAGAAGCACGGGGAATTAGCCCGCAGCCAGTGTCAGGACAACAGGAAAAACTTGAGAATATCGTCAACCGCTACGTGTGACGACGGGGAGGAAGTAATGAAAACGATCAAAGGTCCAGCGCTGTTTCTGGCGCAATTCGCAGGCGACGAGGCTCCGTTCAATTCGTGGGATTCCATTACCAAATGGGCCGCCGATTGCGGCTACAAAGGTGTGCAGGTTCCCAGCTGGGATGCGCGCATGATCGATCTGGAAAAGGCCGCCGCATCCAAAGGCTATTGCGAAGATTGGGCGGGACAGGCCCGCGCCAACGGCGTCGAAGTGACCGAGCTTTCGACGCATTTGCAGGGCCAGTTGGTTGCGGTTCATCCGGCTTATGATGATACATTTGATGGGTTCGCAGCACCCGAAGTGCGCGGCGATCCAAAGGCGCGTCAGGAATGGGCGGTCGATCAGGTCAAAAAGGCGCTGTCGGCGTCGAAAAACCTTGGCATTGGCGCACATGCGACGTTTTCGGGCGCGTTGGCTTGGCCCTATGTTTACCCTTGGCCACAGCGCCCCGCTGGCTTGGTTGAACAAGCTTTTGACGAGCTGGCAAAGCGCTGGCTTCCGATCTTGGATCATGCCGAAGATTGCGGCGTCGATGTCTGCTACGAAATCCACCCGGGCGAAGACCTGCATGACGGTATCACCTACGAGATGTTTCTAGAGCGGACGGGTAACCATGCCCGCGCCAACATGCTGTACGATCCGTCCCACTACGTCCTGCAATGTCTGGACTATCTGGACAATATCGACATCTACAAAGACCGCATCCGCATGTTCCACGTCAAAGACGCAGAGTTTAATCCGACGGGGCGCCAAGGCGTTTACAGTGGCTATCAGTCATGGGTTGATCGGGCTGGACGTTTCCGCTCGCTTGGCGACGGGCAAGTGGATTTTGGCGCGATCTTTTCCAAGATGGCAGAGAATGATTTTGACGGCTGGGCTGTGGTCGAATGGGAATGCGCGATCAAGCATCCTGAAGACGGTGCACGCGAAGGCGCGCAGTTCGTCAAGGATCACATCATCCGCGTAACAGAACGGGCCTTTGACGACTTTGCCGACGGCGGCGCAGACACGGCATTAAACGCCAAGATGATGGGGATCTCGTGATGAAACCTATTCGGCTTGGCATGGTAGGCGGCGGCAATGACGCCTTTATTGGCGGCGTGCACCGGATCGCATCACGTATTGATGGACGGTTTCAGCTTGTGGCCGGGGCGCTGTCATCAACGGCGGAAAAATCCAAAGCCTCTGGCGCGGCACTGGGTCTTGCGGATGATCGCTGCTATGGCGATTTCACCGAGATGGCCAAGCGTGAGGCACGTCTAAAAGACGGGATTGAAGCTGTGGCGATCGTCACACCGAACCACGTGCACCACCCCGCTGCGCGAGAATTCCTAAAACGCGGAATTCATGTGATCTGTGACAAGCCGCTGACCTCAACGCTTGCGGACGCCAAGAAACTGGTGGCTGCTGCAGAAAAATCCGATGCGCATTTCATTCTGACCCACAACTACACGGGCTACCCGATGGTGCGCCAAGCGCGTGCGATGGTGGCCGAGGGTGCATTGGGTAAAATTCGCGTTGTGCAGGCGGAATATCCGCAAGACTGGCTGACCACCCCGATGGAAGGCGAAGGGCTCAAGCAAGCGGAATGGCGCACTGATCCTGCGCGGTCTGGTTCTGGGGGCTGCGTCGGCGATATTGGCACTCATGCCTATAATCTTGCGGGCTTTGTAACGGGGTTGACGCTGGAAAGTTTGGCGGCTGATCTGACCAGTTTTGTCGAAGGTCGCCGGCTGGATGACAACGTGCACGTCATGCTGCGCTATGCGGGTGGTGCCAAAGGGATGCTTTGGTCGTCCCAAGTAGCGCCCGGCAATGAAAATGGTCTGAAGCTGCGGGTTTACGGTGAAAAAGGCGGTATGGAATGGTCTCAGGAAGACCCCAATTACCTGTGGTTCACACCTTTTGGAGAGCCAAAGCGATTGCTGACCCGCAATGGCGCTGGCGCCCATGACGCCAATCTTGCGGCCTCGCGCATCCCGCCCGGTCATCCAGAAGGCTACCTTGAAGGCTTTGCAAATATCTATAGTGAGGCAGCGGATGTGATCGTTGCGGCCCGCGATGGTGCAACGCTTGATCACGTGTTGCCAACGGTGCAAGACGGCCTTGACGGTGTGACGTTTATCGATGCTTGTGTGCGCTCATCTGCGCGCAATGCGGCTTGGATCAAAGTATGATCGAAACGCCCCCTCTCACGTTGAGCTTGTCGCTGACCAATATCTGTCGCAGCTTTGGACCCGTCCAAGTGCTGTATGACATCGACATCGTGCTGACCCCCGGGGAAGTTCATGCGCTTATCGGTGAAAACGGGGCGGGCAAATCGACGACGATGAAAATCATGTCGGGGTATCTTGCCCCGACGCAAGGTGAGGTATGTCTGAACGGTGTTCCCGTGATCTTTGCAAATTCGCAAGATGACGAAGCGCAAGGCGTGGTGTTGATCCATCAGGAGTTCAACCTCGCCGACCAGCTAAGTGTCGAGCAGAATATCTTCCTTGGGCATGAGAAACGGCGCGGGTTATTTTTGGACAAGGCGGGAATGCAGGCCGAAACCAAGGCGTTGCTGGCCCGTTTGAATTGCACCGTTGATCCGTCTGCGCGGGTGCGTGATATCGCCAATGCGGACAAACAAATGGTCGAAATTGCCAAGGCATTGTCGCGCAACGCCCAAGTTTTAATCATGGATGAACCGACAGCAGTGCTAACCGAACGCGAGGCCGAAGTGCTGTTCGAGCAAGTTGATCGGTTGAAAGCCGAAGGCGTGGCGATTCTGTTCACCTCGCATAAGCTGGACGAGGTAAAGCGCATTTCGGACCAGATTACGGTTTTGCGTGACGGCCATGTGGTGTCGCAAGGCCCCGTCGGTGACTACAACGAAGATCAAATGGCCGAAGCCATGGTCGGCCGCGATGTGTCGTCATTGTATCCTGTCCGTGTAGTTTCAATCGGGTCTGAAACGGCTTTGGAAGTGACGGGCTTATCGGTTCCGGGGTTCGCAAAAGACATTTCATTCACCCTGCGCAAGGGCGAGATTTTGGGCTTTTCCGGCCTGATCGGATCGGGACGCACGGAAACGATGGAAGGGCTGGTTGGATTACGATCAGCTAAGGGATCTGTGCGGATCAATGGCAAACCTGTCACACTCAATTCTCCGCGTCAGGCGCAGGCAGCGGGGCTGTGCTATTTAACAGAAGACCGCAAAGGCCGTGGTCTGCTCCTGAGCAAGGGGATGCGCGAGAACCTGACACTCCAAAGCCTGCCAGACTTCACCAAGTGGGTCATCGATCAAAATGCGGAAGATGCAGCCCTGACGAAAGCGATTGAAGATTTTGACATTCGCGCGCCAACGCGTGAGGTCGTTGTTGGAAATCTGTCAGGTGGCAACCAGCAAAAACTGTTGATTGCCAAGGTGATGCTCGCCGACCCAAATATCGTCATCATCGACGAGCCGACGCGCGGAATCGATATTGGGACCAAACAACAAATTTACGAATTCATCCATGCGCTCTCGGCGCAGGGCAAGTCCATCATCGTCATCAGCTCCGAAATGCAAGAGGTCATTGGCCTCGCCGACCGCGTTATTGTGATGCGCACCGGCACGATTGCAGGCGAAGTCTCAGGCGCTGACATGACCGAAGATAAAATCGTGCGGCTCGCTATGGGCCTGGGCGCACAAAAAGAAGAGGCGAAATAATGGCCACGGCAGAAAAAAGTCAAAAAACCAATGTGTTCTTGGACCTCAAGGTTCTTGGACCGATCCTTGCGCTAGTGGTGCTGATTATCGTCGGTGCTTTGCTAAATGGGAATTTCCTGAGCGCGGGGAACATCAGCAACGTTCTGTCGCGGTCAGCCTTTATTGGCATCATCGCCGTGGGCATGACGTTCGTCATTACGTCCGGAGGCTTGGACCTCTCGGTTGGGTCAATGGCCGCGTTTAT
>JBLHTS010000066.1:0-14184 GCA_047627695.1 Yoonia sp. | reverse complement strand
AACTTCATTGCCTCGAGACCAATCAATTCGAACGGTCAGGCCACCTTCTTTGCGGTTTAAGAGCGACAGGTCGATATCGCGCTGGGCCAGCATGTCTTGAACAATAGATAAGCCTAGGCCGTCCCCCACCGCGTCACGATTGAGACGCTCGCCTCGGCGAAGCACCCTTTCAAGATGATCTTCGTGGATGCCCGAACCGTTATCGCTCACTTGCAGAAACGCCTCATCTGGTGAATTCTTCCCAGAAATCATTATTCGATCAGTCGTCCACTTTGTAGCGTTGTCGATCAGATTTCCCAGTAATTCCGTAAGTGCAAATTCGTCAAATGGGCACTGCATTTTGGACGGGATATCGATTTGCCACTCAATTTCTTCACCGCCAGCTCGCCTTTGAAATGCGTTCACCAACTTTTCGACAACCGGCCTGGCCTCACAACGCATGATGTGACTGTTCAACTGATCGCGCGTTCTTGCCAATTCGCGTTCAACCAAGTGCTGCATGCTGCTGACCTGGAAATCGACCTCGTCAGGGATGGAGGAGGCGCCGCCGGACATTCTGTGGTCTTGTGCCAAAGCGCGCATCACCGTGAGTGGCGTTTTCAAACCATGGGCCAAGGTACTGGCACGGGCACGGGCCTCTTCCACATTTTTTTCTTGTCGATCGAGCAGATCGTTTACTTCCTTGACCAGCGGTGCGACCTCGATTGCGCAATCGGTGGACAGACGGCTTTTCGGGTTTGTTTTGACGAAATTTATCTCGGACTTTACGGTCTTCAGCGGCTTTAGTCCGATCCGGACGGTGAACCATGATCCGAGAACCAAGAAGACGCCCAAGACCGCCATGGCAATCGCTACATTTTGGGCAAAGCTTGAGATTGGCGTATCAACACTAATGCGATCAACCGCGACGGTAATCACTATCTCTTGCTCGGCATCGTCTTGACCCAAGGTTATCCGCCAGCTTCCGGTCAAATAGGCCCCGCCATCGGTTCCAATGACGGTGGAATATGTGATGACACCTCGTTGAATTGGCACGACAACGTCCAGCGGTCGCGCCCAGTAAGACGCAGACAGCACGGGTTCCGCGTTTTCCGGGGAGACCTGCCAGTAGTAGCCACTCAAGGGTTGGGTGAAGCGGGGGTCGCCAAGTTCGGCAACAGACACTTCACCGTTGGCATCAAGCTGGGTTTGGCTCGTCAATGCAACGACCCAGCTATCCAACTCGCTGCGAACACGGTCCTCAAAGTAAACCTGAAAGAGGTTGTTCAGAACAAAGGCGGTCGCGAAAAGTGCAATGAGCGTCGACACCGCTGCGGCAACGAACAGGCGGAGGCTGAGGGATGATTTCAAACTTGCGCCTCGGGGATGACGTAGCCGAAGCCTCGTTTTGTCTTGATCAGGTCCGAACCCAATTTGCGTCGCAACCGACCCACAAGGACTTCGATTGCGTTGCTGTCGGGTTCTTGGTCGCGGAAGTAGATGTTTTCGGCCAGCACGCTTTGGGTAATGACCTGACCCTTGTGATGAAGCAAGTAGCTGAGCAGCCGGAATTCCAGCGGGGTTACCTTTATCCGCCGCCCTTCCATCGTGATCCGCATTTGCAAAAGATCAAGTTGCAGATCACCCACGCTGAGCGCGGTCATTTTTTGGACTGAGTTCCGGCGCAACAGGGCCCGAAGGCGCGCCAGTAATTCTTCCATCTGAAATGGTTTGACCATGTAGTCGTCGGCACCGGCATCAATCCCTTCGACCCGCTCGTTCCAACTGCTCTTTGCGCTCAACAACATCACAGGTAAATTAACGCCCTCTTTGCGCCAATTGCGCAAGACACTTATTCCATCCATGCGCGGGAGCCCGATATCAAGAATTGCGGCCGAATAGGTTTCTGTCCCACCCTTCTCCCAGCCATCTTCCCCGTCTGTTGCAATTTCGGCAATGTAGCCTTCGCTGTGCAGAACGTCCGCGATAAGACCTGCGATACGCGCTTCGTCTTCAACGACCAAAATACGCATTAACAGCCCCTCACATTCACGGTCGCCCCTGTCAGCGCATCGACTGTCACTGTTTGCATCGATCCGGCTTGCGTGACCATCCGAAGCCAATACTGTCGGGTGCGCCCGTTTGAATTAAACCCCACACGGATCATCCGCCCCGGGTGCCGCCCTTTGACGATTTGAAATATCTCGCGCAAGGACTTCGCCTCGCCGCGCGCGACCGCGTCGTTTGCCAAGTCCATGTCACGGCGGCTGATCCCGACCTGCTCACTCCCGCTTGGGGCGCTGCATCTGCTTTGGGAGGCATCGAGGTCTTCGCGTTCTGAGCCCTGACCATTTTCTGGGCCTGAGGGTGCACTGGCGTTCGACGGCGGGGTTGGCGCTGATGCAGGCGTCGGGTTAGAGGATGAGCTGGGCGCACTCGCCGCATAGGCACTGCTCACCCCTGTCAGAATCGGACTGCAATACGCCGTCCCAACTGCGAGCCCAAGGCGTCTGAGTGCGGCGCGTCTGGTGAGAAGCTTGTTTGAGCGGGTCAACTTATCGTTCCTCGACTGGAATTGTAGAAACGATCAGATGATTTTTCAGAAATTGCTGCAAGGTTTTTGCGCAATCAGACGCTATTTCAGTGCGGGGGTGATCTGGAAAAGCCGCACAGAGCAGGTCTGTGATTTCGGCCAACGTCGTGTGATCTTCAAGGATGCCCCAGATCAAGCTGGAACCGGGGTTCAGCTTTTGGATACCAACACCGTGACCGTCCGAGACGTACACCTGATCTGCAATGCAGATCTCGTGAATACCGGTTGCCTTTTGATACTTGGCGCTTGGATCAAACAGTGCGGGCTCTGTCTCCATAACTTGTAAATCTGCGGTAAATTCAATTGGCATCAAGGTGCCAAAGACCTGAGCAACGGGTGCGTCCCAGTTTTGGAACTGGCTTTCAAGAAAGGTCGCTGCGTCCTCGGCGGAACCATAAGTAAGGCGGTGGCGCAGTGCCGTTTGCGCAACGCCGTGACTTGCTGCCAGAATACGGCCCGAATGCGCCATGCGTCCAAAATTCTGGGTGATAAGATCATCCAAAACATCCATTGGCTCAATAGGGTGAAACCCAGCCTCACAGGCACTGTCATGTCGGTCCAGCGCAACAATCGCCCCAATCGGCAAAACGGCACCGCGTGGCGCTAGGGTATTGATCCCAAGATAGGCATATTGGCCGTTCGAAACCTCGGTCGCACGTTGAACCCACGTCCTAAAGTCGGCTGAAAAACCCTCTGCGATGGGCAGCCGCATGCGCGGGTTAATCCCGTTGGCCACCCCAAGCATCACCCCATCATCGCCAATCCTGATAGGTAGGAAGTCGTCAGAAAAAACAGTATACCCACGTCGGGCAAGGACAGCCGTTAAGGTGCTTTTGCCGCTGCGGCGTCTGTTGGGAAACAGCACAAGGCGGCCGTTAAACGCGACCGCGGCGCAATGCAGACACAACCATGACGGATTGGACTGGATTTGCGCCCAAGCCAGGGCCACGATCATTTCGCAAACCGCATTTACGTCATCCCAGCGCCGCGCACGGATTGCTGGATCACCAGATTGACACAAAAACGTGCCGTCGCCTTTGCCGGTGATTGTCATGCTTGGGGCGGAGGACGTTGCGCCGTCAGTCACCGAAAATCTCCACGACGGCAAAGCTTGTTTCAAAACTGGAAAGAGCGCCTCTGCATTCTTCAAAAGAACGGGCGCTTCAAGGCCGGAAAAGTAGACGGCCTGCTGAGTTGATGGTGCAGCTTTCAACATGCTTTTATTTCTACAGAGAAGTTGACCTTCGCAACAGCTTTGGTGACCACACAACGCATCGCGAGGCCACCGTTTGCTTAGATATCCTCGATCTTCTCGCAGTGTTCTAGATCTTTCTCGTCGATGATGCCTTCAGTGCAATCAACAGATGCACCGCTCACTCCGGAGGAATCGGAGGGACCACTACTGTTTGAGGATGCACCACTGCTTGAGGAACCGCCGCTGCTTGAGGAACCGCCGCTGCTTGAGGAACCGCCGCTCGAGGCATGTGCCATGCTCATCGTAGTGAATGCGGGCACAGTATAGGCGGCGACGGCAAGTCCGCCGACTTTTGCCAGCATGTTGCGGCGGGAAAGTGTTTTGTTGGTATCGTCAGACATGTGATTTCCTTTTACCTAGGTTGTGAGTGACACACGCTTAATCTGCAAATTCACGTAAAAGCGTGTCGTACGTTTGTTTTACCCTGGGTCGGCTATGATTCTGCTTACGCCCTTTGTCAGCATTTTGTCAGGTTGGCTGGCGTATGGAAGACGGTGAAAAAACCCATTCTATTGCTATGAAGGGCTCAAGCTTTGCCTGTACAACTTTCACCGGAACGCCTGTTCAAGACGTTGCACAGTTGGCTGGGTGTGCTGATCCTCCCTTGGATACTTCTGATCGGATTAACTGGGCTTTACCTCAATCATTGGGAACTGGTGAACCGCACCTTGAGTTCGGCGAGCTACGATGAAGCGCAATTTGACTACTGGCCTGCGCCCCAGCTGCAGGGCGTCGCGGAAGTGATCAATCTGGCAAGCACTGTTTGGCCTGATCCAAATGGTCTTGAGGTAGAACGAACCGAGTATCATGGCCGCGACGCTTGGAGCGTCAGTTTCAACCGCGAAACACTGATCGTTGATATTGAAACGGGTCACTTTTGGATCAAGACATCCTTGCAGAGAAAGACATACGATCCCACCGGCACTTTGCTGCATTCCAAGACCTATTGGAACACTTTGTTCAAATCTATTCATGAATACGGCTGGTTTAACAGTCGGCTTGGAACTTGGCTGGCCGACATCACAGCCACCGCGATGGTCTTGTTCGGGTTGAGTGGTGTCTATCTTTTCACCGCGCCGCGTTTGCGCCGCTGGAAAAACCGACAATCAAGGCGACGTGCGCAAATCCGGAATACTGGCGCTGGCGATCCGCCTAGTCGCATGCCCTCGCAAAGCGACACCTTTATCAATTCCTGACCCCTTTTGGTTTGGATGATCCCCCGCCCTAGAAAATTCTATGAAGCCACGTTGAAGAATTTATCGAAGGCCTAGAATTGAAGAGTTCTCAGCGAACAAGGAAGGGGAGGCGTCCAAAAGGGCGTCAGATAAACCAACAAAACTAACACTCTTCTAGCCCTTCAGGTCGTACATATCCGATGCGATCTCAGGTCCAGTTCACCACGAGATCATAGCCTTGTGGTGTGGGCATCTCTTCTAAGAAATCTGCCATTTGGCCCCAAGCTGATTTCACTGCCTCGGCATTGGCGTTCGATGCCTCCTCGCTTTCGACAAGCGCGACGACGTAGCCCGTACCATCATCGTTCATCACGTTTATAAATTGCTGCATGCCTGACATCCCCATGATCACGTCTTTCATGGCGCCAAGCCTCTCTGTTGCGGCTGCTTTGGTTCCGGGCTTCATTTTGAATGGTGTGACTCTTGCGTACATCAATCTTTCTCCTCGCTATGTTTCCGGTGATGCGTACACCGGACGCTAAACATTAGCATATCGAGGCTCCAAACACCCGCCGCGGTGCAGCAGGCGACAAAATTTCTTGCTCAAGAAACCGTCAACGCGAGCCCGCGAGGGCTTGGCCGGATCCCGCTACTGGCGCAAGGCAGTCATTTTTTTGGTCGCAGCGAGCGGCACTAGCATGCCAAACAAGCAAAGCTGGGGTCGTCCAGTCTAGATTGCCTCAGATGGTGTCAGACGCGTCCATTGGTTGGCTCACGCAGTTTTTAACAAAGCCCGTCCGATTTTTTCGACATGCACATGGTCCGTGCCGCAACACCCGCCAAAGACATTCATGTTAGGATAAGACGCACGGATATCAACGTACTGGCTTGCCAATTCATCGGGATTGCCTTCTTCAAGATGGCCCAACTGACACAATGTACCATGATCCAACGATGACGCGTTGGCCCGAAGCCCGCGAATGCGGCTTGCCCAAGGTTCGGCAGAAAGTGCAGGGCCAAAATCGACGGGATGCGAACAATTGATCATGTAATAGGCGGGTGCGTTTGATGTGGCAGCGTCGACCGTCTCAATCGCTTGTCTCAACGTCTCGCCGCTGCGAAGCTTACGGTCCTTCTCAATCGTAAACGAGATAACCGAGGGTATCTCTGCCTTGGCTGAGGCACGAGCGATGCCAATTGCCTCGGCTGTTGTGTTCAAGGTCAGTGCTGTAACAATATCAGCACCTGCGGCTTTGAACGTATCTATTTGCTCTGCGTGGTAGGCTTCGGCACTTTGTGCTGTTAGTTCTTGGTTTGTTTTGTAGGCGTCACCCTTCGGTCCGATGCAGCCACTGACAACGGTGTTTTCCTCTGACAAACCAGCCTCAGCGGCGCACGCGCGGTAAAGGTCAAAACATTTGTGGTTCATCTCAGCGAGACTTTGAGCGGAATAGCCTAGCAAAGCGCCCCAGTCGCGGCTTGCGCGATAGGTGAGGCTGTCAAAAATGAAAGGCGTTCCAAGTCTCACGGCGACATTGGCAAAGGCGGTGTAGTATTCCCGCAGCGCTGCCGCTGACTTTTGATCGTTCAAAAGATGAAATGCGCTAAACTCCGGAAGCTCAAAGCCGCGTTTATACATGAGCCAGGTTTCGGTTCCGCCATCGGTTAAAAAAATGGCATCCGTTAGATGTGGTAGTCGGGGTGTCGTTCGGGTCATAGGATGTTCCTTCACCGTCAAATTGGTTGGCATCCACAGTGTAGGTCTTGTCCGCCACATCTGACAAACGATCATAAATTGACTCATAGCCTAGATTTCCTAAGGTATAAGGGATGACCAGACGCTTGCCATCACTCAACCAACTGCGCGCCTTCGAGGCCGCTGCCCGCCATGAGAGCATCAAAATCGGGGCGGCAGAACTATGCGTGACGCCTGCTGCCGTTGGGCATCAAATCAAGGGGCTCGAGCATGAACTGAACACGCCGTTGTTTTGGCGAAGGACCCGAAAGATTGAATTGACGGAAAAAGGCCGTGCACTTTCAGAGCATGTGGGAAGAGCGCTGGATGCAATTGAACATGCCGTTGCACAGGCCAGCACACCTGATTTGACAGGAACATTGGAAATCACTATCGCGCCGTTCTTTGGCAATCGATGGTTGCTGCCGCGCCTGCCTGATTTTTACAAGCAACACCCCGGCATCAAGATCAAACCATCGCTCTCGTTCGATTATGTCGATCTGGGTAAGTTCGGATTTGACGCCGCAGTGCGTTATGGCGCAGGTGATTGGGACGGGATGACCTGCGCGCTGATCTTCAACGATGTTGTCAGTCCGGTTTGTGCGCCGCAATTGATAAACAACCGTCCGTTGCCGTTGGCCGCCCAAGACATTTTGGACTTACCGCTGGCCTGTGGCGTGCGATGGCGCGAAGATTGGCTGGCTTGGGCATGTGCGTCTGGGGTAAGTCTGTCGCACCCAGAGAACATCGTCGAATACGAAAGTCGCGCATTTATGTTTGACGCGGCACTGTCGGGGCAAGCGGTGATCCTTGCGGATTTGAGAATGACCGCAGCGGATGTGGCCGCTGGTAGCCTTGTTCGCCTAAGCTCTGTCGAGGTCGACCGTCCGCAGGGGATCTATGTGGTTTCCCAGAAAACACCAAACCCGAACCCGAACCCGAGGCTTCAAGTATTCACGAACTGGCTGAAAAAACAGGCGGGCAACTGACCCGTTGCAAACCGAAGCGACTTTGTGAGGAATGCACGAAGCAACTATTTCAGAAAGCCAAAGCCACCATTGGCGTTCTTGCAGCGCATTCACTCTTTGTCATTTTGGTTTCAACGGGTCGCCGCAACCCAGATTTCAAATTTCTATGCTGGGGTCTGAATATTGCAGAGTATTTCGAAGCCACTCGTTAAGTTGGCGGGCGACGGCGCACTATGCGCGTTTAACAATCCTGATCAGAACCAAGAGTATGACCGCTCCGAATGTTGCGTGGATAATGCCACCAAGGATTCCGCCACCAAACCCAAGCCCGATTACCGGAAAAACCAAACCCGCAACGAATGCGCCGACGATGCCTACAACAATATTGCCTAGCAAACCAAAGCCAAACCCCTTTACGATTTTTCCGGCCAACCAACCTGCGATTGCACCGATTATGATGATCGCAAGAATGCTTTCGATACCCATGTTAGAACTCTCCCAATTGAAACCGTATGTTCACGGCCAATCGAAGCTTAGCACAGTTGTGAAACCACTGTCTGAGCCAAACACCGATCAGTTGGTTGACCACAGGCAACCCATAAGGGTTAACCGGTAACCAATTTTGTCGCTCTGAAGTTGGAAGCCGCGTTACTGTTTTTGGCCTGCACACCCAATTATCGGAAGGCATGCGTTGATCACGCGTGTTGGAAGGTCGCTGCGTTTCCTTTGGTTTGCCGCGCAACCCGCTGCGCGTTTGGCGCAGGGCTGCCCAACTAATTGGGTCGATTGGCTTTTCGCTTTTGCAAGTTTGACCCAGTTCTGTAAATAGTGATGCAGTCATTGGATCAGGAGTTCACGTGTCTCTATTCTTTATTGTTGCTTTGCCGTTCTTTGGCGCGCTGCTGCCGGGTCTCATGAACACTGCGGGGCGCTCTGCCTGTGCGGGCGTGACATTCACTGTTACCTTGGCCGCCTTCATCGGATTATTGACCAACTTGCCGCCCATTCTTGCGGGCGAAGTTGTCATGGCGCGGGTCGATTGGATGCCGGCGTTAGGGCTGAATTTCACGCTAATGCTTGATAGTTTGGGTTTCTTCTTTGCGCTTTTGATCTTGGGCATTGGCCTTTTGATCATCGCCTACGCAAGACAATACCTAAGCCGCGACGACAATATGGGCGAATTTTTTACCTACCTGTTGCTTTTTCAGGGCGCGATGGTCGGCATCGTCTTAAGCGATAACATCCTACTATTGCTGATTTTCTGGGAGCTGACATCGCTCTCGTCATTCCTGCTGATCGGCTACTGGAAGCATCTGCCAGAGGGACGGCAAGGCGCGCGAATGGCCTTGACGGTCACGGGCATGGGTGGGCTTGCGATGATTGGTGGCATGCTGATCCTGGGACAGATCGTCGGCAGCTATGACCTGAGTGTTATTTTGCAAAACCGCGAGCTTATCCAAGCCAATCCATTGTATGTGCCTGCGCTGATTTTAATCTTGCTTGGTTGCTTCACAAAGTCCGCACAATTCCCGTTCCATTTCTGGCTGCCGCACGCAATGGCCGCACCGACGCCTGTCTCGGCCTATCTGCACTCGGCGACGATGGTCAAAGCTGGCATTTTCCTCATGGCGCGCATGTGGCCGGTTCTGTCAGGCACACCTGAATGGTTCGTGATCGTCACAACTGCTGGCTTGGTGACAATGGTGCTGGGTGCTGTAATTGCGCTATTCAAGCACGACTTGAAAGCATTGCTCGCGTTTTCGACAGTCAGCCATCTTGGCCTTATCACCATGCTTTTGGGAACTGGAACCGCCTTTGGCGCAATGGCCGCGATGTTCCACATCCTGAACCACGCGACATTCAAGGCGGCATTGTTTATGTCCGCTGGAATCATCGACCACGAAGCACATACTCGCGATATTCGCAGGTTGGGCGGACTGCGCACGCTGATGCCCGTCACATTCGTGATTGTGTCGCTTGCTGCATTGTCGATGGCGGGCATCCCGCTGCTGAACGGCTTCCTATCCAAGGAAATGATGCTGGAAGAGGCAAACCAAACCGTTCTTTTCAGTTCTCCTTGGCTTGTACCCGTTTTGGCAACTCTGGGCTCGATTTTCTCTGCCGCTTATTGCTTCCGCCTAATTGGGCACGTGTTCTTTGGTCCTGTGCGCGATGACTATCCTGCCAAACCACACGATCCGGGCGTTGGTCTTTGGTTGCCACCTGCCCTTTTGATCATTCCAGTTGTTGTGATCGGCGTTGCACCTTTCCTTGCCGAGCCCTTTGTTAAGCTTGTGACCGCATCCGTACTGGGTGGTGCCGCAGATATGCCAAAAGCGCACTTCAAGATCTGGCATGGTCTGGTTCCTGCGCTGTTCATGTCCATTGTGGCCGTTGCAGGCGGCTTGGTGATGCTACGCATTTTCAATCCGGCACTGCGCCTTTGGGAAACGACACCGCGCCCCGAGGCCAAAATGATTTTTGACGCAGTCGTGGAAACTGCAGCGCGCTTGGCGCAAAAGCTGATCCTGCCTTTGCACAACGGCGCATTCTCGCGGTACGCGGCCGTTGGTACGATCACCATTGTCGTGGCGGGTTTCTATGCATGGAGCACGGGGACATTGAGCGCCCCGACGCGCACAATGCAAACAGCTGGCCCTGTTTTGATTGCGGGCTGGTTTATGCTGGTCGCCGCTGCTGCCGGAATGGTGCTTATGCATCGCAACCGTTTCATGTCGCTTATCCTGATTGGGATCGTCGGTCTGATGGTGTCGATTGGATTTGTCTTCCTCAGCGCGCCCGACTTGGCCATGACCCAGTTCACAGTTGAGGTAGTCACAATCATCTTGATGTTGCTCGCACTTAACTTCCTGCCGAACCGCACGCCAATAGAAAGCTCGATTTTGCGCCGCGTGCGCGATTCCGGTGTCGCCGTTGCGGGTGGCTTGGCAAGTTTTGCGCTGGCCTATTATTATCTCATGCGCGACGCGATCGGTGTGCCAATTTCCGAATTTCATCTTGCCAATTCCTACAAAGGCGGCGGCGGCACCAATGTTGTGAATGTCATTCTGGTCGACTTCCGAGGTTTTGATACCTTTGGCGAAATCATCGTGCTGAGCATTGCAGCCTTGCTGATTTATGCGCTGACAGAGACCCTTTTGGCTGGTCCGGTCCGCGCACGATTGTTGAAGCGCAAACCTGATCAACCGCGCGCGGGTGATATGCACCCGATGATGATGGTCGTGCTGACCCGTGTGATGATGCCCATCGTGATGATGGTTGGCTTTTATATCTTCCTAAGCGGCCACAACGAACCGGGTGGTGGATTTATCGCAGGTCTGATCGTGTCGATTGGTGTTGTCATGCAGTATATGGCCAGCGGCTTCGCCTGGACCTCGACACGGTTAAGATATCCTTATCACGGTGTCATTGGCGCAGGTGTTCTTACGGCCGGACTGACAGGCATCGGTTCATGGTTCGTCGGTAAACCCTTCCTTACCTCTGACTTTACCTATGTCCGCATTCCACCTTTTGAGAAATTCGAGTTAGCGACTGCCGCGCTTTTTGATGTCGGTGTTTTCTTGTCGGTTGTCGGCGCAGTAATGCTGTCGCTTGAAAGCTTCTCGCGGTTGGCACGGCGCGCCCATACGATTGATAGCGAACATCCAATGGACATTGACCCGTCGCGCGACGCGCTTTCGCCTGTCGCAGCCGTAAGAGAGGGAGTGTAACATGGAATTTCTTCTTGCATCTGCGATTGGCATCATGACCGCCGCAGGGATTTATCTTGTGCTGCGCCTGCGTACGTTCCCTGTGATTTTGGGTATCTCGCTGCTGACTTATGCAGTGAACGTCTTTCTATTTACGTCTGGTCAGGTTGTTGTCGGCGCGCCGCCGGTGTTGCGTGATGGCGTGACTGTTTACACCGACCCGCTACCACAAGCGCTGGTTCTAACGGCGATCGTTATTTCGTTTGGCATGACAGCGGTAGTCGTGATGATCGGCCTCGGCGCGTTCCTTGGGTCAGATGACGATCATGTGGATGACCAGTCCGAAATCCCGGATGATCAGGCCGGAGGCACGTCATGAACCATTGGCTTATCGCACCAATTATTCTGCCTGCAATGCTTGCACCCTTCATCGTTCTTGCTGCGCGGTATCACATCGGAATTCAGCGCGTCTTTTCGATCGCGGGTGTTCTGGCATTAATCGCCATCGCAGCGGGACTAGTGTGGGGGGCCTCTGATGGGACCATCATGCTGTATTTGTTAGGCGACTGGGCTGCACCCTTTGGCATTGTTTTGGTAGGCGATAGGCTATCAACGATGATGGTCTTGCTGACGGCTGTGCTAGCCTTGTTTGTGCTGCTATATGCTGTCGCATCTGGCTGGGACGACCGTGGGCGGCATTTTCATGCACTGTTCCAGTTTCAATTGATGGGCATTATGGGAGCGTTTTTGACCGGTGACCTGTTCAACTTGTTCGTCTTCTTCGAAGTGCTTTTGATCGCGTCTTATGGTCTGATGATCCATGCAGGCGGCGACGCGCGATTGCGCGCAGGCGTCCAATATGTGCTTTTCAATTTGATTGGCTCGACGCTATTCTTGTTCGCACTTGGGGCAATTTACGCAGAGACAGGCACGCTGAACATGGCTGACTTGGCCAATCGGGTCGCTTTGATTGGCCCCGAGGGTACCGTTGGTATTCGTGTCGCTGCAGTTCTTCTGCTGCTTGTCTTTGCGATCAAGGCGGCTGTTGTGCCGCTACACTTCTGGCTGCCATCAAGCTATGCCGAGGCGCCCGCGCCTGTTGCAGCTTTGTTTGCGATCATGACCAAGGTGGGCGCTTATGCGATCATCCGCGTCTACACGATGATCTTTCCTCCAGGCCTTGAGGCGACCGCAGGTCTACACGAACAGTGGTTGTTGCCCGCAGCATTGATATCGCTGGCGATCGGCATGATTGGCGTCTTGGCCGCGAAGCGGTTGGACCGATTGGCCGCATTCTCTGTCATTGGCTCGATGGGGATGGTAATGATTTCTATTTCGCTTTTCAGCCCGGAAGGCATCGCAGCAGCCTTATATTACATCGTGCATTCCACCTTGGCAGGTGCGGCGCTGTTCCTTATTTCTGATCTGGTCCGCACTGGACGCGGCAACCTGATCCTGACACCACAGCCGCCTGTTGCGGGTGCTGCGTTGACCGCAGGGTTGTTCTTTGCCGGGGCCATTGCCATGGCTGGCCTGCCACCTTTGTCGGGTTTCTTGGGTAAGCTTTTAGTGTTGGACGCAGCTTTTGGCACTGATTTGATGGTTTGGATTTGGGTGATTGTGTTGGGGTCTAGCCTTGTCAGCATTCTGGGTTTCGCGCGAGCAGGCAGTATTCTGTTCTGGAAAGCACATAGCGTCGTGCCATCTCAGGACGCCCCTGTAGTCACAACCCCGTCAACAATGTCATATGTTGCGGTGGGGGGGCTTATCACGTTGTTGGCGGCACACACTATGTTCGCAGGACAAGTTCATGGCTTCACGACAGTGATCGCAGCCCAGCTATTTGAACCAGAGCCTTACATCTCGACCGTGTTAGAGACCGAAGGCAAGCTAAGCAAACCGGCAGAGGATCACTAACATGGGACGTGCTTTTAATTGGCTTTTGCCTCACCCGGTTCTGACGCTTATCTTGGCGATTGTCTGGATGTTGCTGCAGAATGACATTTCCGCTGGCATGGCGGTTTTTGGTATCATCCTTGGGATCATTATCCCTTGGGGTACGTCTATCTGGTGGCCGGACACGCCCAAAGGGTTCAAGTTAGGCAAGATGATTTCCTACACCTTTTTGGTAATGTGGGACATTATCGTGGCCAATATCGACGTTGCGTGGATTGTCCTGACGGTCCCGAATGCAAAGCTGAAACCTGCGTGGATTGTCATCCCGCTTGAACTGCGCGAGCCCGAAGCAATCACCGTGCTTGCCGGAACGATCACACTGACCCCCGGCACCGTTTCTGCCGATCTATCGGATCAAGGGCATAGCCTGCTGGTCCATGTCCTACACACTGATGACCCGGACGCCGTGCGTGATGACATCACAAACCGCTACCAACGCCGCCTGAAGGAGATTTTTTCATGATGTTTGCGACGCAGTTGATGGAAATCGCGCTTGCCATCACCTTTGTTACGTTGGCACTTGCCCAGGTCTTTTCGATGGTGCGACTGGTTCTTGGACCAACGTCTGGCGACAGAATCCTGGCACTTGATACGATGGTGATCAACTCGCTGGGTTTAGTCATTGTTCTTGGGATCCAGCAAGGTGTGCAGATCTATTTCGAAGTCGCACTACTGATTGCGATGTTGGGATTTGTGTCAACCGTGGCGATGGCGCGCTTTATTTTGCGGGGGGACATCATCGAATGACCGCTATTATTATCGGGACTTATATCGTCGCGCTGTCTTTGCTGATTGGCTCGTTCTTTGTCCTTG
>JBLHTS010000065.1:0-14184 GCA_047627695.1 Yoonia sp. | reverse complement strand
CCCAGATCAAGCATCTTTTGCGGCGTATTAGCGATCTTAAACAGCTCGCGTGTCGCTTTGTTCACGCCTGCATCGGTGGCCTGAGCCGACAAAGCCACTGCTACAACCAGCGTGTAAACATTCACATGTTCAAGCTCGCCTTTCGGTTCGGCCTCTGCCGCTTGGAACCGTTCAAAGATCTCGCGGATCGTATGATAATCAAGCTGTTTTGCCATGCAAACGGGTATGCCCTTATGCACCAAAGGGGGCAAGCGTCAGATGCGCAATTTTCGGGTCGCATGGAAAGGAACGACACCCTAAGTTCACCACATGGAACAAAACGAAACATATCATTATCAGGTGATGCGCCGCGCAATCGAAGCGATTGATGCCGCTGGCGACAGCCCGATGACCTTGGCAGATCTGGCCGCCGACATGAACATGAGCCCCGCACATTTCCAGCGGCTTTTTTCTTCATGGGTGGGAGTGTCGCCAAAACGCTATCAGCAATATCTTACGCTTGCGCATGCCAAGACCCTGCTGCGCGACCGTTTTACCACGTTAGACACCGCCCATGCCGTCGGCCTATCGGGCAGCGGACGCTTGCACGATCTTTTCGTGCGCTGGGAAGCAATGAGTCCGGGGGACTATGCACGCGACGGTGAAGCACTCGAGATTTACTGGGGCTGGTTCGAAAGCCACTTTGGCCCCGCCTTGGTCATGGGGACAGGCCGCGGTATTTGCGGTTTGGCATTTGCTGCCGAAGCAGGACCCGAACCTGCAATGGCAGACCTGAAATCGCGCTGGCCAAAAGCCATGTTTATCAAGGATCCCGTTTTCTTGCGCGATTGGGCAACAGCAGCCCTTGGCATGACAGGCGAGACGCAGTTGCACATGATAGGCGCGCCATTCCAGCTCAAGGTGTGGGAGGCATTGCTGACCATCCCGTCAGGGCATGTCACAACCTATTCCGAAATCGCCCAATCCATCGGAAAACCCAAAGCCGTGCGCGCGGTTGGCACGGCCGTCGGGCGCAATCCGGTCAGTTGGTTGATCCCCTGCCACCGCGCCTTGCGCAAGTCGGGTGCGTTGGGCGGGTATCACTGGGGCTTGCCGGTCAAGCGGGCCATGCTGGCGTGGGAATCCGCGCGGGTCGATGCGCAGTCAACTCAAGCGTGATGGTTGGGCGGAAGTTGACGTATTGTCGGCGCGTTATTGGATAACACAGCGCAAAGGTTTATATATCTGCTTATGAAGCCTGCGCGACATGCGCACCCATCTCAAATGGAATCATAACCATGACCTTTAGAAAACTACCCCTCGTCCTTGCCGCAGTTGTAATGACGTTCGTCGCTGCCTGTGACGCCAACGGGCCAAACCAAAGCCAGAACACACAACAAGGTGCGCTTATTGGTGCTTTGGGTGGTGCCGCTATCGGCGCGATTGCCAATCGCAATGATGATAGGCGCGGGCGCAATCAGGCCGCGCTTGCTGGCGCTTTGTTGGGCGCTGGCGCAGGTGCTGCAATCGGTAACAACCTCGACAAGCAAGCAGAAGAGCTGCGCCGCAGCCTGCGCAGTGACGTGGGCGTATCCAACAACGGCAGCAACCTTGTTGTTATCCTGAGCCAAGACCTGCTGTTCGCAACCAACAGCACATCCGTCTCTGGCACATCGCAGAACGAATTGCTGACTGTGGCAAATTCGCTGAACCGCTACCCGAACACGGCCGTGAACGTGATCGGCCACACCGACAACGTCGGTGATGCAGCCTTCAACCAAGACTTGTCAGAGCGTCGCGCACGCGCTGTCGCCAATATCTTGCTCAATGGTGGGGTTGCATCCTCGCGCGTACGTTCAATTGGCGCCGGTGAAAACCAGCCAATCGCGTCGAACCTGAACGCCTCTGGCCGTCAGATGAACCGCCGCGTTGAGATCATCATCACACCAAACTAAGCAATCCACTTGAGATTGCCAAAGGAAGGGGTCGCAGCAATGCGGCCCCTTTTGTGTTGTGAATACCAGCTGTTGGTCATATAATTTGACCAATAAATTGTGGTAATTGAATGCCTTTTGAACCCGTCCAACAAGAAAAACTGTCCTATGGCGTCGTCCGCCAAATCGAGGGATTAATCCTGCGCGGCATCCTGCGCCCCGGAGAACGGCTTCCGTCCGAACGCGAGTTGAGCGAACGCATGAGCGTCTCGCGCCCATCCCTCAGAGAGGCGCTGGGTGAACTGCAAGAGCGCGGATTGCTTACGTCCAAAGCGGGTGCAGGCGTCTATGTTGCGGATGTGCTGGGCTCGGCCTTTGCGCCCGCGCTGGTAAAGTTGTTTTCGACCCACGACAAAGCGGTCTTTGACTACATCAGCTTTCGCCGCGACATGGAGGGGTTGGCTGCAGAACGCGCAGCTCGGTTGGCCAGCGACACCGACCTTAAGGTCATCAACACGATCTTTGAAAAGATGGAAGCGGCCCATCAAAAGCGGAACCCCGCAGACGAGGCCTATCTTGACGCGAACTTTCACCTCTCGATTATCGAGGCCAGCCACAATGTGATCATGCTGCACATGATGCGGTCAATGTATGAACTTCTGCGCGAAGGCGTGTTCTACAATCGTACAATCATGTTCAAACAGCGGATGACGCGGGACGCCTTGCTCGAACAGCACCGAACGATCAACACGGCACTTCAGGCACGTGATCCCTTGGCCGCACGCGCAGCAGTCGAAAACCACCTGAACTTTGTTGAAACTGCGCTGTCTGATCAGCAAAAGTCAGACCAAAATGAAGCCTTTTCCCAAAGACGTTTACAGCACGAAGCCAAAAATTAACGGCAGAATGTAAAAGGCCCGGCCGTCTTACGACACCCGGGCCAAAACTTAACGAAGCAGTGCATGTTAGTGCAGCTTTTCTCCGACAATCGCGATTGAATCGTCGATCGAAGCACCGGCAGACTTTGCGTCCATCTGGCTTGCGATCACATCTTTTGCAGCAGCAACGGCGACCAATATCGCCTGATCGCGAACATCTTTGATTGCAGCGGCTTGCGCACTTGCAATTTGATCTTCAGCACCGGCAATGCGGCGCGTGATCGAATTTGCAATGTCTTCTTTTGCGGCCTTGGCGGCGTTTTTCGCCTCTTCCTTGGCAGCCGCGACAATGCGGTCAGCTTGTTCCTGAACTTCTTTTTGCTTGCGCTCATATGTTGCCAACAAAGATTGCGCTTCTTCACGCAGTGCTTTGGCTTCATCAAGGTCTGCTTTGATGCTGTCAGCACGCTTGTCCAACATGCCGCCCACAAGACCGGGGACCTTGTAGTAAAGCAAAATGCCGATAAAGAGCGCGAAGGCGACGGTGACAACAAAGTCAGTGTTGCCAAGCGAAAAGAAAGGCTTGTCACCAGCAGCCAGCGCAGGGCTGGCAGCAAGAATGAGCGGGGACGTGAGTAGAATTCTCATGGTTTACCCTTTCATCCGTGCGGTCACCGCAGCAGTAATTGTCTTTGCGTCTGCCTTACCGCCCAGGGCAGCAACCAGTGCTTTGGCTGTGTCTTTGGCGACGGCAGTCACGCTTTTCACAGCACTCGCGCGGATCTCGCCGATGGCGGCCACGCTTTCGGCTGTCTTAGCGGCGATCTGAGCATCGGCTTTCTGAAGCTCGACTTCCAGTGCAGCTTGCATTTCTGCTTTTGCTTCGGCGACGATCTTTTGTGCCTCGGCGCGGGCGTCCAAAAGCGCCTGGTCATAGGCAGCTTCGGCTTCGGCCGCTTTATTCTTCAGCTCTTCAGCTGCAGCAATATCATTTGTGATTGTGCCGGAACGCTCTGCCAGAACCGCACCGATGCGGGGCAAGGCGATGCGTGACATCACAAAGTAGATTGCGATTAGAGTGACCAACAACCAGAAAATCTGGTTTGGCATCCAATCCGCGCATAGCTGCGGCATACCAAGGGCAGAGCCCCCTGCATCTACGCAAACGCCTGCGACTGTTTCGTGTGTTTCTGCTGCCATGATGGCCCCCAAATACCTTGATGTTTCACTGACCGACGCGAAGATTATCCGCGTCGATTAGCCGTAAGGATATGGGTCGCTCTTAGACTGCGAACATCAGCAGAAGCGCGACGAGGAATGCAAAGATCCCCAGTGCTTCAGCGAATGCCAGACCAATGAATAATGTTGCTGTTTGACCAGCAGCGGCAGATGGGTTGCGCAGTGCGCCAGCCAAGTAGTTGCCAGCAACTGTACCAACACCGATTGCGGCAGCGCCGGAACCGATTGCAGCCAGACCAGCGCCGATGTGTGCGAGTTCGCCTTCCATGTGAATTCTCCTTACGATTGGAAGTTGGGACGTACGGCGAGGATATCCCCGCCAAACCTTTAGTGAGCGGGATGAAGCGCGTCTTTCAAATAGACACACGTCAGGATTGTGAAGACATAGGCCTGAATACCGCAGACCAAAATTTCGAGACCATAGATGGCGATGATACCCACGATGGCAAACGGGCTGACCAGCGTCAGGGCCGCAAAGCCCGCGAACACTTTCAAAACCGCGTGACCCGCCATGATGTTACCTGCCAAACGAATGGAGTGGCTAACAGGGCGCACGAAATAAGAGATGACCTCGATAACTGCAATGACCGGGCGCAAGATTGCAGGCGCGTCTTTCATCCAGAACAGGCCAAGGAATGCAGGCCCGTTTAGAACAAAGCCGAGGATCGTGACCGTGAAGAATACGCTGAAACCAAGGATCGCTGTGATCGCTATCATCGACGTTGGCGAATATGACATCGGGATCAAAGCAAGGTAGTTCGAGAACAAGATGAACACGAACAGTGTCATAATGTACGGGAAGTATTTAACACCGTCTTTGCCGCAGACGTCTTCGACCATCTTGTAGATAAAGCCGTATGCCAATTCACCCAGCGACTGAACGCGGGTCGGGACAACGGCACGGCCGCGGCTACCGATGACAAACAAAGCAACGATGCACAAAAGGGCAACGCCCAACCAAAGGGTCACGTTTGTTGGCGTGTACCAGCTAACCGGACCACTGCCGAACAATGGCTCGACAATAAACTGATCGAGCGGATGGAAAACAAGACCACCTTCTGCTTTTTCTTCAGCCACGCGTGTCACCCTCTTCTTTGGCAGCTTCAAGCTGCTTTCTTTGCACTTCTTTAGCCGATCGCATCATGGTCTTAACACCAGCCGCGAGGCCCAGGAATATAAACAGCACCAGAAATATTGGCATGGTCCCAAACAAGGTATCCAGCCCGTATCCAATGCCAAAGCCGATCCCAAGACCTGCCACCAGCTCTATCACCATCCGCCATGCAAGCTGTGCCTGCGAATAATGTTCTTCCGAATGGTGCTTAACCTCTGTCGGCGCTTTGAGCGCCGCAATTTTCGCTTCAAGCGCCTTAAGGCGTTCAGCGTCATGCGGATCAGACATCAGTTTCGTCCCCTCGGAAGGTTGCGAGAGGTTTATGGCGGGACCACATTAGAGTCAAGAACACGTTTCAACACCATTCTTTAATTAAAATCAATGACTTGTCGTTACGACCAATGGACAAATTCACCGTGTTTAGTGTGCGAAACTCCAATTTTGATATTCAACCAATTGGTTGACGTTTCGCACCCTACCCGCTTAATCGCAGCCATGACCGCGCAACTTGATCAAGTCTTCTCTGCTTTGGCCGACCCGACCCGTCGGGCGATTTTGGCGATGTTGCTCGAAGATGACATGGCTGTCACGGACGTGGCCGAACCTTTTGCAGTATCGTTGGCCGCGATTTCCAAACATTTGGGCGTGCTGTCTGCCGCGAAACTCATCAGTCAAGAAAAACGCGGGCGGGTGAAGTGGTGCAAGCTTGAACCAGATGCACTGCGCACGGCCTCGGTCTGGATGCAGGGATTTGGACAAATGGGACCCGTTGATCTGGATGCCTTCGAGGCCTATTTGGCACAGGAACTTGATGAATGACTGCTTAGAAGTCCATCGCCTTGATACTGTCTTTGAGAAACCGCAGGAACGTCTGCACTTTTGTTGTGCGGTGTAGATCCACATGGGTCACAATCCACAGCGGGGCAGACCATTCTTCGCGGCTGGGAATGACCTCGGTCAGGGCTGTGTTTTTTGCCGCTTCTTGTGACGTCACAAACCCGATCCCCGCACCCGCCAAGATCGCTTCTTGCATGTTGCGGTTGTCGGTTGTGCGAAAAATGAATGCATCGTCGGGGACTATGCCCCTCAGCCACCGCGCAAAGGGCGCGCGGCTTTGCTCGTTATCAAGCCCTACAAAAAAATGGTTCTTTAGGTCATCTTCATCTTTGGGCATGCCGTGCCGCGCGATATAAGCCTCGGATGCAACTATCGCCACCTGCTGCTGCATGAAGGGTTGGACGACATTGTCCGGTTCTTCCGGCATGCTTCCCGCCCGTATAGCGACATGCGCCTCGCCGTATTCCAACCGAAACAATCGGTCGCCTGTCCGGTAGCGAATGCGCAAGTCCGGATGCGCAGCCTGAAACGCGACCAAGATCGGCGTCAACATCGGCGAGGCGCTTTCTAAAGACGTGACAGCCAGATCACCTGACACACCTTCGCCCTGCCCCTTGATCCGGCCCGCCAACTGCGTGAACTGATCATCGGTGGCTTGGGCAACCTGCAACAAATCCTGTCCAGCTTCGGTGGCGGTGTATCCACGGGCATGGCGTTGAAACAGCTTCACGCCCAAACGCTGCTCTAGCGCGTCAATATGGCGGATCACCGTCGCATGGTGCACCCCCAATTCATCAGCGGCACCACTAACAGTCCCGCGGCGCGCCACCTGAAAAGCGGTTCTGATCTCGTCCCAGTTATCCATGTTCATTCCTGTGCGCTGACGAACTTTTAGCTCAATAATTCGATCATATCGTTCGCCAGCGCAAGGGTATAGTTTTCATAACTGTCATCTCGCGCTGGACATTATACGCTGCGCGCTTTGTGCCGGGCATGACCAAAGCATTCACTCTCATGACCGTCCTACGCGGAGTGCTCACACTCGCATTCCTCTATTTCGGCCTGCGCACAAGCTCGGCAGTTTCAGCACAGACGTGTGCCATCACGAGGCCATAGGCTGTAACCAATTCCACACTACATCACTGGATCAATCGAGGTCGCAGGCGCAGGTCTGCTGTGATGGCGGGGCTGGAAAGGTCTGGCTGGGCTAGTCTTACTTGGCACAATGATCGTGGGGCTAAGTGCCTTGCTGATCCGGGCCGGGCAACCTTACTGGCACATGCTGGTTTTGATGGTTGGTACGGCCTCGGTCGCACGGGCCCACCGCGCGCGACTGATAGCCCTTATTAAATACCGCTTTGATCGCTGTAGCTGATGTTGACTCGCGGCTTACCACGTCGTAAACGCTCCACAACACCCGGATAGCATCGGCTTTCCGGTCCCTTTTGATAGGGATCGCCCTCCGTCAGCGCGTCGCGCCCACGGGGGCTCTACTGTTTTTTATGGCGCGTACATATTATACGCGTCATATCCGAAACGAGACGAGGGCCTTGGCCAATGTTTGAGAATCTATCCGATCGCCTTTCTGGCGTCTTTGACAAGCTTACCAAGCAAGGTGCGCTGTCGGATGATGACGTCAAAACCGCACTGCGCGAAGTGCGCACCGCATTGCTAGAGGCCGACGTGTCACTGCCCGTCGCCCGCGATTTCATCAAAGCAGTCCAGGAAAAAGCCACCGGTCAAGCGGTCACGAAATCCATCACACCCGGTCAGCAAGTTGTTAAAATCGTCCACGACGAATTGCGCCGAGTTCTGACCGGCGACTCTGACCCGGGCACTCTGAAAATCGATAACCCGCCAGCACCTATCTTGATGGTGGGTCTGCAAGGTTCCGGTAAAACAACAACGACTGCAAAGCTGGCCAAGCGCCTGAAAGAAAAAGAAGGCAAGCGCGTCCTGATGGCGTCGCTTGACACCAACCGCCCTGCCGCAATGGAGCAGTTGGCGATTTTGGGTTCACAGATCGGCGTCGACACATTGCCCATCGTCAAAGGCGAAGATCCGGTCGCAATTGCAAAACGCGCCAAAGTCCAAGCGAGCCTTGGCGGCTACGACGTCTATATCCTGGACACTGCAGGCCGTTTGCACATTGACGCAGAACTGATCGCGCAAGCCGCGGCCGTACGCGACGTAGCAAACCCGCGCGAGACATTGTTGGTCGTGGACGGCCTAACCGGTCAGGACGCGGTGAACGTCGCCCAAGAATTCGACGACAAAATCGGCGTCACCGGAGTTGTCCTGACCCGCATGGACGGCGATGGACGCGGCGGCGCGGCCCTGTCGATGCGCGCGATCACCGGCAAGCCTATCCGCTTTGTCGGTCTTGGCGAAAAGATGGACGCACTTGAAACCTTCGAGCCGGACCGCGTTGCGGGCCGTATCCTTGGCATGGGCGACATTGTAGCACTCGTCGAAAAAGCCCAAGAAACCATCGAGGCTGAACAAGCCGAACGCATGATGAAGCGCTTTCAAAAAGGCCGCTTCAACATGAACGATCTCAAGATGCAGCTTCAGCAGATGATGAAAATGGGCGGCATGGAAGGGATGATGGGAATGATGCCGGGGGCCGCAAAGATGAGCAAACAGATGGCCGCGTCGGGCATGGATGACGGTATTCTGAAACGCCAAATCGCCCTGATCAACTCCATGACCAAGAAAGAACGCGCCAACCCCGACTTGCTGGCCGCTTCGCGCAAGAGACGCATCGCCAAAGGTGCGGGCCTTGAAGTGTCCGAACTGAACAAGCTGGTCAAACAACACCGCCAGATGGCCGATATGATGAAAAAGATGGGCAAAGGCGGCATGCTGAAACAAGCCATGAAAGGCATGTTCGGCAAAGGCGGCGATATGCCCGATATGAATGACCCCAAGGCGATGGCGGAAGCCGCAAAATCTCTACAAGGCAAGATGCCAGCAGGCCTTCCCGGACTTGGCGGCGGTGGCATGCAATTGCCCCCCGGTCTGTCAGGTTTCGGAAAAAAGAAATGACCCTTCCCTCTTCATCTTGCTCTTTAAACTCTCGCCGGAGGCACCTGCCACTGGCCTCACCTTTCGGACGTCACCAATAAAATGACCCCTGCCCCCACACTCACCACGGCGCGCCTTGAATTGCGTGGCCCTCTGAAACGGGACCTTGCGGCGTTTACCGCTTGGGTCACCCGCTCTGACCGGATGGCAGCCGTGGGCGGCAAGGGCACCGAAGGCCAAGCATGGCGCGGATTTATCGCGGGCATCGGTCATTGGAACTGGCATGGCTATGGGTTCTTTACCGTGACCGAACGCGCGACTGGCATTGCCACTGGGCGCGTGGGCATCACCAACCATGTTGACTGGCCAGAGCCCGAAATGGCGTGGCATATGTTCGACGGCTTCGAAGGACGGTCATATGCCTTCGAAGCGGCCTGTGCCGTGCGCGACTGGGGTGGGCGTACCTTGGGTCTGGCACCACTCAGCTCACTGATCGCACCTGCAAACACACGGTCACTTGCACTGGCCACGCGCCTTGGTGCTGTCGAAGAACGTCGCGATAACGTTGACGATGAACACGTGATCGTCTTTCGCCATTTGCACCTTGACGACCCACGGGCTGTGTCCCAAGCCGCGCAGCCGATCACATGACGCCGGCTTTGCACACAGAACGTCTAACGTTGCGGCCATATATGCGGGCCGATTTTGACACATATGCCGCGTTTATGGCTAGCGAGCGCGCTATTCACATGGACGGACCGCTGGACCGCGAAAAGGCTTGGGCTTGGTTCACCAACGATGTCGCCACTTGGGCGCTGTACGGCTTTGGAACGCTCGCGATTGAGATGGACGGAGAACTGGCTGGCGGCGTTGGCCTTGTGCATCCGCCTCATTTTCCAGAACCCGAATGTGGCTGGTTCATCTACGACGGGTTTACTGGACTTGGCCTTGCCACAGAGGCCGCGCGCGCGATCATTGATCATAGCTTTGTGACGACGGACCTAGTCACAATTGTCAGCTACATTGGCGAAAGCAATGCCGCGTCGATCCGCGTCGCGGAACACTTGGGCGCCGTGCTTGAACCGGTAGCAAAAGCCCCCGAATCCGCTAGCGCGCTAGTCTATCGCCACACACCAAATTTCCCACAAAGGAGTGTCTCATGACTGACCCTGTCAGCCTTGCCGCGGATATCCTCAAGGAACACCGCAAAAGCATCGACCGGCTTGACGCCATTCTCGTCTATACATTGGGCGAACGGTTCAAGCACACTCAGGCCGTGGGTCAGCTAAAGGCCGAACATGACCTGCCCCCATCCGATCCCGCGCGTGAAGAAATCCAGATTGCGCGGCTCACCGAGCTTGCAGACCAGGCCGATCTCGACCCTGAGTTTGCCAAGAAATTCCTGAATTTCATTATTCAGGAAGTCATCCAACACCACAAACAACACCAATCGTATGGTGGATCTTGATCCACCATACTCCCACCATCACTAAGGAGAATACCTGATGGCTATGAAAATCCGACTGGCCCGTGGCGGCTCAAAAAAGCGTCCATTTTATGCAATCGTGGCAACAGACAGCCGAATGCCGCGCGATGGCCGCTTTATCGAAAAGCTGGGCACATATAACCCAATGCTGCCAAAAGACAGCGAAGAGCGCGTGAAAATGAACATGGAGCGCATCAAGTACTGGCTTGGTGAAGGCGCACAGCCGACTGACCGTGTTTCACGCATGCTGGAAGCTGCAGGCGAATTGCCGAAGAAAGACCGCAGCAATCTGAAAAAGGGTACACCTGGCAAGGCTGCTAAGGCCCGCGCTGACGAAAAAACTGCAAAAGCTGCTGCCGCTGAAGAAGCCGCAAATGCACCTGCGGAAGAAGCGCCTGCAGTCGAAGACGCAGCGACCGAAGAGTAAGTATTTTTGTGCGGTCCTGGGGTTGCCCCTGGGCCGTGCCACCCCCCATAACCGGACACATCCATGTTCCGCTTGCTGCGCACCCTCATTCTTGTGATGATCGCTTTTATCGCGGGCATGCTGTATGAACGCGAAGGCAGTCGGGACATCTGCCAAACTGGCGATGGACTGTGGATCGAAAACATCTGCGTTGGACCGGAGTTTACCCAATGACTAATCGCGTGATCGTAGGCACCATCGGAGGTGCATTTGGCGTTCAAGGCGAGGTCCGCCTCAAGTCGTTTTGCGCTGATCCGCAAGCTATTTCAGATTACGCCCCTCTCTATACCGAAGATGGCATAGCCTTTGCACAACTCGTGCTGACCGGCCAACTCAAGAACGGCTTTACCGCCCGCGTTGACGGCGTGATCAGCAAAGAAGACGCCGATCTAATGCGCAATGTGGACCTTTATGCCGACCGCGCGGTCATGCCGTCGTTGCCGGATGACGAATATTATTATACTGATTTAATTGGTCTCACGGTCGTTGATACTGGCGGAACAGTATTGGGCACAGTCAAAAACGTGATGGACCACGGTGCCGGTGATTTACTTGAAATCATTATGCCTGGTCAGTCGGACACGATCCTGCTGCCCTTTACCCAAGCCGCTGTGCCTACCGTTGACCTAACCGCCAAACGTATCGTCGTCGACCCACCCGAAGGGTTGTTTCCAGATGCAACCGCGTAGCCCATGGCAGCTGACATGACCACCACCACCCGCTCTGCTGGCCGCATCGCGGTCCAGGCCACAGTCAAACCCCGCGAGTTGATGACCAATACACCGGACATCGCGGGTATTTGGACGGCCAAAATTATCACGCTGTTTCCGCAAGCCTTCCCCGGTGTCTTGGGTGAAAGCCTGACCGGTAAAGCGTTGAAGGACGGCTTGTGGCAAATGCAAACTTACGACCTGCGCAGCTACGGGATCGGCAAGCACCACAATGTCGATGATACCCCGGCAGGCGGTGGTGCTGGCATGGTGTTGCGTGCGGATGTGCTGGAACAGGCAATCATGGATGTGCATCGCAGCGCGCGCGGCGTCGCCCCATTGGTCTTTCTATCGCCGCGCGGTCGCCGCTTTGATCAACAAATGGCGCAAAACTGGGCGCGTGCAGATGGGGTGACCCTGCTTTGTGGACGGTTCGAAGGCGTAGATGAACGCATCCTGCAACACTACAACATCCAAGAAGTCAGCTTGGGCGATTTCGTCATGACCGGCGGAGAGATCGCAGCGCA
Organism: Yoonia sp.; assembly: GCA_047627695.1. Lineage (GTDB taxonomy): Bacteria > Pseudomonadota > Alphaproteobacteria > Rhodobacterales > Rhodobacteraceae > Yoonia. The sequence continues at coordinate 1,987 of JBLHTS010000065.1, read as the reverse complement.
AGCCATGATTGACGCCACCGTGCGGCTGTTGCCCGGCGTGCTAGGCAATGCAGATAGCGCTGTCGACGAAAGCTTTTCTGCGGGCCTACTTGAGCATCCACAATACACCAAACCTGCCGAGTGGCAGGGGCTGCCAATTCCCGACGTCCTGCTGTCCGGCAATCACGCCAAGATTGCGGAATGGCGCAAGCAGATGTCACTGAAAATCACCAAAGAGCGCAGGCCGGATCTTTGGACAGCACTTCATCCCAGCGAAGACGATAAGGGGGCCAAAGGGCCTTGATCGTAAGGGCCGTTGGGCCTATACGGCAACAACTTGGTTCAGGTCACTGATTCCGGGTGTTGGTTTATGGATGAACCGGAATAACGATTGTACCTTTCGTGGGTGCGCCATCGCCGTGAATTTCAAACGACCACAAAAACAGATGATGACGCACCTCTGGCGGGCGGTTTAACCGGACCCGGGCAACGACGCAGAGCTCTACGGCACACAAGAAACATTGCGGAAAACCGCAAGCATATCAAAGGAGCGTTTCAGATGGACCTGATCGCACAACTCGACGCGGAGCAGCTTGCTTCGTTGGGGCATGAATTGCCCGATTTCAGAGCGGGTGACACCATCCGTGTTGGTTACAAAGTAACCGAAGGCACGCGCAGCCGTGTACAGAACTACGAAGGCGTTTGCATCGCTCGCAAGAACGGCAAAGGGATCGCTGGTTCATTCACCGTGCGTAAGATTTCATTCGGCGAAGGTGTGGAGCGTGTTTTCCCGCTGCATTCCACTAACATCGACAGCATCACCGTGGTTCGCCGCGGTCGCGTGCGTCGCGCCAAGCTGTACTATCTGCGTGCACGTCGTGGTAAGTCCGCACGTATCGCAGAAGCCACCAACTACAAAGCGCCTACCGGCGCGTCAGCATAAGGGTTGCCGTCATGAAAAAAGATACGCATCCAGACTACCATGTCATCGACGTCAAAATGACCGATGGCACGATCGTTCAGATGAAATCCACTTGGGGCAAAGAGGGTGACACTATGACACTCGACATCGACCCATCCGTGCACCCTGCATGGAATGGTGGTTCCACCCGTCTTATGGACGCCGGTGGCCGTGTGTCCAAGTTCAAGAACAAGTACGCTGGTCTTGGCTTCTAAGACTGCGGGCGGGCTTTGGTCCTCCATTGTGCGAATTGAAACGCCGTCCCGAATTGGGGCGGCGTTTTGCGTTTGGGTCGGTTGCTGCGGACATGATCGACAACCCAAAAATATAGCCGATGCTATTCAGCCCATGTTTCAGGAAAATTTGATCCGAAATCACAGCACTTCCGCATCGACAACACACTACCATTATGGGGGTACCAAATGAAAACGACAATCGCACTCATCGCCACGCTGGCGGCTCTTTAAGCGCCTGCTTTTGCAGGTGGCCACACAGCCAATGATCGTGCTCAAAGCATGAAATCACTTCTTGCTGGCAACGGCAAGAACGGCGGCATTCTTGATTTACCTGGTGCAAGCGTAGCCAGCACACTGCGTCGTTGCGGCGCACTCGGCGCTGGTGGCTGGGGAAATATTGGTAGTGCTCTTGCGAACGCTACAACCTCCACACCGGTTTCACCTGCCAACCCCAAGAACGTTGATCTCACACCCGAGTAATTCATTAAAACCAACGTTTTCGAAACGTAAGACCCTGTCGCCCTTTCGGCGGCAGGGCTTTATTTTTGTCGCTCACTAGAGCCTTCGGATACATACCTGACTAAAAGATGCAGACTTAGGCCGCGGAGCGACCCCGCGAACGGGCTGCCTACTGCGACCTTTTTTGCGTTTGGAAGGGTTGCGCAAACACAGGCTCAACTGGCGCAAACCGACTAGTGGTCATCCGGTCTTCCACATAGACGATTGGTAAGATGGCGAGAGGCGCTCTGATTGTGCCCGCTACAATGCCGAAAGAACGCATCATGAAACGCGTTGATATCGTAAAATGGAC
>JBLHTS010000064.1:0-14278 GCA_047627695.1 Yoonia sp. | reverse complement strand
CGGTCTCGTCAAGGGGCCGGGCCCATTACAAGAGAACCAATATGAGCCCTGCAAAGAAAAAGACATCCAATACCGAGGACTATCTGCGCATGTACCGCCAGATGGTGCGCATCCGCAGCTTTGAAGATCAGGCCAACCAGTTATATCTTTCCGCCAAGATGCCGGGACTGACCCATATGTATTCCGGTGAAGAAGCCGTGGCAGTGGGTATCTGCGAGGCGCTGAAAACGACTGACAAGATCACCTCGACCCACCGCGGTCACGGGCATTGCGTGGCTAAAGGTGCTAATTTCAGGGAAATGTTCTGCGAACTTTTGGGCAAAGAAGAGGGCTATTGCCGTGGCAAGGGCGGGTCGATGCATATCGCCGACCAGTCCAACGGTAATCTGGGGGCCAACGCCATTGTAGGCGGGTCCATGGGGATTGCCACGGGATCAGCATTTACCACAAAAATGCTGGGTAAAGACGACGTGACCGTTTGCTTCTTTGGTGATGGTGCCACAGCGCAAGGCCTGCTGTACGAGGTCATGAATATGGCAGCGCTCTGGAACCTGCCTGTCATATACGCCTGCGAAAACAACGGATATTCCGAATATACCAAGACCGAAGAGATTGCAGCCGGATCAATTACCGCGCGCGCCGAAGCTTTCGGGATCGAAGCGCATCAGATCGACGGACAGGACGTGCTTGCCGTTAATAATCTGACAACTGATTTGGTGGCCCGCGCACGCAAGGGCGAAGGTCCGTTCTTTATTGAATTGATGACTTACCGCTACCACGGCCACCACGTGGGCGACATCAACCGCGAATATTACCGCTCCAAGGACGAAGAAAAAGATTGGAAAGACAACCGCGACCCGATCATCCGGTTCCGCGCCCATCTGGTCAAGGAAGGCATCGCCACCGAAGACGAGTTGGACGCGATGAACGCCGATATCGCCAAGGACGCCGAAAACGCCGTGAAATATGCGCTCGACGCGAAATATCCCGACACCTCAGAGGTCGACATGCATGTGTTTACCGACGTCAAACACGCGCTGGCATAAGGAGAATTTGCCATGAGAGAGATCACCCTATCACAAGCCGTGAACGAAGCACTGGCCGAAGAAATGCGCCGAGACGAAACAGTTTTCATCATCGGCGAAGACGTGGCCGAAGCGGGTACGCCGTTTAAAATCCTATCGGGTTTGGTCGAAGAATTCGGCACTGGACGCGTCGTCGATACCCCCATTGCCGAACCCGGTTTCATGGGCATTGCGGTCGGTGCGGCCATGACCGGCACCCGCCCGGTCGTCGATCTGATGTTCGGGGATTTCATTTTCCTGATCATGGACCAGCTTTGTAATCAGGCCGCCAAGACGCATTATATGTCTGGCGGCAAGCTCAGCGTGCCGCTTGTGTTGCGTACCAACATGGGCGCAACACGCCGTTCTGCCGCACAACACAGCCAGTCGCTTCATGCTTTGGTGGCGCATATCCCCGGGCTGAAGGTTGCAATGCCTTCTTCCGCCTATGAGGCGAAGGGGCTGATGAAAACAGCCATCCGTGATAACAATCCGGTCGTGATTTTCGAAGACAAACTGATGTATCAGGACAAAGCCCCCGTACCAGAAGAGGAATACCTGATCCCCTTCGGCGAGGCGAATATCAAACGCGAAGGCAGCGATATCACTCTGATCGGCACATCCTCAATGGTGCAGGTTTGTGAGAAAGCCGCTGAAATTCTGGCCGCGGAGGGGATCAGCGCCGAAGTGGTTGACCCGCGCACCATCGTGCCACTGGATGAGGCAACACTGCTCGCTTCCGCTCGCAAAACAAGCCGCGTGATCGTCGTCGACGAAGGACACCAGAGCTTTGGCGTGACCAGCGAAATCGCCAGCCGGATCAACGAGAAAGCGTTCTATCACCTTGATGCGCCTGTCTTGCGTATGGGTGCGATGGACGTGCCGATCCCATTCAGCCCCGCGCTTGAGGATATCACCGTGCCCACACCCGAAGGCGTCGCCGCAAAAGCGCGGATGCTGGTCGGCGGGGAGATGATCAATGCCGCTTGACGTGATCATGCCGGCACTCGGGATGGCCCAGGAAACGGGTCAGATCGTGGCGTGGCATAAACAACCGGGCGACGCGGTGACCAAAGGCGATATCCTGTTCGAGGTCGAAACCGACAAGGCCACGATGGAGGTCGAAGCGGCAGGCGATGGATTTCTGACTGATGTGTCCGCATCTGAAGGGACCGATGTGCCTGTTGGCGATGTGATCGCGAAAATCTCTGAAAGCGCGGACGCAGCACCTGCACCAAAAAGCGCTTCTGCACCCCCTGCCCCTGCGGATGATCTGCCTGACGGCAAAGCTGTAATCATGCCGACACTTGGCATGGCACAAGACAGCGGACTACTGGTCGCGTGGCACAGACAGCCTGGAGATCAGGTCGGTGCTGACGATGTCTTGTTCGAGGTCGAAACCGACAAAAGCGTCAATGAAGTGAACGCCGGTTTTGACGGCTATCTTGCCGCCACTCTTGCCGAAGCAGGCGAAGACGTGCCTACAGGGCAAACCATCGCGATTATTACAGCACAGAAACCCGATAATCCTGTTGCACGCAAGGCAGGCAGCGCGCCAGTTGTCACGAACCCTGAACCGGCTGCTGAGAATAAAACCGCTAAGACAAAGCCGGACCCGGCCAAAGTGCCCGTGCTTGCAACAGGCGGACGTATTCTTGCTTCGCCCAAATTGCGGCGGCTTGCCCATGAGCAAGGTCTGGATTTGCAGCGATTGGTCGATGCGGGACATGCACAGCCATTCCACGTCAGTGACCTGGATGCGCTACGCGCCTTATCCGAGAAACCCACAGCGGCGGCGACTGCGCTAGCGTCAGGTCGCATCACAGCTGAAATCGCCACCGATGGCTTTACCGCATTCGCAGCTTGGGCGGCAAAAGAGGCGGATTTGACCGATACTTCTGCCTTGCTTGCAGGTCTTTGCGCGGCAAGTCTTGGCAAGGGCACTGTTGTTGCAGTCGAAAGCTTTGGCGCAGCGCTGACGTACCACGCGACGGCCCAACTGGGCGCTGCGCAGCAAAGCGAAGATACGCCTGCCCTGCGCCTGCGTGATCTTCGGTTTACCGCCATCGCGACAGTCGCAATCGGTGCCGAGGATATTCCAACACTGACGTTGACCCGTCAAGGTACGGGCCTTGCCATTACGCTTGAGTATGCACCCGACCAGCTTGGTGCAACCGACGCGATCACCCTTCTTTCCAACTTTGCAGGCCGGATGGAGCAACCGCTTCGTCACCTGCTGTGACCTTATCGGAGACCAAAATGGACTTTACCGATCTTTATATCGGCGGCGCATGGCACAAAGGTGTCTCTGGCGAACGCTTTGACGTGATAAATCCTGCCACAGAAGAAGTCATCGCCTCTGTCGCGTCGGCCGATATCTCTGACGCCGATGCAGCCCTTGATGCAGCCGAGGCCGCGATGAAAAAATGGGCGGCCAAGACACCGCGCCACCGGTCCGAAGTCCTGCGCAAGGCGTGGGAATTGATGACCTCAAAGCTGGACTATTTTGCACATCTGATCACGCTTGAAAACGGCAAGGCCCGCACGGACGCTATGGGCGAAGCAACATACGCGGCAGAATTCTTCCGATGGTTTGCCGAAGAAGCCGTGCGCGCCGACGGGATGCTGACACATGCCCCTGCCTCTGGTGCGCGGATTATGGTGCAGCACAAACCTGCTGGTCTGGCGGTTCTCGTGACGCCTTGGAATTATCCCGCCGCGATGGGCACACGCAAGATTGCACCGGCTTTGGCCGCAGGTTGCGCCGTGGTCATCAAACCGGCATCTGAAACACCTTTGACCATGCTGGCATTGATGCCGTTGTTAGAAGAAGCGGGTGTGCCAAAAGGATTGGTCAACGTGCTGCCCTCCAAGCGAACTGGCGCATTGGTCGATCACATGTTGCATGATCGGCGCGTGCGGGTGGTGTCCTTTACTGGGTCCACAGGCGTGGGGCGCAAGCTGCTGCACTCTGCTGCGGATCAGGTGCTGAAACCTGCGATGGAATTGGGTGGCAACGCCCCGCTGATCGTATTCGAGGACGCCGATATCGACGTCGCGGTAGAGGGCGCGATGCTGGCAAAAATGCGCAATCTGGGCGAGGCCTGCACCGCGGCGAACCGGATCTATGTGCATGCGAACGTATCCGACGTGTTCACCGCCAAATTCACCGCCGCGATGTCGGCGCTGAAGGTGGGCGACGGCACTGATCCATCGGTCGATGTCGGCCCTTTAGTCAACGCGGACACCCGCAACAAGGTTGCCGCCTTTGTCGCTGATGCGGTGGCAAAAGGTGCCAAGATCGAATGCGGCGGGGTCACTCCGAACGGCACTGGGTATTTCTACCCGCCGACAGTCATGTCAAACGTGCCCGAGACATCCGACTGTGTGCATGATGAAATCTTTGGCCCCGTCGCTGCGATCCAGACATTTACCGACCAAGAGGACGTCATCAGACGGGCGAATGATACCGAGTACGGTCTTGTCGCCTACGTCTTTTCCGAAGACATGAAACGTGCTTTGCAGGTCTGCGAGCGGCTTGAATACGGCATGGTTGGCCTGAACCGTGGTCTTGTGTCCGATCCTGCAGCCCCGTTTGGCGGTGTGAAGCAGTCGGGACTGGGCCGTGAAGGCGGGCATGAGGGAATGCTCGAATTCATGGAAACGCAATATATTTCGGCCAGTTGGTGAGCGTGATGACCGATGTAATCGCCCCCCCGTCTGTGCGTGCGCTTGCCCGCGAAAAAGGCGTCGATCTGGAAAAATTGGCCCGCGATCTGGGCCGGACGACCATCGCGCGCGAAGACGTGACTGGTGACACAAGACCTAAAACTGCGCCAAGCAATCATGACAGTTATTGGGATGTGGACCACAGCCACTTCGGGCCGGTGACCGAAGAACCTCTTAGCCGGTTCGCGCAAGTGGCAGCTGGCAATCTCGCAGCGGCTAACGCGATGATCCCGCAGGTCACCCACCACGACCGCGCCGATGTCACCGCGATTGAAGACTTGCGCAAAGAGTTGAAGCCAGAGGCGCAGGCGCGCGGCGTCAAACTGACAGCGCTGGCTTTTCAGGTCAAAGCGCTGGCGCGGGCCTTGCGTGAATTTCCGCGGTTCAACGCGTCGCTGACACCGGAAGGTAAAACGCTGACCCTCAAGGATTATGTGCATATCGGTATCGCCGTTGATACGGCCCACGGTCTGATGGTGCCCGTGATCCGCGACGCGGACCGCAAGGGGCTATGGCAGATCGCAGCTGAGATCACCAACCTGGCCAGTCGCGCACAAGCCCGCAAAGTAGGTCCAGATGAAATGGGTGGCGCGTCCATGTCGATCAGCAACCTGGGCGGCATTGGCGGAACGGCATTTACCCCCATCGTGAATCCGCCAGAGGTTGCCATTCTTGGACTGACACGAACCGAAGTCACCCCCGTCTGGGATGGTAACGATTTCCAACCTATTCCGATGCTGCCGCTGGACCTGAGCTACGATCACCGCGTGATCAATGGGGCCGAAGCTGCCCGTTTCGTCACCTATTTGGCTGACCTGCTCGCTGACCCACGCAGGATCATGATCTGAAGGAAAACTGACATGACAAACCAAGCCCAACTGATGGTCATCGGGGCCAGTCCCGGTGGCTATGCCTGCGCCTTTCGCGCTGCCGATCTTGGCCGTGATGTGGTAATGGTCGATCCGCGTGCCACTTTGGGCGGGCGTGTGCCTTAACGAAGGTTGCATCCCCTCAAAGGCCCTCTGCACACCGCAGAAGCCGTCAAAATCCTGCATGCAACACTTGAAGCACAAGATGTTACCATTCAGACTCAAACCAAAGTGTGCGCAATTAAGGCGACCAAGAAAGCGATCACGCTGTCTTGTGAAGGCGCATTCGCCGGCGCTCTTCCCGCCAATGCCGTCATTCAATTGGTCGGGCGGCGCTCAAACGGGCCGCAGGTTTTGCCTGACAACGCAGGTATCGAAACAGACGCGCGCGGGATCATCATCGTCGATACATCCTGCCGGACGAACGTGAACAGCATCTTTGCCATCGGTGACGTCACCGGCAACCCGATGTTGGCCCACCGCGCGACCCATCAGGGTCATGTCGCGGCAGAGGTCGCATGCGGCCATGCAGCAGCGCTTGATACCAAACTTATCCCTCGGTCGCGTATACCAACCCCGAACTGGTTTGGGTCGGCCTGACACAAGCACAGGCCAAAACAGCTGGTTTACCCCATAAGACGGCAAGTTTCCCTTGGACTGCCAGCGGTCGCAACCTCGCGTCTGGCGGCGGCGACGGGCTGGCCAAGCTGGTCTATTGCCCTGATACGCGCCGCGTTCTCGGGGCGACGCTGATCGGGGCAAGCACTGGCGAATTGCTGGCCGAATGTACGCCTGCAATCGAAATGGGGGCGACGCTGCAAGACATCGCTCTGTCGGTGCATGCCCACCAGACCGTGTCGGAAACCGTTGGTTCTGCGGCGGAGCGTGCCTTGGGTACACTGACTGATCTTTAATCAGCGTATGCCGCGATGGGGTCCAGTCATCAACCGCCTTCTTGGATCATCGGGCGTCGATCTCGCAAACGCCGCACGTGACACCAAGAGCCGCATACGACGAGCCCGTGACAGCGCCACATTGCGGCCCATTAAGATCGTCATAACGTAGTGGCCGCGCGATGGACACGCCGCTTCCGATCAACGCTCAGATATCGGCAACGGGCTGTGCTGTAGCAAACGCTTATACGCAACAGAGCATGAAGAACGAACTGGCATGGCATACGTAAGCGGCCCATTGCAGACATTCGCGGCGCACACGGTGCCGCAGTGAAGCTTCTCAGAAGCAGACATTAGCTGCATTGCAGAATTTCGGCAAAGGGGCCCCTATGTCTCAGCTCTATTCGCAAACAGGGAGCGTTGATTTTTCTTCATGTAAGTCCAAGCAACAAATCGACTTGTTTTTCGCCCTTGTGCCATTTCGACGATTTCAAAATCAGCAACCTTGGCCTTTCCTAAAATTCGGTTGAGTGGCTGAAGGTTATCTTTTTTCGACACCAACGAGGTAAACCACAGGCATTGGTCGGCGAACTCCATGCTCTGTTCAACCATGCGGGCGATAAACTTTATCTCGCCACCCGGACACCAAAGTTCAGTGTTTTGACCGCCAAAGTTGAGCTCCTTTGAATGCCCTTTTCCAAGGTTCACCCACTTACGTTGGGTGCCTTTATTCGCCTTTTCCATGGACGAATGAAAAGGCGGGTTGCACATGGTTACGTGAAAAGCATCGTTGGCTTCAATCACGCCTCTAAAGATATTCTCAGGTTTGTTTTGTTGTCTAAGGGTGATTTTCAACTTGTTGAATTCACAAATTTGCCTTGCCGATTTAAGAGCACCCACATCAATATCGACGCCAGTGAAGTGCCAGCCGTATTCATTCTGGCCCGTCAGGGGGTAGACCAAGCTCGCACCGGTGCCAATGTCTAGCGCTTTGATATGGCGCCCACGCGGGATTTCTTGATCGTTGCTATCGGCAAGCAAGTCCGCGAGATAGTGGATATAGTCGACACGACCGGGAATTGGTGGGCATAGATAGCCGGAAGGGATATCCCAAAAATCAATATTGTAATGCGTCTTTAGCAATGCCCGATTAAGCATACGGACGGCCCTCACGTCTTGAAAATTAATCGTCGTCTGACCTAGTGGATTACTGATCGTGAAAGCCTCAAGTTCAGGTGTCTGCGCCACTAAACGAACAAAGTCGTAGCCTTCTGAGTGTTGATTGCGGGGATGCAGCTTCGTTTTTGTGGCCATGGGGGACGCCTTCATGAAAGTTGGTGGACGTCACTCGCCAGACGGTTAGTTGGTTTTAGGTCCTCATGCACAAATAGTAAAATAAGGAGCGGGGCAGATCCTCCGCTGACGTGACGGCCCGATCGTTCATGCCGTGTGCAGCATCCGTCATTTTGGGCTCACACCTGTCTTCCGATGGTTTCAGTTGGGATTTTTGCCCGTTCCACAGCCACGGCCCATTGCGGACATTGACCATGCTATCAAGATGCCGCGTTGCGGCCATCTAAACCTGACGTTCACCATCAGTGTCCCCCCACCTGAACTTGCCGTCACAATGTTCAACTCTTCATAGCAGAACCATAATCCGCATGACATGGTCATTATATTCTTATATTAATTCCAGACTGAGTATGCTGCAAGAAAATCCAAACGACCCTTGCGTTTTCAGCCAGTCGCGGTCGTGAACGCGCTTTTGCCCGCAATGCTGCGCGACGCACGAATGCCGGCAAAGCAGGTTTTATCAAAGCCTGATCAAACCGTTTGCTATCTCTGCTGCGATTGCCTTGGCGTCAACACCCTCGCGTTCGGCCGAAACCCTCAAACCCAAAAGATCAGACTGATACCTGCGGGCAAGCACCTTAGGATCATGCGAAACATCAATGTCGCCCGCTGATTGAGCCTGCTGAAATAGCTCCGCAAAATGCGCCTCCGCCTTCAACAGATGCAGATTCGCTTCGTGCGCCAAAGGATGGTTATGCGCGTGAAGTTCAAGAAGCGTCTTTGATAGCATGCAGGCCTTGGCGGGGGCGGCATCGTTCTCGACGACCATCTCCGGAAAACGCTGAAGCGCTTTGATCGGGCCGTGTTTTTCCGCCAACGTCTTCAGGCGTTCCCGCCCGTCAGTCGCGTACTTTTCCATGGCGAGCGCAAACAGAGCCTCTTTAGAGCCGAACGCCGCATAAAAGCTGCCCGGCTTCATCTGCAACACAGCTTCGAGGTCTTTCAGCGAAGTGCCCGCCCATCCGCGTTTCCAAAATAAATCGCGGGCGCGTTCGATCAGCTCATTTCGGTCATAATTCGGTTTGCGTGGCATTGGGTCACCAGTTCTTGAATGATTGCTCAATTATATACTTGAGTGATCACTCAAGAAAGCCTAAAAGCCACATATCGCAATTTACAAAGGACGCCCGATATGAATTTCCCTTTCCATGATCTGGACACTGCTCCAGAAGCTTCCAAACCACTGTTGGAGAAGTCGCAAAAAGCCTTTGGCCGTTTGCCCAGTTTGCATAAAGTTCTGGCAGAAAGCCCACAGGCATACGAGGCATATCAACTTCTTCATAAATTATTTACAGAAACAGATTTTGCCGCCGACGAGCTAACTGTCGTGTGGCAATCAATCAATGTTGAGCATTCATGCCATTACTGCGTACCGGCCCACACAGGCATCGCAAAGATGATGAAGGTTTCGGACGATATCACGGACGCACTGCGCAATGAGACCCCGCTGCCAGCGGCAAAGCTTGAGGCGCTGCGGTCCTTCACTATCTTGATGGTACGCGAGCGTGGAAACGTCACCGATGCACAGATCAAAACCTTCTTTGATGCCGGTTACAGCCATCGCGCTGTTTTAGATGTCATCTTAGGCATCGCCCAGAAAACGATGTCCAATTACATTAATCATGTGGCGGTAACGCCGGTTGACGAAGTATTCCACGCGCTGAAATGGGAGCGCAGTGCTACTCCTCTCGAAGTTTGATATAATGAGGGCGCGTTTTCACGTAAATGTGGAGCACGCCCTCATTGGTCGCAAGAGTTGAACTGGACATTCAAGTTAAGATTGCCAATGACCACGAAGTCCCGCTCAGCAGACCTTGGTGTGTTCCGCAGCGGATTGCCACTTCCCGTCCAATCATACAGTGTAACGCAGTTGGGCTACCGGCCATCATTGCAGGGTGTCCGCAAACGTAGCACCGTTGTAGCCCCACGCATTGTACCAACGCAAAAAGTCACTCGAGAGTGGCGGCTAGTGTATTGATATTGTTTTTTATTTTTGTTGCGTGAGGATGCATTGTCCTTGACCGAACCTCAGAAGAATTTCTCATTGACACAAGAGGGACCAAACGATTCTTCTGACAATATGGGCGAGAAGCGGACGTTGGCGCCCTTACCCCCGCACAGAAATTTTACGCACCGCATAATGCTTGAAATCTTCACAAAAATTTGGCTTCCCCATAACGGCCTCCCTGCCAGACTTCGAACAATATCGGCTCAGCGCCCGCCGCTCATATCGGCACACGCCCATCTTGAGCAACAGAACTAAAGCGGCCGTCTTCAAACGGCAGATCAGTTGTCACCGCCCCTGGGTGGCAGCGCGTGATTTGGGCGGCAATCATGCCATCCCAGACGATGGCGCGCGGGTCGAAAGACCCCGAGTAGATCCGTCCATCTGCGCCAGCAGTAAGCTCACGGACCGGACCACCATGCCCGCGCAGATCCTGCGCAGATGCGGGAAATGTAGCAATCGCAATTGCGATTATGGCCCACCAGAGTTTCAGTAACTTACTGTTCTGGCTTCACTGGACGACAGTCGTGCGCCTTCGGTCGAGAACTCAGTCGCACTTTCCGTCTGGAATTGCTGGGTCAAAATCGTCGATGCACCAATTGCGATAACAACGATAGCGATAGCGGAAAAAAGAAAGACTTTCATGGGTCAGGCTCCTTGTAGATTGTTATGTTTCTGGGTTTCATTCGGCGCGGTCACGATCGTCCAGACCTTTTGCGCCATGTCGGTATAGATACGTCCCAGCGGCCCGTCTGGGTCGCGGGCAACGATAGGTTTGCCACTGTCAGAGGCCGCACGCAGCGCCATCGTCAGGGGCACGGCCCCCAAGTAAGGAACGCCCAAACGGTGCGCTTCAGCCTCGGCGCCACCAGTACCAAAAAGCGCATGTTGTGATCCGCAATCAGGGCAGATGAAATGCGCCATATTCTCAATCAGTCCAAGAATCGGAACATCGACCTTACGGAACATCGTGATGCCACGGCGCGCGTCGATCAGCGCAAGATCTTGTGGTGTAGAAACGATTACTGCGCCAGACAGTTTGACACCCTGAGAAACGGCAAGCTGTGCATCGCCCGTACCCGGCGGCATATCTATAACCAGTACGTCCAGCACGCCCCAATCGATATCTGACAGCATCTGCGTGATCGCTGACATGACCATAGGTCCGCGCCAAACCATTGCCATTTCCGCATCGACCATCAGGCCCATGGACATCACGACCAGCCCATTGGATTGCATTGGCAACAACCGACGATCTTTGCCCATACGTGGTTGCCCGTGAAGCGCCAGCAGCGTTGGCAATGATGGCCCGTAGATATCAGCATCAAGAATGCCTACCTTCAGGCCAAGCGCCCGCAGCCCAAGTGCCAGATTGACAGCTGTGGTAGATTTTCCAACACCGCCCTTGCCAGATGCCACAGCGATCACGTGGTGCACGTCGGGTAGCACTTTGGTTTTTGTGACGGAAACCTTGGGCAGAACCGGCGGTGCAGGTTTTTCACCCGTAAGGGTCACCACCGACGTAGCACCACCCGGAATGGCGCGCAATGCCGCCTCGGCCTGATCACGGGTGACGGCAAGGAAAGGCGCTTGCTCCGCTGTGGTAGAGATCGACAAGCTTATCCGCCCGCCCCTGAGAATAGGCCCCGAGACCTGCAGCGCACTAAGAAGCGGTGTACCATCAGGCAACGTCAAGCCAATCAGCGCTTGTTGCGCGACGTGCAGCTTTGGTTCATCGGACATGGGTTTGTTTGACTTCCAACCGTATCATGTTTCTCTTGGGTACGCGGCAGCAGAAACGGCAAAAGGCGCGCAATGGCAAAACCACTCACGCGCGCCTGCAATGTTACTCGGCCGGTTGAGAACCCTTGGTAGCTGGCTGCTTATGAGCCGCGTCGCCTTGCACCTCTTCCACCCAAAGAGAGTGGTGTGCTTTGGCCCAGTTCAGATCGACCTCGCCGTTGGCCATTGCATCGAACGCGCCTTCCATCCCAACAGAGCCGATATAGATATGCGCAATAATAATGAACGACAGACCTGCGGCAACGATACCGTGGATCAACTGGTAGAACTGCCAATCAGATTCTGCACCGGCAATCGCCGGGAACATCATCATCACGCCCGTAAAGCACAAAGCAGCACCACCCAATGTGACTGACCAGAAAATCATCTTTTGGCCGGCGTTGAATTTCTTCGCAGGCGGATGAACGCCTTTCTTCAAAAGACCACCGCCCTGCGCCATCCATTGCACGTCCACCTTGTCAGGTATGTTGTGCACAACCCAGACTACAAAGGAAAAGATCAAGCCCAGCATAAAGGCCCAGCCAACATAATTGTGCGAAATTTTGCCCCATGTCGTCATTGTGGAAAAGGCAGATTCACCCAACCATGGCAAGATGATAGTCCGACCTAGCACGACGTTCAGCCCTGTTATGGCCAGTATCATGAAGGAACCCGCCATGAGCCAATGTGAAAAGCGTTCAAATGCACTAAAGCGCAGAATGCGGATACCGGAGAGACCTCCGTCAATGCGGATACGTCCGCGAATGATATAAAACAGCGCAAGCACCCCTACCGCGCTTACAATAGCCGCAATACTCAGGAATTTTACTGATCCGGTGTAGGTTGCAGCCCAACCCTTGTTATCTGGCTTTATAAGACCCGCAGCCTTTGCATCAGGGATCGACACTCGTCCATCAATCATCTGGCCATCTTCGAGTTGTTGGAACAAGGAGCCTTCGCTGACCGCTTCCGCTGTCGGGTTGACTTGTTGGGCCCGCGCCATTGGTACAGCGGCAAACGCCAGCATCGCGACCAGTCCAAAGACTGCCGTAATCTGAGTTGTGAAAGATTTCATCGTCATATTCCTTTACTTTTCACTACACAGACACCGTATCGCCATAAGCGGTACGCCAGCCCCATGCACCCGAACCGTAACCTCGGGTCACAACGCGTTCTTTATAGATGTCAGCAATTATGTCACCGTCACCCGCTAAAAGCGCCTTGGTCGAACACATCTCAGCGCAAAGCGGCAATTTGCCTTCGGCCAGACGGTTTGTGCCGTATTTGATATACTCGGCTTCTGTCATGTCCTCTTCGGGACCACCGGCGCAATAGGTGCATTTGTCCATTTTGCCGCGGGTACCAAAGTTACCGACCTTGGGATACTGCGGTGCGCCAAAGGGGCAGGCATAAAAGCAGTAGCCGCAACCGATGCAGGTGTCCTTAGAATGTAGGACCACAGCGTCATCGGTAGTGTAAAAACAATCCACCGGACAAACCGCAGCACAAGGCGCATCGGTGCAGTGCATGCATGCCATCGACACGGACCGTTCGCCCGGCAGGCCGTCGTTGATCGTGACAACCCGGCGACGATTGATGCCCCAAGGGACTTCATGCTCGTTTTTGCAGGCGGTGACGCAGGCGTTACATTCGATACAACGATCCGCGTCGCATAGGAATTTCAGACGTGCCATTATTAGTTTTCTCCCTTATGCCGCAGTAATCTGGCAAAGCGTAACTTTACCTTCGTGCATTCCAGTTACCGGATCATAGCCATAGGACGTGATTGCGTTGACGCTTTCGCCCAAAACGATCGGATCCGTGCCTGCGGGGTAATTGCCCCGCTGATCGACACCTTGGAACCAGCCCGCAAAGTGGAACGGCATAAAGGCCACGCCCGAAGCGACACGTTCTGTCACCAGAGCTTTGACGCGCGCCTTGCTGTCGTTCTCAGGTCCAAGAACCCAGACCCAACCTCCATCGACAATACCACGCGCCGTGGCGTCCGCGGGATTGATCTCGACGAACATGTCTTGCTGGAGTTCAGCCAACCATGGGTTGGACCGCGTTTCTTCGCCGCCACCCTCGTATTCGACCAAACGACCTGAAGTCAGCACGATCGGAAATGTCTCGGACAGATTACGTTCCACAGCAGACGCCTGAATTGAGAAGCCTATGTTTGGCATCCGGAACTGGCGGCCATCTTCGCGTGTCGGATAGTCGGCCACAAGATCGGGGCGTGGCGAATAGATCGGCTCTCGGTGAACCGGGATCGGATCTGGCAGGTTCCACGCTACAGCGCGGGCCTTGCCGTTACCAAAGGGCACGCATCCATGCTCGATCGCTACACGCTGGATGCCACCAGACAGGTCAGTGGACCAGCTGACTGTGGCCAGGCTTTCGGGATCCGTTCCGCCGATGCTTTGAATCGTAGCAAGCTCGTCCGCCGTCAAATCGACATCCCACCCGAGCGACTGAAGCACACCATAGGTGAACTGCGGATAGCCATCAGTGATTTCGGACCCGACTGGGTAGCTCCCCTCGGCAAGAAGCGTCTCGCCATCGCGGTCAACACCGAAACGA
>JBLHTS010000063.1:0-14502 GCA_047627695.1 Yoonia sp. | reverse complement strand
AAACCCGGCACATGGCTTGCCATCACTATAAGGTCACAGTCGCTCTCTTCGGCGGTTTTGATAATATCTGACCCTACGTTCAGATGCAGATCGCTGCGTAGCGCCACGCGAAATGCGGTTTGGATGCCATGAGCTTTGGCCTGCTTTGCGGCAAAATCTTTAAGGAGGTCAGCTATTCGGTCACCGTCGGTACGCGCAGACATAGTGGGTACAGCGTCTACAACGTCGACAAAAACTACTTCTGCGCCAGCTTCTTTCGCGGTCTTGCCTGCAAGGTCCAGCGCTTTGCCAAGCTTGTCAGCATTATCTAGATCAACAGGTACGAGAATTCGTGAATACATTGGGCGTTCTCCTCTGCAATTTAGCAATGATAGCGCCCTGCGTTCCAATCGAATTGATCTAAATCAAGGCTGCAAGATACATAGTCCTGTGATTGAAATAGTACGTGGTCAGACGATCAGATGAGGTTCAAAACAAGACTTTGGCTTTGGTCTGGACGGATGACTGCTGATCGGGACAATGAGGCTATTCGCGACGGTTGGCACGAATAGTAATTTTCATGCTCTTGCGACTTGAATAATTGGGCCCATCGACAATGGAATAGCTTATCGGCTCAACAAAATTTGCGTCAAAATCATCGATGCTCGGGAAGTATAGGTAGAGCTTTCGTAATGATTGAGTCATTGGACGCATTAATACTCGCCTCCGCGATACCCTTCATCTTTGCATGGACAGTATGAGACTAAAAAGGAAAAGGCTTAGCAATCTAATGCTAAGCCTATGAATTAGTTGGTGGACTGGGGAGGATTCGAACCCCCGACCCCTTGATTCGTAGTCAAGTACTCTATCCAACTGAGCTACCAATCCACGAGGTGCGATTTAGCTGTGCTGACGCGGTGATGCAAGTACCAAATCAGATTCTTTATAAATCTACGGCTGGTGCCAGTGCGAGATCTGCTTTGGGCAGTTGAATGACAAAAGTCGTTCCTTCCGCACCTGTTTTTTGCAATTCTAACCGTCCGCCGTGGCCGCGCACCAGATCGGCAGCGATGACCAGTCCCAAACCAGCACCACCTTTGCGCACACCGCCTTGGAAGGGCTGGAACAGATGTTCTTGTGCTTTTCTGGGCAGACCAGGACCAGTATCGATGATTGTAATTTTCCAGACCTGATCGTCCTCAGTGGCTTGAATACCGATTTCGCCTGCGTTGCCCGTTGCCATGATCGCCTGCCGTGCATTGCGCACAAGGTTGAAAATGGCGCGGAATAACTGCTCTCCATCTGCCCGCAGGGTCATTGTAGCGGGGATATCTTCGGCAAAAGACAACGGGTAATCGCCCGCAGCCAGGCGTTCGCTGTCGATCACGTCGGCGACGATTTGCGAAAGGTTCACGCGTGACAGTGCAGGTGCCGGTTCGTCAACGCGACCAAATGCGAGTGTCGATTCGCACAAGTTCACGGCCCGAGTGATTGATCCCACCAATTTGGGAGCCATCCGTTTCACCAGCGGATCATCTGACGATTCGATACGGTCGGTGAACAATTGCGCCGACGTCAGGATGTTGCGCAAATCATGGCTAACCTTGGCCACCGCACCGCCCAATTGGGCAAGGCGTTCCTTTTGCTTGAGCGCGCCTGTCAGCTGCGTTTGCATCATTTGCAGCGCCTCTTCGGCGTCGCGCAACTCTGTTACCCCAGCGCTGGGCGTGATGATCTGGCGGGCGTCTTCGGGGGATTTGGCGTAGGCCTGCATGTGCATGACGACGCCTTTGATCGGGCGCACCAGAAAGATTTGGACCGCAAAAAACAACAAACTGGCTGTGATGACCGAAATGAAGGCAGACAGTAGCAAAATATTGAGCCCATAGGCCCACAAAGCATCCCGCAGGGGCATTTCGTCCATGGTAACTTCTATCAACAAGCCGCCATCGCGCACGGGGTTGCCAATGACGCGGATGATCCCCTCTTCCGTCGTTAGCATTGTGCCGATCGCGTCAGATATCAGCGTCATGCTGCTGGTTCTGCGCATGTCATAGGTGGCTGTTATTGGCGACGGAATTGGCGAAGACAGGGCCAACTGCCGTATTTCGTCGCGGCGCAGCACGACGTTGTAG
Source organism: Yoonia sp. (assembly GCA_047627695.1). Classification (GTDB taxonomy): domain Bacteria; phylum Pseudomonadota; class Alphaproteobacteria; order Rhodobacterales; family Rhodobacteraceae; genus Yoonia. Next base: position 12,388 of record JBLHTS010000063.1, on the reverse strand, counting down.
ACCTCGGCGTTGCGCAACAGTTCAGCCTCGAGTGCGGGGCTAATCATATTGTCCGCTTCCAGCGCCAATGACGCGATTTGCGCGCGCTCTAGCCTTGCCAGAAGATAGTCCTCACGGAACCGCGCGACGGATGGGACAAAGATAAAGACTTCGGCCAGCATCACGAAAATCACCGTGAGAATCAGAAAGCGACCTGAGAGTGAGTTGGTCATGGTTCCTCGCGCTAAGAGCTTATGGCAGCCACCGCTGCACAAACCCGACAATACGCTTTACCTTGTCACTTTCAAAAAGTCTTGGGCTAAAATACGCGCCTGCGGCTCGCTTGTTCACTTCGCTGACGGTCGGGTAGGGCAGGACGGTGTTTGCAATCGCTGACATTTTCATGTTGTTGGCAATCGCCATGGCCCACATACCGATTAATTCGCCCGCCATTGGACCTGCAATTGATGCACCTACGGGACGCCCTTTGATGACCATAACCTTGATCAGACCTTTGTTCTTGCGTTCTGCAATCAGGCGGTCGTTGTGGTGGAAATCAAAGCGAACGACCTCTAGCCGTGGGCCATATTTCTCTTGCGCTTGCGCTTCTGTCAGGCCGACTTGTGCCAGTTCTGGGTCGGTGTAGGTCGCCCATGGGATGTGGTTTTTCTTTTGCTTGGAGGGCAGACCGAACAAGATCGACCGGATCAAAACGCCCGCATGATAGCCCGCGACATGGGTAAATTGCAGGCCGCCTGCTACGTCACCTGCGGCGTAGACCTTTTTGTTAGTCAAAGACCGCAGATCGTCCCCGACCTTCAGCCCCGCGCGATCATGTGCGATCCCGCCCGCGTCCAGATTAAGTTTATCGGTATTCACTTTGCGCCCCACGGCCATCAACAGGTGCGAGCCTGTGTAATCGCCTTTGGGTGTGTGGATCGTAATCGCGTCTCCTTTGCCGCTGATCTTCTCGGCTTGGGCCTCTTCGATGATGTTGATGCCTTCGGCTTTGAGGTTTTCCAGCACAATCGCGGCCATTTCAGGGTCGTCTTTGCCGAAAGCTTTGGCGCCTTCGATGACCGTGACTTCACAGCCCAGACGTCTGTGCGCTTGGGCCATTTCCATGCCGATGGGGCCGCCACCGATGACGATCAGGTGCTTTGGTTTTTCACGCAAATCAAAGATGTCTTCGTTGGTATAATGCTTGACCGTGTCCAAACCCGGAATGGGTGGCACAAGCGGGACAGAGCCTGTAGCGACCACGAACCGGCGTGCTTCGATGATCGTATCGCCAGCTTGGACTTCGGTCTTGGAGATGAATTTACCAAATTCGGAAATAACGTGAACGCCAAGCCCCTCGAACCGCTCAACACTGTCAACGGGGGCAATCTGCGCGATGACATCATGGACGTGGTCTTTGGCGGCTGCATAATCGACCTTTGCCTTAACTTCGGCCACGCCATATTTAGCACCATGTGACATGGCATTCGCCTGTTTCGCAGACGCGATCAGTGCCTTGGATGGAATGCAACCATAGTTCAGGCAATCGCCGCCCATCTTGTGACCTTCGAGCAGGACAACTTTCGCGCCCATCTGGACTGCACCAGCTGCGATGGACAATCCACCAGAGCCGCCACCGATGATGCAAATATCTGTTTTAATCCGGTTCATGATTCAAAGACCTTTCTTGCCGCGCAGGGCGTTGATGGCGATGGGAAGGGCTGCAAGGACACACAGCCCAATGATAGGAAAGATGATCTGCGACTCGAAGATGATGCCAAGGTTCGGGGTTTCGCCGCGGGCAAAGACTTCGCCAAGGCCCGCGCCAACGGATGTGTAAACGACAGAACCGGGGATGATGCCAAAGAAGGTCGAGATGACAAAGCGGTGCAAAGGCACCTCAAGAAATGATGGGATCAGGTTCGCCAGAAAGAACGGGACCGCCGGCACAAGGCGGATCAGGAACAGCATCGACCACTGGTTTTCATCAATGCCGTCTTTGATTCTCTTCACCGCACCGTCTGAATTTTCAAGTTTCTTGCCAAGGCTTTCGCCAAATCCCCAACGCGCCGCCAGAAAGATTGCCGTGGCGCCGATTGTCGCGGCGGTCATGTTGAACAACGCGCCGGGGAAAGTTGCGAACAAGAAGCCGCCGGTCAGCGTGGCGATGGTTGCACCCGGCAATGAGAAGGCGACGATAACGACGTAGGCTGCAATGAAGATTAAAACCGTCAAAAAGTAGTTCGCATCACGAAACGCGATCAAAGCCTCGCGGTTTTCGGCCAATGCCTCGAACGTCAGGTAATTGCGTAGGAAATAGGCTCCTAAGATTGCAACGGCAATAATCGCAATCAGGGGTAGCTTCTTGAGTAGCTGGTTGGCGGGTGCTTCGGTCATATCACTCATCTTTTCTTCTTATGGGCGTCTGTTTGGTTGAGGCTTAGATGGACTTAACCCCGCCATAGCGATACCCACATCACAGCCCATTGATGCAAAACTACATTCATGTTTCAGTTTTGCGTGTTTTGGGCGTGATGATTGAAACATTTGCCTTGGGTGAAATGTGGGAAATGTTGCAGTTTCATCCCCGTCATTGCGTTGACACGGACCTTGCCCACCTCTAAAGGACGGGTCTGAAATGTAGTTCGGCTTCGAATCCTTTTTTTGGATTTGGCCATTAACCGGAGGACACGCGATGAAGCGTACGTTCCAACCATCTAACCGCGTTCGCAAGAACCGCCATGGATTCCGCGCACGTATGGCCACAAAGGCCGGTCGCAAGATCCTGAACAACCGCCGTGCCAAAGGCCGTGCGAAGCTTAGCGCGTAAGCGCTTATTCTGGTTTGACAGATTTTAAACCGCCGGGTGGGCCTGATGCAGGCACTCCGGCGGTTTCCGTTTGTCTGGAGATTTTGAAGAACCGCGCAGATTTCGTGCGCGCCTCCAACGCCCGCCGTCAGGGCACCCCCGGTATTCACCTGCAAGGCCGTAAACGGACGCAGGGCGAGGCGATCGGTATCCGCGTCGGCTACACTTGTTCCAAAAAAGTAGGCAATGCAGTCGCACGCAACCGCGCCAAGCGCCGCTTGCGCGAAGTGGCCCGCATCGTGTTGCCCGAAATGGGCCGCGATGGCTGGGATTATGTACTGGTGGGTCGCAAAGACCTGACCGCATCCCTACCTTTTGAAACACTGCTGGCCGATATGCGCCGCGCTATGAAAAAGGTCCACGGATGACGCCCTTTGCCTACATCGTCTCGCTGCCTGTGCGCGCCTACCGGATGATTCTGTCGCCTTGGGTCGGTACAAGCTGCCGTTATCATCCCACCTGTTCGGCTTATTCACTGGAAGCGTTGGAAAAGTACGGCGCGATCAAAGGCAGTTACCTGACCGTCCGCCGCATTCTGCGTTGCCACCCATGGGGTGGGTCGGGGATTGATAACGTCCCCGACTAAGGCTGCAATTATTTCTCGAATGAAATCGTCACAACCCCGATATCCAGTCCATAGCGTTTGACATAAGCCAAATTCAGCAAGCGGTCGTCGGATAGCAGCCACATCCAATCATCGAATGTCACGCGCATCGTCTCTGTCTCGCCTGCGGCGGACGGGATTGGCAAATCGATCTCGTATTTCCAATTGAAGCGGTTACCTTTCTCTATGCCCACGGCATTTCCGATCACACCGGGGGCTGTGCCGACCCATGCATCATCCCCGGTCTTGGTTAGCGTCCAGATCCGTTGTTCAGTCGACCCGTCTTCGTAGACGAAATCTTCAACGAGGCGCAGACGCTCGCCGTCCCAGTCGCCCGTGATACTAACCACAAAGCTGCGGCGCACAGTGCCCAGCACGTCTTGGAACTGCCCGTAGGCTGTCAATTCACCGTCGAAGAATTCTTCGAGGTTCAGTTTGCGGTCACTGAGGCTGGGATGATCAAACGATGGTTTTCCTGTGCAGGCGGCAAGCAAAGCAAAGGCGGCAGCTAGGATCAGGCGCATTGTATATCTCCGATATGTTATTCTTCATACGCAGCACGGTGGCAATCGGATGTCACTAGGCAGGACCGCTGACATCTGGCATATCGCATTTATGCGTGATGAAACCGAAATACACCCTCTGTTTGAAGGCGCGCCTGCAACGACCGCGTTCAAGAAACTCCGCAAACGTCTCGTGCGCAAGACGCGCGAGGCTATTGAACAATACGGTATGGTCGTCCCGCAGGTGCGCAAACAAAAGGGCGAACGCGACGCCAAGTGGCTTGTGTGCCTGTCTGGCGGCAAGGACAGCTATACGTTGTTGGCAGTGCTGTACGAATTGAAGTGGCGGGGCTTGCTGCCTGTTGAATTGGTTGCATGTAATCTTGATCAAGGTCAGCCTGGGTTTCCTGCGACAGTATTACCAGAATTTCTGCAAAAAATGGATGTACCTCACCGGATCGAGTATCAGGACACTTATTCGATCGTCATCGATAAGGTGCCAGCGGGCCGCTCGTTCTGTTCACTATGTTCGCGTCTGCGGCGTGGGAATCTTTACCGGATTGCGCGCGAAGAAGGATGCTCTGCCGTTGTACTGGGTCATCACCGCGATGATATCCTCGAGACGTTCTTTATGAACCTTTTCCATGGTGGACGATTAGCGACAATGCCGCCCAAACTGGTCAACGAGGAAGGCGACTTGTTCCTCTACCGCCCGCTGGCGCATGTGGCTGAGGCCGATTGCGAGAAGTTTGCCAAGGCGATGAACTATCCGATAATCCCGTGTGACCTTTGCGGGTCGCAGGACGGATTGCAGCGCCAGCAGGTTAAGCAGATCTTGGACGGTTGGGAAAAAAACAGTCCCGGACGCAGACAAATCATGTTTCGTGCGTTGATGAATGCGCGCCCATCGCACCTATTGGACCCTAAGCTGTTTGATTTTGCAGGATTAGTCCGCACAAATGAAGGCGCAGCATCAGTTGAGATTGACGAGAAGTAGGGATTCCTGACCCTGAATCACCAAATCGGAATACGCGTTGTGAAACGCCGTTTTCTCGCGTGATTGTGGCAAGACTGTGCAGACGACTGTCTCCTGATTTATGCAAAAGCGTTCTATTATTAAAGAAATAAGGGCAGTGCCATTGTTTCGTAATTCTGCACAATTTAACAATGAACTGGCTAATCATCAAAGTTTTGCCAGCTTTGGATGTTCTAGTTGTGTCAAAAGTATATGAACACTGTGACAGATTGCTGGAGCAAAGAGATGATTATTACGAGAATTGCCACGATACTGTTGTGTACCGCCGCGCCTGCCGCGCTGCTTGCGCAGGCTGTTAACCTGCGGTCTGAGGATGAATTCATCAGCATGGATGGCCAGATCGTTGGCTACGACGGTGTTATGGTGCGTATAGCCACGACTGTTGGCACAGTCAGTGTTCCAGCATTAGAAGTTATTTGCTACGGCAACGGGTGTCTTGAGATTATCGCGTCAAACGACTTTGATCTGACGGCTGATGCATTCCAAAGCGTTGTCGCCGACGTCGTCGTCGCTGACGCAGCAGATAACGTTGAGGCCACGTCTGGAAGTCTTCAAGTGGCATTCGCGGCGCCAGCGTTTGGCGCGCTTTATACGGCTGCTGCAAATGCCTTTGCAGCCACCGGAGCTGCAACATCAAGCGATGGGCAATTAACCCTACAGAATGCAGCCGGAACCGAAGCTGTAATGCTAACCGTTATTGATGATGCGACCGACGCGGATATCTTAATTGATACGGTGTCCTTGAATGGCACAGCGACGGGCGTTTTCGTAGGTGTGGCCGACTGGGTTGGTGCCGAATCGCTGTCCCAGCAACTGATCGGACTACAGTCTTTTTCGGTCATCGTCGCACCAAACGCGGGCATCAATAGTATTTCACTCAACAACCTTGCGCGCATTTATGCGGGCGAAGTGACGAACTGGTCGCAGATTGGTGGTGCAGACATGAATGTCTTGCCGTTGCAGCTGCCAACGTCGTCGCCTTTGCGTGCCGAAATGGAAGCCTTGATTATGGCGCCGGCCGGTAAAACCACAGCAGCCAATGTCCTGATAATGTCGGATGAGGCGGGGATTTCCGCTTCGATCAATCAGTTTCCGGGCAGTGTCAGCGTGATCAGTACACAGGCCGCCAATTCTGCGATGACGGTATCGGTCGCCGGATCGTGCGGTGTGGCCGTTACCGCGACGCCATTCAACATCAAATCGGGCGATTACCCGCTCGTGCGGCCGATTGTGGCGACATACACCACGGCCCCGACGACTTCGCTAGTGACAGACCTGTTTGATTTCGCAGCGACAGACGACGTGCAAAACCAACTGATGGAAGCTGGCTTTATCAGCCATCGGGCGACTGTGCAGGATGGTACCGAAAAGAACGCCCGCCTTAGCCAATTGCTGGGTGCGTCTCTTGATAGTGCACAGCGGGCGGCCGCAGCCCAGATGTTCCAAATTCTGTTCGATGCGGACCGTTTGTCACCGACCATGACAGGTGGTGCTGCCAGCGGACCAGAGGGCGCGTGGAACCGCGCCATGCTGCAAAGCGTGATCGCCGCAACGAGCGACCCAGCCAACGCTGGTCGCGAGATTATCTTCGTCGGTGTGGGTGAAAGCACTGCCGGAAGCCAAGCGGCAATTGATGCCTCTATAGCAGCCGCTGCGGAAATGCAGGCTGCTTTGGCTGCGGCGGCGGCCGATGTGGTCGCTGCAGGCAACTTCACCCTCTCTAGCTATGGCTTTGGGAATGTGTCAGTGGCCACCTGCATTGATGGCCAAGTCGCAGGTTCTGAATACACCCGTGTCGAGGTTTGGATCCGCTAACCCCGCCAGATATCCCAAGTCAAAGCCGCTTTGGTCCAGCCAAGGCGGCTTTTATTTTTTGGTATAACCGCCAATACGATTTGGCTATCGCCTAGCAGGCGGCTTGATATCGCTTAGCGCCAAGTCACATGGTGTTGTCTGAGGTATCCAAAGGGTGCAAACAAGCGCCCGAACACTTAGGTAGAGCATATGACAAAACGTATCATCTATATCATCTTCGCCGCGGCACTTGCGCTTTATGCAGGTGCTGTATCCGCGCAACCGCTGACATTGGCCCAAATCTCTGGGTATTTGAACCAGTTGGAAACGGCGCAAGGTGGCTTCACGCAATTTAATCAGGACGGCACGCTGTCTACGGGTCAAATCTATATCAAGCGCCCGGGCCGGATCCGGTTTGAATACAACCCACCTGAGGAATCAATGGTGATTGCAGGTGGCGGGCAGGTTGCGGTCTTTGATCCCCGCTCTAACACGGGCCCTAGCCAGTATCCGCTAAACCGAACCCCGCTGAGCATCATCTTGGCACAAAACGTCGATCTAGAGCGTGCGCGCATGGTCACCAATGTAGTCTCTGATGAGGTCTCTACGACGGTCACAGCCCAGGACCCTGACAACCCTAACTATGGCAGTATCCAGATGGTGTTCACCGCCGCCCCAATTGAGCTGCGTCAGTGGATTGTAACCGATGATCTGGGTGCCGAGACAACAGTGATCTTGAATGATCTGGTGTCCGGTAGTTCGATCAATGATGTCTTGTTCAACATCCAACAAGAAATCCGTAAGCAAGGCAACTAGGCTAGCATACGCATGAAAAAAGGCGGCCCGTGGTGGCCGCCTTTTGTCGTTCTGACTAGCGCTTTCGACAGGATCGAAGCTGTTGATCATAAGTTACGGCGCGGGCTTCTACCTCGCCTGCGATACGGATCAGCCAGCTTTTTGACTGCCATGTCCCACGCAAATATCCAGTGCGCCCGTCATGATAAGCAAGATATTGATTGCGCGTGTCATAGATGGGCACACCGGTTTCCTGTACCGTCAACGCCATATACCATCCCATGAAATCAGCTGCATCGCTGATTTCTTCTCGGCGGGCACGGCGTTTGCCTTCGCTTTGCTGATATTCTTCCCAGGTGCCGTCCAGTGCTTGGCTATAGCCAAGCGCAGAGGACTGGCGTCCTACAGGGATAACACCCAATGCAAAACGGTGCGGGGGCCGGTTGTTGCCGATAAATTTGCTCTCTTGATAGATGATCGCCATCATCGAGGGCACAGGCACCCCGTATTTCCGTTCCGCAGCACGAAACGCGCGTAAATATTCTGGGCGCTCAGACACGATGCTACAGGCGTCATCAAGGTTGCGCGGTGCCGAAAAATTACCCGACCCAGCGCAGCTACCCAGTAACAGCACACATGCTATAGCGCGAAAGATTCTGCTCATTTGCCTCTCGCTTTTCTTTTTTTTAAACATAGCGTGTTTTGGTCGGTCTGGAAATCCCAAAGGCAAGCAGTCTAGATCACAAATGCTAGGATCACAGGCAACACAAGCACCGAAAGCAGGGTAGAGGCCACAACCAACCCCGCGACAGGTTGCGCATCAGCCCCATATTTTTCGGCCAAAAGGTAGGACGTCACCGCGACCGGCGTTGCCACCTGCACAATCAAAACGGCCGCAGCGATCGGTTCCAGACCGAACCAGTTTGCGGCCAGCCAAGCAGCCCCGACGCAGATAATGACTTTGACCACTGACAGTACGGCCGCGCGTGTCATCGCCTTTGTCTCAAGGCGGGCAACTGCAACGCCAAGGGTGATCAGCATTATGGGAATCGCCATTTGTCCGATTAGTTCGATCGCATTGGTTAGAAATGCGGGCGTTTGCCATCCACGCCACAAGAACAACGCGCCCAGCAAGGTGGCAGCGACCAATGGTTCTTGCACAACCCGCTTGAGGGACCCGCTGCCTGCAACCATCCAGATACCTATGGTAAAGGACAAAATCGCCATCACGGCAAAGACCACTACCGCATATCCCAACCCGACTTCCCCAAAAGCAAACAACGCAAGTGGCAGACCAAGGTTGCCTGTATTGCCGAAAATGAGCGGCGCAAGATAGGTTTGCATATCAAGACGGGCAAGTTTCACCACCACAAAGCATCCAACCATAACAAGGCCGTAGGCCAAAAATGCCGCCAGCGACAATGCCGCCAATGCCTCTGGATCGACATCTGTTTGCATCAGGGCTGCAAAGATCAAGCAAGGCACGGATAGGGTCATCGCCAGACGCGTCACAAACTCGACCCGGTATTCGAATCCCAGTTTTACCCAAGCAAAGCCAACCGCTGCGAGAAGGAAAACGGGTGCCGTGATGTTCAAGACTGTCAGCGCAAGGTTCACAGACTGTTTCCTTTATTAATGCCCGCAGACCGTAGACTTTGCGTACTTTGCAGAGATATACGGGAGTGGGGTAAGGGTATTATGTTTAAGACACGCGCGAAATATCATCTTGGTCAAGTGGTCCGCCATCGCAAACATCCGTTTCGGGGTGTGGTCTTTGACGTGGATGCCATGTTTTCAAACACGGACGAATGGTACAATGCCATTCCAGAAGACAGCCGACCGAAAAAAGACCAGCCATTTTATCATCTTCTGGCCGAAAACGACCAAAGTTTTTACGTGGCTTATGTGTCCGAACAAAACCTTGTCGCTGACTATTCTGGCGAACCCGTAGACCACCCCGATCTGGACGATCTTTTTGGTCCTTTCGAAGATGGTCTATATCCGTTGCAGGTTCAGCTAAACTAATCCGCAAACGCGGCGACCTCGTGGCGCATTGTGCCAAGGCCTTCGATTTGTGCTGTAACAACATCCCCGGCTTTCAAGAACTGTGGCGGTTTATGTCCATATCCCACGCCGGGCGGTGTTCCCGTCAGGATCAAGTCCCCCGGATGCAGAGTGATGAAGCGGCTGACGTGTGCCACGATCTGTTTGACCGAAAAGATCATTGTCGCCGTGCTGCCCGTTTGCATTTGCTTGCCATTTACCTCAAGTGACATGGCAAGGTTTTGCGGGTCTGCTATTTCATCTTGCGTCACCAAATAAGGGCCCGTCGGCGCAAAGCTGTCGGCAGATTTTCCTTTGACCCAATGCCCACCATAGGCCATCTGGAAATCCCGCTCTGATACGTCGTTTGCAATACAAAAACCTGCAATATGGTCTGATGCGGCCTCTTCACCGACATTCAGCGCACGGCTACCAATGACGATGCCTAGCTCGACCTCCCAATCGGTTTTTTCAGCACCCTTTGGGATGACAATCGGGTCGTTGGCACCAGTGACGTCACAGGCTTTCATAAACAGGATGGGGTGTTCTGGGATCGCCATTTTCATCTCTGCGGCGTGGTCATAGTAATTCAGACCAATGCAGAAAATCCGCCGCACATCGCGCAGGAATGGCGCATATGTGCCAGTGATCTGTGGCAGGGTGCTGTGGTCTATAGCTGACAATATGGACAATGCCTCAGGTGCCAGTGTATCTGCCGTGATATCAGAAATATGCCCCGACAAGTCGCGAAAATGCCCGTCTGCATCCATGACAGCGGGTTTGATTCCATCTTCTGTTTTGATCCGACTCAGCTTCATCGCGGGCTCCTTTTGATTACGTCACAATTGATAGGACCAAGAGTTGCGCAGTACCAGAGGGGTGGTCAATGCCGCCCGTCATGTTACATCGTTTGCAAGACCGGAAAGGACGCCCAAATGCTTGTTGTCGTATCACCCGCCAAGTCCCTTGATATGGACCCCGTTGATGTGCCCGCCACCGCCCCTGAGTTTCAGGAAGACGCGGTGCGCCTGTCCAAAACCGCGCGGAACCTTACCCTGAAAGAACTTAAAGGTCTGATGGATATTTCCGATGATCTTGCACGACTGAATCGTGACCGTTTCAAAGCCTTCGCGACAGAACCTGCGCCGGAAGCCACCAAACCAGCGGCTTTGGCGTTCAACGGTGACACCTATCAGGGTCTCGAAGCCAAGACCCTGTCCGAGGATGATTTGGCATGGGCGCAGGATCATTTGCGTATTTTGTCGGGGCTTTATGGCCTGCTGCGCCCGCTTGACGCGATCCAGCCTTACCGCTTGGAAATGGGTAGCCGTCTAAAAACACGGCGCGGCAAGTCGCTTTATGACTACTGGGGCGATACCATTTCCAAGGCGCTCAACGCGCAAGCCGAGGCGGTTCAGACGGACACATTGGTCAACTGCGCCAGTCAGGAATATTATGGTGCCGCTGATCGCAAGGCGCTGAAATTGCGGGCGATTACGCCAGTCTTTATGGAAGTGAAAGACAACAAACCCCGCATCGTCAGCTTTTTTGCCAAACGCGCGCGCGGTGCTATGGCGCGATTTATCGTTGAAAACCGCGTGACAGAAGCAGACGGCATCAAGGATTTCACCAGTGGCGGCTATGCGTACGATCCTGACCTGTCCGAAGGCGACAAATGGGTCTTCTTACGCGATTATCCGAGCTGAGCGTTATGAAAATCGCAATCATCGGGCGTGGCGCGATTGGCCAACACGTACGCGCCCAGTTGACGCAGCATGACATCACCGAAGTCGCCCAGATCGTGCGGCCTGGGCAAGAGACTGCATCGCAGCCACCTTGCATTTCCGATCTGCGTGACTTGCCAGAACGTCCCGATCTGATCGTCGATTGCGGCGGTCATGCCGCTTTGGCCGAACATGGGCCCGTGGCCTTGGGGTTGGGGATTGATGTTCTAACGGTATCGCTAGGCGCTTTGGCTGATCCGCTGCTGGAGGCAGCTTTAACCGCCGCTGCCGACGTTGGCGGGTCCCGTTTGCATTTGACCAGCGGCGCAATCGGGGGGCTGGATGCGTTGCGGGGCGCGCGTGCAGGGAGGATCACAAAGGTCACCTATACAGGTCGCAAACCACCGAAAGGTTGGGTTGGATCACCTGCAGATGATGTGCTTGACCTAGATGCGCTAACCGAAGCCACTGCGCATTTCACCGGAACGGCCCGCGCCGCAGCGCTGACCTATCCCAAGAACGCGAACGTTGCCGCAGCCGTGGCCTTGGCGGGTGTGGGATTTGACGCGACAGAAGTGGTATTGATTGCCGACCCTACGGTCACCGCGAACATCCACGAAGTGTATGCAGATGGGGACTTTGGCAGTTTCAACTTTGCCATTTCCGGCAACGGTTTGCCCGAAAATCCCCGCAGTTCGGCATTGGCCGCGATGAGTCTTGTGTCGGATCTGGTTGAACGCAAAAAACGGATAGGTTTCTAGAAACCCTCAGCTATCCGAATGTCACGCAGCGGGCTCACGGCCTTGGTCGACGCGGTCTAAAGCGGATGGGCCTTGTAGGCAACGAGCGCTTCGGCGCTGTCAAATTTAGCATAGACGATCACATCGACTTCTGAGGACAGCGCGTCGTTTTGCGTGTTCTGGCACACCTCGAACAAACGCGCATGCGGGATGCCAGCAAGCAATTCCAGCTCCGCAGCCATGCGCGGAATATCGGCTTTGTCCTTGGCGCTGAAGAAAACAACGTGGCGCAGGGTGGGGC
>JBLHTS010000062.1:0-14523 GCA_047627695.1 Yoonia sp. | reverse complement strand
TATCAATGCCACGGATGCGTCTGTGCAGCCAAGCTGGATCGAATGGTTGCGTCATAGCGTGTGATACAAGAGACTGTTGGATAGTCGCCTAAGGAGATTGCGATATGATCGTCTACGGACTGAATACCTGCACGAATTGCCAGAGGGCCCGCAAGGCGTTGGAGGCAGATGGCAAGGAAGTCATTTTTCGCGATATCAGGGCGGAGCCTCTGAGCGAAGCGGAATTGGCTGAGCTGATTGCGGAGTTCGGTGATCGGCTGGTGGACCGAAAGTCCAGCGACTACCGTGCGCTCAACGACTGGCTGAAAAATTCGGAAGCGGAGGCGCAGATTTCCGCTCGCCCCAAGGTGATGGCCCGCCCAGTAATCCGCGATCGAGATTTGTTTTATCTGGGCTGGGATGAGGCGGTGCAAGAAGCTTTGCTTGCAGGCTGAGGCCTTAAACCGAACGTAGAATTGGTCGGCTGAGACACAGCTATAATGCTGCACGGCGCATGCATGCAAGGAAATATTGACCCGTATTGACAGCTGGAGCGACCCTAGTTCTACCCTTGCGTTCCGACCCGAAGTCACCAACCGATTGCAGCCGTCCTTGCGAAATGCGTCTAATGGTCTCCCTCATCGCTTCATGACGCTCTATCGACGCTTGTCATATTTGACGACCTTGTCACGCGATTTTCGGTCTGGGATGCAGGGCATGATCCCAATGTCTACAAGGGCCTCGCGAAACCAATCCACATCATATCCGCGATCCCCTAGGAATCAGTTTGCTGCTGGAAGGCTACTCACGAGAACACGTGCGACAGTACAGTCGCTGACCTGCCCAGCGGTCATGAAGAACCAAATGGGACGCCCGACCACGTCAGTCACGGCATGCAGTTTGATGAGGGACCATAAGCGCTGACGTCAGACAATCGCGACACGCAAACCCCGCTGAGAATATCTCCCTGGAAAAGAAAAAACGCCCCTTGCGAGAGCGCGGCTTTTTCTTTCCGAGGTGCGTTTCTAAGGCAGAATCGTAGCTATGCCATTCGAGATGACAACTGTCAGAGGATCAGACCGCATTACCCCTGCGCCTATCTGCTCAATCATTGAACCTGTTTGCATCTCCGCAACACGCTCTGCGTAAGCTACTTCGCCCAGGCCGGCCAGCAAGAACCCTTTCAGCAAAAAGCCAAACGTAAGAACGATCAACAGGCTTTTGAGCGGGAAGCTAGGCTTGTAAAGCCTAGGACGCGCAACGATCAATCCTTGTGCATTAATGGATCGCACAACGCCATTGGACATATTACTGTGGCGTCGCACAATCGGCTTAAGTCTTTTATCAAATGAAACGATCTTCTGTATCATCACGTACCCCGTCTCTTTACTCGTTAACATTGCCTGTGACTATTGATCGCCATAAATGCCCTCAGCAATTCAGAGAGTCGATGCGAACAAAACAACTTGGTGCTCACTGGCAAACACAAATACTTACAAAACAAGTCGCAAAACCGCGACAAACTCACTACAGTAACTCGTTCATCGAACCATCACTAATATCTTAGTACGATAATTTTGAAACAAGTTCCAACTCATCGCAATTCTCTAAGTTTGTAACTTTGTAGCAATACTTTTCATACACAACTGCATGATTTTTCATACACCTCCTTCACCGCCACAATTTTCTGCTGTTGCGCTACCCACGATCCCCCGAGTGGTTCTGGACGCTTTCAACATCCGAAGGATCAAAGCAGATGGATGCATCCGGTAGTTACGATTCAGATGTCGGCGATGTACTGACGGTTTAGGCATGTGCCGGACGTGGCATCATCAACAAGCCGCGTTTTGATGTCGCGGAGCATCTTCTAAGTAGCGACCTTGTCGAAGTCCTTCCCGAAACCCCGCCAGAGCCCGCTATGTTTGGATGCCTCTATCCGTATCGGCGGCTACTGGACAACAAAGTCCGGTTGTTCATAGATTTCGTACTAAAGGGCCGTCGCGAGAAGCTGGCCCTGACATGAAATGCTGTTAAGCCTGCTTTGGGACGAAAGCAGATTTTTTAAGCATTGACTCAGTTGACAGCTTTGTCCGCATAGCAGACCTCGTTGCTGACTGCAGCGAAAGTCCGGTTTGAGCCCAAATAGACGATACTCCTCGGCCTAAAACATATCGGCTGTCGGTTCCTGCAAAAGATGAAGAATACTGGTCAGCTGGTCAGGAAGTTTGAAGAAGTTCTTTTGGTGGGATATAGAACACGGGCGATAACCTACGGCCCTGAGCCAAGAACATTGTGTTCTGAAAACGTGGAGACGACTAAATGAATCTTGAGAAACTAACCAAGCGGGTGACGCAAGAATTGGATGTTGCCCTTTCCGACGTTCCAATCACTGAAAAGAAAGCCATTTTAGAAATTGTCCAACGGGCAATGTCGGACGCATCGAGCCGTACGCATCGCGAGCTAAAGCAAACCGCAATCATCTGCTGTGGCCCCGAAGCCGATCTCTCGCATAAGATGCAGGAGCAAATGGACAAAAAGCGTGACATGCTCATCGCGAACTTAAGTGCCATGTGTTGACCTGACACTGGAATAGACTTTTATGACTTACCGATCGGAGGTTCAGCCATTGCCACCCAACAGCGACTTGAACGTTGCTCAATGGTCAAAATCGTTCGTAGGTGACCGTTATTTGTCGACTGGTGTGGCTTCGACCAGCTGAAACCACCACGCGGCGCAGACCTTGGTGCGTGGTGCAGCGAACTCAGTTAAGAGTATCCGTCTTGGTCAAGCGTCGTTTTGAACCCACTCTCGATCTGCTTTGACCAAGGTGTTTGCGAGTTCAATGAGTTTCCGCATGATGGCTGTGAGAGCGACCTTTTGCGGTTTGCCCTGTTTGATCATGCTTTGGTATTTGTCGCACATATCGGGGTTGTGTTTGACAGCGACGAGAGCAGGCATGTAGAGCGCGTCGCGCAGCTGTTTTCGGCCACCTTGAATGGTTGCTTTGCCACGCCAAGTTCCCGATTGTCGGGTCATGGGAGCCAATCCAGTGAGGCTGGCCGCTTTCTTTTTTTGAAGCGTCCCAATTTTGGGCATCTCAATGAGAATGGTTGCTGCAGCGACTTCACCAATGCCAGGAATGGATCGAAGGATTGTGTTGGTTCTGGCGCGACCCGGGCAGTCTTGCAGCCTTGTGTTGATGTCTTGCTGCAACGTTTTTAGCTGACTTTTTATCTGATCTATCCGCGCTTTGGTTTGCTTCTTAACGAGCGCAAGGGTTTGTGTTTGTAGACGATTGATCAAACGGGTGCGGTCTTTGATCAGAGCACCTCTAGAACTAAATAACTCTTTGAGTTCAAATTGCTTTCCATCGATGGGTTGATCCGGTTCTAAGGCCAGAGCATTCCCAAAACTTGCGAGCATGCGTGCATCTACCTCATCCGTTTTGACCCTGGTCCCGCAGGCTTGGGCGAACCGGCGTGCTTGCAAGGGATTAACTTTCACCAAGGGCAGCTTACCTGAAAAGGTCCGCTCAAAACTCCTATGATATGCTCCAGTAGCCTCAAACACGACGCGGGTTAGCATGCCTCCGCCCAGCCATGTTGATAAGGTTCGGAAACCGGCAGGTGAGTTCTGAAAGCGCTTTGTGGCGCCATCACTCAGTCGGTATGCGTCCAAAAAGTCCTTCGAAATATCTATACCAATGCTATCATCCGTCATCATCGTCATGTCCTATGCTTGTCATGCAAGCCCATGGCTTGCGTATCCGTTCAGGCCTCATGCGAAGACGGCGGCTGATCGTACTCTCTAACGGTCCATCACGACCAAGCCCAAAGCGATCCAGCCGCCACCAGTGCCCATCAAAAACGATATGGTGGACACTGGCTCAATCTTCGCAGATCGATATGGAAAAGTATAAGATAAGCCCAAAGTTAAGGATGCTCCGGTGTGATCGAATGACGGGATTCGGCGGGAAGCATCCATTGAATGCTGTAGCAAAGCGCGACATAAGCTAGGAAGAAACAGGGGATAGTATGACCGTGTGCTACAAGAAGAGTTGCAATACTTTGCTCTACAATGTGACCAGCAAGCATTGACCGACAGCGGTAAGGTCTATGGATATCGCAAGCTGCATGCTGATCTTCTTGATGCAGGTGAGACTTGCTCAGAGAACCGCGTTGCGCGTCTGGTCAACTTGGCGGGCAGCGCAGATTGACTGCAAACGTCGGCCTGCTAGATACGGCGGCAAGCCAGCGGTTTTCACTGACAACACACTGGACCGTCATTTCGAAGTCGATATGGCTGGCTGTATTTGGGTGACTGACATAACATACATCAAGACGCACGAGGGCTGGTCATGTCTGGCTGTTGCAATTGATATGTTCTCGAGGCGTGTGGTTGGCTGGTCGATGCAGTCGCGCATGACGACCGACCTCGCTTTGCAGGCATTGCTGAGTGCAGTTTGGCGGCGCAAACCAAAGGCCAAGGTCATGATCCATTTCGACCAAGGGTCACAGTTCACCAGCAAAGAGTGGCGATCGTTTTTCGGCAAGCACAATTTGGATGCAAGTATGAGCAGGCGCGGAAACTGTTATGAAAACGCCGTCGCAGAAAGCTTCTTTCAGCTGTTGAAATGGGAACGCATCAGGCGGCGGACATACTTCACACGCCACGCTGCAAGGCAGGACGTGTTTGATTACATCGATATGTTCTACAACCCAACTTGCAAGCACACCAACAACGGTATGCTGTCGCCGGTTGACTATGAAATCAAACAAAGGAAAATGAACCAGGCAAGCGTCTAGGAAACTAAGGGCATCTCAGTGTATGGCAATGGCAAGCATATGCGCAGGGCCACAAAAGCAGGCTAAGTCACTTTCTATTAATACTGGGTAATTATCAATAAAAATCAGAAAGTCCTGTCACCACATCGTCAATGGCCCTAGTCGCGTGGCACGCCCATAGTAAAGCTAGCCACTGTTCTTAGAGGATTGTCATGTCAGCCAAATATTACGCACCAACCGGGGGTCATCCCGGACAAGACCAACTGCTGACAGATCGTGCCGTCTTTACCGATGCCTATGCCGTGATCCCTAAGGGGACCATGCGAGATATTGTCACCAGTTTTCTGCCATTTTGGAACGGCACACGGCTTTGGGTACTATCGCGGCCATTGAGCGGCTTTGCAGAGACATTTTCGCAGTACATCATGGAAGTGGCCCCGGGTGGCGGCTCCGACCGCCCAGAACTCGACCCTGTTGCGCAAGGTGTTCTATTTATTGTCGAAGGTAAGGCGACGCTGACAATTGATGGAAACGAACATCAAATGACGCCCGGCGGCTACGCCTATTTACCGCCTTCATCCAACTGGACCTTGCACAACAAAGGCGCAGAAATGCTGCGCTTTCACTGGATACGTAAAGCTTATGAACACGTTGATGGGCTGGCTTTGCCGGATGTTATAGTCACCAATGAAAACGACGTAGCACCGACAGTTATGCCAGATACGGACGGTAAATGGGCCACGACCCGTTTTGTTGATCCCACCGATATGCGCCATGATATGCATGTCACTGTGGTCACTTTTGAACCAGGCGCAGTTATCCCGTTCTTGGAAACCCATGTTATGGAACACGGGCTTTATGTTCTTGAAGGCAAAGCTGCCTATAGGCTGAATAAAGACTGGGTCGAGGTTGAGGCAGGCGACTATATGTGGCTCCGCGCTTTCTGTCCGCAGGCCTGTTACGCGGGCGGCCCGGGCAAGTTTCGGTATCTGCTGTACAAAGACGTGAACCGGCATATGGCTCTGCGCCCAGCAAGCGCGTCGTCACATTCACTCAAGTAAAGACTGATAGCAGCAATCCAATATTCCCCGTTCCATTCAGTTTGGAGCGGGGTTTTTTATTGCCTCCGTCATCGCTCTGCCATGCTGAGCTGGGGTGAAGTCTTCGCGATGACAGGCACTGCTTGAGGCCAGGCAAAACAAACATGGCGCAACCTGAGTTGCGCCAGTCTAGTCGTGCCAAATCATGTAGTGATTGTCGTTTGCCAATGGCGCTGCCTTGGCGAAAAAACCCCCGCCACAGATGCGGCGAGGCTCTTTTGTCTTTTGCTTACTCGTGTGGAAGCGAACCTTTGCCGTGACCAGCCATGCCGCCGGATACTTCCTCGGTGGATTCGCCTGGCAGTTCTTCTGGCAGGATCAAATTCAACACGATAGCAATCAACGCCGCCGGCAAAATGCCGGAGGTAGCAAGAACTTTCCATGTGCTAGGTAGGTGCTGTAGTGCGCCCGGCTCAAGCTGAAGTCCAAGGCCCAGCGACAAAGCAATCGCAAAGATCACCATGTTGCGACGGTTCCAGTCCACATCTGACAGCATAGACATACCGGCAGCCACAACCATGCCAAACATTACAATCACACCGCCACCCAGAACTTCGATTGGGATGGTAGAAATGATTGCGCCAACTTTCGGGATCAGGCCAGCAGCGATCAAGAACAGCGCACCGATAGTGACAACGTGGCGGCTCATTAGACCTGTCATCGCGATCAAACCAACGTTCTGGCTGAACGATGTGTTTGGCAATGCGCCAAACAGGCCCGCAAGTGCGGTTCCCAGACCGTCGGCGAATGTAGCACCTTGGATCTCTTTGTCGGTTGCTTCACGACCAGCACCACCTTTGGTGATACCAGATACGTCGCCCACAGTTTCAACCGCAGACACAAAGCCCATAAGACAGAATCCGATAATTGCAGCAACGCCAAATTCCAGACCAAAGTGCAGTGGATTTGGCAATGAGAAGGACGCTGCGCGCCCTACGTTTGCAAAGCTAACCATGCCCATCATGGCGGCTACGACATAGCCCGCAAGCAGACCGATCACGACCGCAGAGATTGCCACCATACCGCGCGCATAGAACTTGAGAGCAAGTGTCACGACGATCACGATGCCCGCGACAGTCCAGTTTTGCAGGCTACCGTATTCTTCGGTGCCAATCGCCGGCACGCCGCCGGCCGCATACTGAATGCCAACCTTGACCAAGGCCAGACCGATCATCGTAACAACCAAGCCTGTCACAAGTGGCGGCAAGGCAAAGCGGATTTTGCCGATGAACAGCCCAAGGAACGCGTGGAAGAGACCACCGACCAAGACGCCACCCATCACAATCGCAAGGGCTTCTTCACCTTTACCCGCAACAAGCGGGATCATGATTGGAATAAACGCAAACGATGTTCCCTGAACGATGGGTAGCTTGGCACCAACTGGACCTATTCCGATTGTCTGGATTAATGTCGCAATTCCTGCGAAGAACATCGACATCTGGATCATGTAGGTCATTGCCGGAAAACCGAGCGCGCCTTGGTCTGATCCGAAACCGATGCCAGCGGCACCGCAAATGATGATCGCAGGTGTCACGTTCGAGATGAACATCGCCAAAACGTGCTGAAGCCCCAGTGGGACCGCCTTATAGACCGGTGGCATATAATTAGGATCGCGCATCTGTTCTGGCGTCCCGATTGATGTATCTGACATTGTTGATTTTCCTCCCTTTAATGTTTCTTGGTGTTGGTCTTTCACCAACTGCTGCGTTCACCCTTCGATGATGTAGCTTGTGTCGAACCAGTGCTCTTGCAGGTTTGCTCCCACCCCGATGCGGTCAATGACCGCAAACAGCCCCGGCTTGGATAAAGGGGTCAAGACACCGTGCCATGTGCCCCGATGAAAATTGACAGCTTGGCCAGGTGCGGTCACAAATGCTTTTGGGGCTGCGGGGACCCCCGCATCATCGCGCGCCACAACGACCAAGAACGGGTCCAAAGACATCGGCACAAATGCCTGACTGCCGTCCGGGTGCCGTTCAACCATCTGCAAAGACAACGGCAGTGTTTCCACTTCGCCTTGAAAAATGCTAATCCCTGCAGCGCCATCTGAAAAATCCAGTAGCGCCCTGTCGTGGAACCGTCCGCATTTACCTTGATTGATCAACTTGTCTGGCGCACCTGCCGCATCCATCACGTCACCGAAAGGCGCGAACGCCTCGACGGTCAATGACTGCACTTTAATGCGATTGCTCATGCGCCGAACTTCTCGATCAGGCGCAGTTCTGCAATCCGCTCAACTTGGCGGCAAGCTTCGGCGAATTCTGTATCGCTGTCATTATCGATGCGGCGCTGAAACGCGTCCATGATCGACGCTTTGGTGTTGTCGCGCACGGCAATGATGAAAGGAAAGCCGAACTTCGACGTGTATTCTGTATTCATTGCCGTCAGCGTGGAGCGCTCCTCATCCGTCAGGGAATCCAAGCCAACAGAGGCCTGTTCAGCCGTGGACTCAGCCGTCAATCGTTCGGCTTCTGCCAGTTTACCAGCCAAATCGGGGTGCGCTGTCAGTACGCCTAAACGCTTGTCCGCATCTGCACTTCGGAAAATACGCGCCAACATCTGATGTACGCCTTGCGCGCTATCGTGTGTTGGACCCAGCTCTAGATCATAGGCACCGTCGGCCATCCAAGGGCTATGCTCAAAGATGCCACCAAACGCGGCTACGAAAGTATCGCGATCCATATCGGAAGGTCGGTTCAGTGACATTGGTGGGTTCTCCTTTGCCCAATGCTCGGCAATTTGCAGACGCGTAGCGAACCAAACTCCTTCGTGGGAATGAAAGTGTTCAATCGCGCGCCGCAAAGCAGCAGCGCGGCCCGGACGACCTATCAGACGACAGTGCAGGCCAATTGACAGCATCTTAGGCTGACCAGCCTCACCTTCTTCATACAGATAATCAAAGCTGTCTTTGAGATGACGTTCAAATTGATCACCCGTTGTAAATCCCGCCTGAATGGCAAACCGCATGTCGTTGCAATCCATTGTATAGGGTACAATTAGCTGGTCTTGGCGGCCAAAGCGTATCCAATACGGCAGATCATCCGCGTAGCTATCGGCGACATAGGCGAACTGGTTCGTTTCAGCAGCAAGTCTGACCGTGTTGTTCGAACACCGGCCTGTATACCACCCGCGCGGCGGTTGACCGACGACTTCAGTATGGAGCCGGATAGCCTCTGCGATCTGAGCACGTTCTTCGTCTTCGGGCATGTCTTTGTGTTCGACCCATTTCAGGCCGTGGCTGGCAATTTCCCAACCAGAGGCTTTCATCGCAGCAACCTGTTCAGGTGCACGGGCCAATGCGGTGGCAACGCCGTACACCGTCACAGGCAGATCGCTCAGCATCCGGTGGACACGCCAGAAACCGGCACGCGATCCGTATTCGTAGATTGATTCCATGTTCCAGTGACGCTGACCGGGCCAAGCTGCGGCACCTGTGATTTCGGACAAAAACGCCTCTGATGCGGCATCCCCATGCAGCACGTTATTCTCGCCACCCTCTTCATAATTAAGGACAATTTGAATGGCAATCTTCGCACCATTGGGCCAATTTGCCGCAGGTGGGTTTGCACCATATCCTGTCATATCGCGTGGGTATCGGTTCACTTTACGTACTCCTGAATAGTGCGGTTGTAATTCAAAACAATATAAATGTTTTTCAAAAAAAAAGCGAAGCAGCCTTAGGAAGGTCAGGGTTTGTATCTGCGGCCAACAGTTGGGACACTCATTCAAATCAAAGGGGCTTACTATGACAGGCTATCTCACCACCCATGTTCTTAACACCGCACGTGGATGTCCCGCTGAGGGTTTGAAAATTGATCTCTACCGGATCATCGCAGAGACGCGCACGCATCTAAAATCTGTCGTGACCAATGACGACGGCCGCACCGATGTGCAAATCTTGCCCGAAGACGAATTCGCGCTTGGCACATACGAATTGGTATTTCACGCAGGTGATTATCTAGACCGCATTGGCGTACCACCCGAAACACCGCGATTTCTTGATGTCATCCCGCTCCGCTTTGGGATGTCCGAAGATCAGCATTATCATGTGCCGCTCCTTTTATCCCCGTTCAGCTATTCCACTTACCGTGGAAGCTGATCTGGCAACGCGGTCTTTTGGATCGCGCTACTGATACGCTCTATGACAAACTCCATGAAAAGGCGCGTCTTGGGGTCTTGGTGCCTGCGATGTGTAAACAAACAGGCCATTTGAATGGGCTCTGGCGGAGTCTCGTCCCCGACGACAACCAGTGCGCCCGATTTCAGGTGGCTTGCCACTTCGAAAACCGGTTTGAGCGTGATCCCGTGTCCTGCCAAAGCCCAATCCACCAAGATATCGCCATCATCGCATTCGAACCGCCCCGCCGCGCGAATTCTTTTGGTGCCCGAAGGTGTCACTAACGGCCACTGAAACTCAGTTGCTCCGGGAAATCGCAAATTTAAACACTCATGCTTGTCCTTAACGATGTCGTGCCCTGACCGCGGGTGCCCATGTGCTAAGATATAGTCAGGCGATGCACACAACACGCGCTGCACATCAGCTATCTTCTTGATGCGCAGATTACTGTCTTCAGGCTGCCCAAGAAAGAATGCCAGATCCAATCCTTCGGTCGTCAGATCGACTTTGCGATCCGTAAGCCTGAGCCGCATGTTCACTTCGGGATATTCAGCCAAAAAGGCCGGAACCTGTGGCGCGATAAGGCGGCGGCCTACACCCAAAGGGGCGGCGACATATAGCGCGCCACGCGGTTGATCGGTGATATCGACAACTTGGGCTTCTGCACTCTCTACTGACTCGAGCACCTGACACGCACCACCATAAAACGCCTTACCTTGTTCGGTCGCAGACAGGCTTCTGGTCGTGCGTTGAAAAAGCCGGACACCAAGTCGTTCCTCAAGTTGCGAAATCCGTGAAGACGTAACAGCAGGCGAAATACGAAGGTCACGCGCGGCGGCAGACATGCTACCCAACTCATAGACACGGACAAAGGTTCTGATATTTTCGAAATAAGACATTGTTTTGCTTTTTTTGATGCTGCTTGGTGTTTTGAGGTGATACCAGAACAATTTGATCTCGCCTAGCATGTTATCAAATTCGAATCTCAGGAGGTTGGTATGTACGACTTGGCTATTTTATGGGACTGGATCGCTTTTTCGGTCCGTTGGCTGCATGTCATCACGGCAATGGCGTGGATAGGCGCTTCGTTCTATTTCATCGCACTGGACCTGATGCTGAAACCGGCACCCAATATGCCCGAAGGTGTTTCTGGTGAAGAATGGGAAGTGCACGGCGGCGGCTTTTATCACACCACAAAATACATGGTTGCTCCTGCCGAGATGCCCGAGCATCTGACGTGGCACAAATGGCAAAGCTATGCGACGTGGCTGTCTGGTGCTGCCTTGCTTATGATCGTCTATTGGGTAGGCGGAGAGCTATTCTTGCTAGACCCGACTAAAGCCGAGCTATCACTTTGGCAGGGCATCCTGATTTCTGGCGGTTCGCTGACAATCGGCTGGCTGGCCTACGACGCGATGTGCAAATCCAAGCTAAGCGAAAAGCCCACCCTTTTGATGTTGCTGCTGTTTGTGGTCCTTGTCGTTATGTCTTGGGGGTATAACCAAATCTTCACGGGTCGCGCGGCGTTGCTGCACCTTGGCGCATTTACAGCGACAATCATGACGGCCAATGTGTTTTTCCAGATCATGCCAAATCAGCGCATCGTCGTCGAAGACCTGAAAGCGGGCCGCACGCCTGATGCGAAGTATGGCAAGATTGCCAAAGTGCGGTCGACACACAACAACTATCTCACGCTGCCCGTCGTATTCCTGATGTTGTCGAGCCACTATCCACTCGCCTTCGGCACGCAATACGCGTGGATCATCGCAAGCTTAATTTTCCTGACGGGTGTGACCATCCGGCATTATTTCAACACCATGCACAAGACAGGCAAAGGACCGCATTGGACTTGGGCGATCACCATATTGCTCATGATCCTCATCGCTTGGCTTTCAACTGTGCGCACGGGCGACACATGGCAGGAAGCCGAAGCGCGCGCCTTGACCCCGTATGAAGAGAAGTTCGTGTCAGCCGAAGGCTTTGACGACGCCTTCAATACCGTCATCGGAAACTGTTCGATGTGTCATGCGCGCGAACCTGTGTGGGGCAACATGCAATGGGCGCCAAAAGGCGTCTATTTGGAAACACCTAGCGACGTCGCACGCCACGCCAGCGAAATCTATCTTCAGGCTGGCGTCAGCCACGCAATGCCACCGCCAAATGCGGTCCAGATGGACCTAGAAGCCCGCGCAACACTTGTGGCATGGGTACGCGAAGTGCGCGCAGGGAATTAGACCGAAATTCAGCGGAGCGATTGTGAAACGGATTATCTGTGGCGTGCGGTGGATCACGAATGGGAAGAGCTTCAGCTCTACAAGAACTTAACAGAACTGGTCCTGCACGGGCTCAATCTGCACCGCGATCAGTTTTTTGAGACAAACGACGTTGCAGCCTTGGTCCGAAAAAGTCGCGATCCAGTCGAACTTGACATCGACGAACTCTATGACAGTTTGTTGACCGAGATCGCGCGCATCTTGGTAGAGATCCAGAAACTTAATATGGCCGACCCAGAAGATCGCAGCGCACTGTGGCTTGATCAGGAGCGCACACGGGTCGAAGAGGATGTGCGCTCAACCTACAAACGCGTGGACGCGCTGACCCGCACAGGTGAACTGAGCGCAGTCGCCGCCGACAGCGCGCCCCGATTGTTGACATTGCCTTGTCGGCGATTGCTTGGAATTTTTCGGTATATGCCGTCTGGAGTGGTCCCTATTTGGATGCTTCTGCTTCATTGGGATCGGCCGATTTGTCACTGGTCTGCATCTGTAGCGTTTTGACGGCTTCAAACTGGGACAAAAACACCTTGCCGGTCATCTCTGCCAAGAAGTGCTCTCGTTTGAGGCGGTCCATGACTGGCCCTTTGACCTCAGAAAGATGCAATTGGACATGCATTTCGCGCAGTCGCTCATTGATTGCCTCAAGGGATTCAAGCGCGCTGAGATCAATTTCATTGATTGCTGAACACTGCAGAATCACGTGGCGGACGCTCTTATCTTTTGCGACGCGGGCCTGGATCTTGTCTTCCAGATAGCGTGCGTTCGCGAAATAAAGGCTTTCATCCACCCGCAACGTGACGATGCTGGGGTCGGTCAAAACATCATGGCGCAGGATATTGCGATAGTGCTCCGTGCCGGGCACTTGACCGACCTCGGCGATATGCGGCTTAGAGGATCTGTAAAGATGCAACAGGATCGAAAGCCCGACGCCTGCAGAAACGCCAGCCTCGACGCCCAGCGTCAGGGTCAAAAGGATCGTCGCAAGTACAGCCGCAAAGTCCGCCTTGGAATAGTTCCAGCTGCGTTTGAGGATAGAAAAATCAACTAGGCTTAGGACTGCGACGATGATTGTGGCCGCCAAGGTTGCTTTGGGCAGAAAATAGATCAACTGGGTCAATGCGACGGCCGCAACAGCCAGCCCGACAGCCGTAAACGCGCCAGCAGCGGGGGTTTCGGCACCCGCATCAAAATTGACAACAGATCGCGAAAAACCTCCGGTGACAGGGAAACCACCCGTCAGCGAAGCTCCGATATTTGCGGCTCCAAGGCCGATCAATTCCTGGTTCGGGTCGATACGCTGACGCTTTTTGGCGGCAAGAGTCTGCGCAACTGATATCGATTCCACAAAGCCGATGATTGAAATCAAGAAGGCTGGCAACAAAAGCTGCCAAAGCAGTTCGGATGAAAAGGAAGGCAGCGTCAAAGGCGGCAGACTTTGCGGAACCTCACCGACGATTTTGACGCCTTGATCAGAAAGTCCAAAGGCCCAGACAGACGCCGTTGTTGCAACAACCACTGCAACTGGCCCAGTCTTTAACAAGATGCCTGCCAAAGCGCCCGTAACGCCAAGCTTTGCCAGAAGCGGCTTTAGCCCCTTGCGAACCCAGAACAGGAACCCTGTGGCAAGGACGCCAATAACCGCAGTTGTCCAGTTGGTTTCAGAGAGGTGTTGGCTTAGCGATACGACCAGTTCCAGCAGATTATGACCCTCTGCATTTATTCCAAGGATGTGCTTGAGCTGACTTGCTGCAATGATGATGCCTGACGCGGTGATAAAGCCCGCAATAACGGGGTGGGACAGAAAATTGGCAATGAACCCCAAGCGAAATAAGCCCATCGCCAACAAGATAATGCCCGAAAGGGCCGCCAGAGAAAGCGCGGCAACAGCATAGCCCATTGTCCCTTGCTCGACGATATTGCTGAGGGCGGCTGCCGTCATCAGCGAAACGACGGCGACAGGTCCAACAGCCAAAGCGCGACTGGTCCCGAACACGGCATAAAGCATGATCGGTACAATCGACGCATAAAGTCCTGCCTCTGGTGGCAGTCCAGCCAGCAAGGCATAGGCCAGCGATTGCGGGATAAGCATGATTGTCACGATCAACGCGGCGACCAGGTCATTCGACAAAGCAGAGCGATTATAGGTCCGCCCCCATGTCAGGATGGGCAAATAGCGCGTGTAATCGGTTTTCATGTGTTCTCTCATAATCGGGCCCTCCCCCCCCTTTGGTTCAGGGTTAGGCAGATTTGTTATTTAACAGTCACTT
>JBLHTS010000061.1:0-14548 GCA_047627695.1 Yoonia sp. | reverse complement strand
CATCGCGCGAGCTTACCAAATGATTAATCGAAGGAAGTGAACTCCCTTCGATTTTAGATTAACACAAAGGCTGGATTAGATTGCGAGGTACTGCGAGCGCAGTTCTGCGTTCTCAAGCACTTCGGCGGCGGAACCGTCGAAGACCACGGTGCCCGTGTCCAAGATCACCGCACGATCAGCCAGTTTCAAAGCGGCAACCGCGTTTTGTTCCACAATAACGGTCGTGATGCCTTGATCACGGATAATGCCCAGCGTTTTTGCGATCTCTTGTACGATGACTGGCGCCAAACCTTCGTAGGGTTCGTCCAACAGAAGAACCTTGATATCGCGTGCCAATGCACGTGCAATGGCAAGCATTTGCTGTTCGCCACCAGACAGTGTGATGCCTTCTTGTTTCTTGCGCTCACCCAAGCGGGGAAACAAATCATAGATTCGTTCCAGAGACCATCCGATCGGTGGCGCAATTTGGGCAAGTTGCAGGTTTTCTTCAACCGTCAGGCCCGCAATGATGCGCCGATCCTCCGGCACAAGCGCAATCCCCGCAGCAGATGCCTGATGCGCCTTCATTTGGTGCAACGGCTGATGGTCCAACCAAATTTCACCATGCTTAAGGGCGGGATCTTCAAGGCGGGCAATGGCGCGCAAGGTTGAAGTTTTGCCCGCACCGTTACGTCCTAGCAGTGCCAGGATTTCGCCTTCATGGATGTTAAAGCTGACGTTTTGAACGATGTAGCTTTCGCCGTAATACGCTTCGATTTCCCAGACGCTCAGAAAAGCGGGATGAGTAGCCGCGTTATTGGCGTTATTATTGAATGGCTGGTTCATGGGGTTGTTCCTTACACCTGTGCTTCGCCAAGGTACGCTTCGCGCACTTTCGGATGGCCTTTGATGTTTTCAGGCGTATCTTCGACCAATGGCGTGCCTTGGGCCAGCACAGTGATGCGTTCCGCCAAAGAAAACACGACGTGCATGTCATGCTCGATAATCGCCATCGTGATATCGCGTTTCGCTTTGATTTCTTTCAGCAAGTCGATGGTGTTGTTGGTGTCCGCGCGGGCCATACCGGCGGTGGGTTCGTCCAACAGCAACAAACGCGGTTTTTGCACCAGACACATCGCCATTTCCAACCGCCGCTTGTCACCTCGCGAAAGGGAAGAGGCGATCATGTGCCGCTTTTCCAGCATGTTGACGTCTTCCAGAATGGCCTCTGCGGTTTCGTGGATGTCCGTTTCGTGACCCACGCTGCCCAATGCGTGAAGCCGAAAGGCCCCATCGCGCTTAGCAAAGCATGGGATCATCACGTTTTCGAACACGGTCAGATCCGCGAAAATCTCGGGCGTTTGAAACACCCGAGAAATGCCCATCTGATTAATTTCGTAAGGCTGACGGCCTAGGATAGATTGGCCGTCGAACATCACAGACCCGCTATCCGGGATCAATTTCCCAACCAGCACGTTCAGCAGCGTGGATTTACCGGCCCCGTTTGGGCCGATAATCGCGTGGACCGTGTTCTCAGCAATGCTTAGGTTCACGTCACCCAAGGCTTGCAATCCACCAAAGCGTTTGTTGACGCCTTTAATTTCAAGGATGCCCATATCTCAAATCTCCTTATTCAGCCGGCGTCTTGGTACTGGACGCCACGTCAGTTGATTTCTTGCGGCTGAACTTCGCGCCAATGCGCTGACCCAGCTCAACCAAACCACCGGGCAGGAAGATTACGACCGCCATGAACACAAGGCCCAAGGTCAGGTGCCAGCCTTTTCCGATGAAAGGGTGAACAATGGCAACCACGAAGTTCTCAAGGCCATCGGGCATAAAGCCAAACCATCCATGTACCACAGTGTCGTTGATTGTAGAGATGATGTTTTCCATGTATTTGATCACACCAGCGCCAAGGATCGGACCGATTAGCGTCCCAACACCACCCAAGATCGACATGATCACGATCTCTCCTGATGCGGTCCAGAACATGCGTTCCGCCCCTGTCAAAGGGTCCATCGAAGCCAGTAGACCACCGGCCAGACCCGCGTACATGCCAGAGATGACAAAAGCCGTCAGCATATAAGGCCGTGTTGATACGCCCATGTAGTTCAGTCGCTGTTGGTTCGATTTGATTGACCGCAGGATCAGACCAAATGGCGAGCGGAAGATGCGGATCGCTAAGTAGAAAGACAGGATCATGAACAACCCGGCAAGGTAATAGCCGTTATGGAACACAAAGCTCCAGCCGCCGATGTCCCATGTAAAGGACCCGTTCATTTCCCAGCCAAACAAGTGTGGTGTCGTCGGGCCATTCCCTAAAAGGAATTGTGGGTCATCGTTGTAAACCTGCAACCCAGTTTCACCGTTAGTGATCGGGGAGCCGATGATTTTGCCGAGAAGGTCAGAATAGGCAATTGAATACATCATCTGGGCAAAGGCCAGCGTCAGGATTGAAAAATAAATGCCTGACCGACGTAGTGACACATAGCCTATGACGATCGCGAACAGACCCGAAACAACCACTGACAAGACGATGGCAGGGACGATGTTGTAGGACAGCAGTTTGAACATCCAAACGGCGGCAAACGATCCCACACCAAGAAACGCAGCGTGTCCGAAGGACAGGTACCCTGTCAGACCGAAGAGGATGTTAAAGCCGATGACCAGAATACCAAAGATGACAAAGCGTTGCATAAGGGCAGGGTAGCCCGCGTTGAACTGCGAAAACGCGCTTTCCGTAGGGAAGGGGTTTAGGAAGATAGGGGCCATTAGCACCATCAGGCAAACGACGATGAAGAGTATTGTATCTTTTCTGTTCATACCAAGCATGATTATTCCTCCATCACGCCCTTGCGTCCCATGAGGCCACGTGGCCGGGTCAGCAAGATGATGATTGCAACAAGATAGATGATGATTTGGTCGATACCGGGCAGTATTGATTTGACCTCGTTCATGGATGCGAACGACTGCAAAATACCCAGCATGAAGCCAGCCAGCACAGCGCCGGGTAAGGACCCCATGCCGCCAACAACAACCACAACGAACGACAGCACTAGGAAGTCCATCCCAATATTATAGTTCGGCGACAAGATCGGCGTGTACATCACACCGGCCAAACCAGCCACCGCCGCGGCAAGGCCAAACATAAAGGTAAAGCGCTTGTCGATGTCGATGCCCAGCAGGCCGACGGTTTCGCGATCTGCCATACCCGCACGGACAACCATGCCAAATGTTGTGAATTGCAAGAAGGCAAACACAGCGGAGATAATAACCATTGAGAACAAGAAATAGACAAAGCGCCAAATCGGATAAATGATGGCGTTGGGTTCAAAACCCAACATGACTCCAAAATCCATAGCACCGGCAAAAGCAGAAGGGGCAGGGGTAGGGATAGGGTTTGCGCCAAAGTTAGCTTTGATGATCTCACCGATGACAATTGCAAGTCCAAAGGTCACAAGAATCTGATCCGCGTGAGGACGTTTGTAAAAATGTTTGATCAAACCGCGTTCCATCACGAAGCCGAAAAGCACCATGAAAGGGATTGCGAAGACAATGGCGATTGGAACTGCCCAGTCAATCAGCGATGCACCAAATTCCGGGCCGAACCATTCATGTACATACGGCGTTTCAACCTTGAGCGGATTACCAAGAAAATCTGTCTGGGTTTCGTCAATTTTTACGAAGCTCGCAGACAAAACACGTGACACCGTAACTGAGCAGAACGCTCCGATCATGAAAAGGGCTCCGTGGGCAAAGTTGACCACACCTAGTGTCCCAAAGATCAACGTCAGACCTAAGGCAATCAAAGCATAAGCAGAGCCTTTGTCTAACCCGTTGAGAATTTGTAGAATAATATCGTCCATTGACCTCGCCTTTTCACAGTCTTGACTGATACGGCGCACCCAATGATGGCCGTCTAGCCCCCGATCCCCCGAGGTAGGTGAGACCGGCACATTGCGCCGGTCTCGGATTTTGTTAGCTTATGCGCCAGGGTTACATTCGCCCAGATCGCCGCCGGCGAACATTGGGTGATCGGGTGCATATTCCACCTGCGCACGTGGTGTGACTTCCACGATTTCCAGTGTATCGAACTGGTTCGTTGGATTGTCTGTGCCCTTCATGACCAACACGTCTTTGAAGCACTGGTGATCAGCGCCACGGTACGATGTTGGACCGTTGCCCATACCGTCGAAGTCGAAGTCTTCAAGCGCTTCAACAACGCCGCAAGGGTTGAACGTACCTGCGCGTGTCACAGCATCCGCATAAAGCAGAGTCTGAACGTAGCAAGTGTGCGCCGCACCGGATGGCGGGAAGCCGTATTTTTCGCCAAAGGATTTAACGAAAGCTTTAGTGCCTTCATCCTGCAGCTGCCAATTCCAGTTCATAGAACCGAACACGCCTTGTATGTTGGAACCCGCACCAGCGGCCATCAGCTCAGAGTAAAGCGGCACGATGATCGTGAAATCTTTGCCGTTGACCTGCTTGTCTTTGAGACCAAACTGAACAGCCTGTGTCAAAGAGTTCACCATGTCCCCACCGTAGTGGTTCAGGATCAATGTATCCGCGCCAGAATTCAGAACTGGAGCGATGTATGATGAGAAGTCGCCGGCGCCAACTGGCGTCAGAACGTTCTGTGCGGTTTTCCAGCCAAGTGCTTCTGTCGCACTCTGAATGGATTCCTGCTGTGTCCAGCCCCATGTATAGTCAGCTGTCAGGTGATAAGCATTACGATCATTCCCGTATTCAGCCTCCAGAACTGGACCAAGAGCCGCAGCAGACATGTAACCGTTAAAGAAGTGACGGAAGCCATTGGCTTTCTTATCTTTACCAGTTGTGTCGTTAGAGTGCGTCAGGCCGGCCATGAAGATCACACCAGCATCTTGGCACAGACCTTGAACAGCAATCGCAACACCGGAAGATGACCCGCCGTTGATCATGATGCAGCCGTCTTTTTGGATCATGGACTGTGCGGATGCACGGGCCACGTCAGATTTCGTCTGTGTATCGCCTGTTACGAACTCGACCTTCCTGCCCAAGATACCTGTGCCATCGAGGTTCTTCTCAGAAAAAGTGTTCAGCATGCCACCGTCGCCGATGCCATTTAGATGCTCGACTGCAAGCTCTTGAGCGCGCAGTTCGTCAAGACCTTCTTCGGCGTAAGCGCCAGTCTGCGGTACGTTGAAACCGATTTTGACTGACCCGCTGTCGCCAGGCGCGTTTGTATAGCCAGTGTGGCCGGCTGCGCGCAGATACTGTGGAATAGCGAGACCAGCACTGGCAACCATGCCAGTTTTGAGCACGCCGCGACGTGAAAAATTCGAATTGGACATAAATATCCTCCCTAGAGATTTGTGCCGATCCAACCTCCTCGCCAGATCCGCAGCCACTTATACAGTGCAATGTAACTTTGGGTCACGAATGCGGCTTTGAGCAACAAACTATTGACGACGCTGAACGAGTTTGTAAATTCATGCACAGATAATGTGTCAATTTTGTAAATTGGTTTTCTTGCACGTGCAGAAAGCCACTGAAACCGTTGGGGGAATTAGGTGTGGCAACACAAAGGCTTGCGGGGTCGCGGATACGCGAAAAGCGCCTTGATCAGGGATTGCGACAGGCCGCTGTTGCCGAAACAGTTGGAATATCTCCTTCCTATTTAAACTTGATTGAACACAATCGCCGCAGAATCGGCGGCAAGCTGTTGTCAGACATCGCCCGCGCTTTAGGGGTGGAGCCTGCACTTCTTGTTGATGGTGCTGACGCTGACATGTTGGATCAGATGCGCGGCGCTGCCAGCCGGTTTGGATCCGATTTGGCGGTCAAAGTAGAGATCACTCGCGCCGAAGAAATGGCGGCCCGTTACCCAGGATGGGGCGCATTAATTGTGGCGCAGTCCGCGCGGATCACAGCACTAGGTCAACAGGTCCAAGCGCTGTCTGACCGGATGTCGCATGATCCGCAGCTTGCGGGGGCGTTGCACGAAGTGATCTCTGCGGTGTCGGCGATCCGGTCAGCGTCTTCAATTTTGGTGGGGCCAGAAAAGCTGGACGCAGATTGGCAGCGGCGGTTTCATGAAAACATCCACAGCGACAGCCTGCGCCTTGCCACCAGCAGCGAAGCGATGATTGCCTATCTCGAAGCACCGGACACACAAATAGATCAGACAGCTCCGATTGATCAGGTCGAACGGCATTTGACCCAGACGGATTTCCACATTGCCGCATTGGAAGACGCAGATGCAGATCCAAAAGCTTTTGCAGCACAAAGCGGTCTGAAGGACGGGGCGCAATCGCTCTTGGAAAGCGTCGCGTCGCGATATGTGCGGGATGCAATCTCACTTCCTTTTGCGGCATTCCGCGATGCATGCGATGCGCATCACTATGATCCTGCCGCGTTAGCCAACGCATTCCAGGTTCCATTTTCTACTGTCTTGCGTCGGTTGGCGAGCTTGCCCAAAAGACAAGGCCAACCGCCACTTGGTTTGGCGATTTGTGACGCGGCGGGTGTGTTGACCATGTCAAAGCCTGTGCCGGGGTTCTCTTTGCCGCGTGCAGGCGGGGCTTGTCCGCTTTGGCCGCTTTATGCAGCTATCAGTCGTCCTTCGCAGCCCGTCCGGCTAGAGGTTGCTTTGCCAGGGTCGAAGGCTTCAAGGCTCTTGTGCTACGCAATTGCCGACGCGCAGCAAACGCAGCGCTTTGATGTGCCGCCGTCGGTTCAAAGCACCATGTTGGTTATGCCGGACCCGCCAGAAACCAAAGTCGCAGCCCTGCCAGTCGGGGTAACTTGCAGGATCTGCCCCCGCGCCGATTGCACCAGCCGCCGTGAACCGGCGATGGTGGGGGTTCGCACGGAAACCGCGCTTTGACTCCGCTTGGAAAGCGGGCAATAGTTAACCTCAAGAGGCACCTATTTTTGAAATAGGCACATGAGGGAGGCGATGAGATGGGCAAACGCGTCCTTCTGATCGAAGATGAACCGAATATCATCGAAGCGATCAGCTTTATTCTGTCCCGCGATGGCTGGACCGTCCACACCCATGAAGATGGTACCAGTGCAATGGGCAAGGTACTGGCGATGCCCCCTGACATGATCATTCTGGACGTCATGTTGCCCGGGCGCAGTGGTTTTGAGATTCTGCGCGATCTACGTGCTACGGATGTCACCAAAGATATTCCCGTGATGATGCTGACCGCGCGCGGGCAGGAAAAAGACCGCGAACTGGCGCAGCGCCTTGGTGCCAACCACTTCATGACAAAGCCTTTTTCCAACACAGAGGTGCGCGACTACGTCCGCAACTTCATGCAGGCATGAGCCCCGTGCCAAAGCCGCCAATCTTTTTGCAACGTGCAAGCTATCGGCAGCGGCGCGTGCGTGATGCAGCAAAGTTGATCCCTTTCGTAGGCATCGTCTTGTGGGCTTTGCCAATGTCTTGGGCACAAAGCGCTAACGAAGGGCAGGTAGGGTCTGAAGGGTTAATCTACATCTTTGCTGTATGGGTGGTTTTGATCGTTCTGGCAGCGATTCTGGCTAGCCGCATTCGCGCCGACACATCGCAAGACGCAACGGACGACCCCAAGGCATGATGTCCTTTAATGCCCTTATTTTTGCAGCCCTTGCCTATGTCACACTGCTGTTCGCGGTTGCATTCTGGGCCGACCGCCGCGCGGCACTTGGACGGGCAGACTTCTTGCAATCGCCTTGGATATATACCCTTTCTATCAGTATTTATTGCACGGGTTGGACCTTTTATGGCGCGGTAGGCTATGCTGCGCGGTCAGGGTTAGAGTTCGTGACAATCTACCTTGGTCCCACGCTCGTGATGGTCGGGTGGTGGTGGATTTTGCGCCGTTTGGTACGGATCGGAAGGGCGCAACGCATCACATCGATTGCAGACCTTGTTTCGTCACGATTTGGGAAATCAACGCAGTTGGGCATGATTGTAACCGTGATCTCTGTGATTGCGGGCACGCCCTACATCGCATTGCAACTACAGTCAGTTACACTGTCTTTTGCTGTCTTCGCACAAGTTGAGGGGGTCATTTGGGAAGCAGCGGATTTCAACGCCACAGCGATTTGGGTCTCGGTTGGGTTGGCGGTCTTTACCATTCTTTTCGGCACGCGCAATTTGGATGCAAACGAACGCCACAACGGTATCGTTATGGCCATCGCAGTCGAGGCGGTTGTTAAGCTTCTGGCGCTTGTTGCGGTCGGCGGTTTTGTAGTCTGGGGCATTGCGGGCGGGGTTTCGCAAATGCTGACGCGGATTGATGCCTCAGAGATCGTGCTGTGGGACCAAAGCGGTAGCCGTTGGATCAGCCTGATATTTTTGTCAGGAGCTGCGTTTTTGTGCCTCCCCCGCATGTTTCAGGTGCTGGTCGTTGAAAACACGGACGAGCGTCATCTCCACATCGCAAGCTGGGCTTTCCCGCTTTACCTGCTGCTGATGAGTCTTTTTGTCATGCCCATCGCCGCTGTTGGTTTGGATTTGCTTCCTGCGGGCAGCAATCCTGATTTGTTCGTTTTGACAGTACCACTGCATGAAGGGCAGGGCGGTTTGGCCGTGTTGTCATTCTTGGGGGGACTGTCATCCGCTACATCGATGGTGATCGTGGCCACCATCGCTATGGCGACGATGGTGTCGAACCACATTGTCGTTCCGGTCTGGCTAAGCCTGCAAGCCAACCAGCAGGCTGTGATCTCGGGTGATGTGCGGTTCGTGACATTGCTGGCGCGTCGCTTGTCGATCACGGCAATTCTCGCTTTGGGCTTTGTCTATTATCGCATGTCCGGCGGTGGCACAGCGCTTGCTGCGATCGGTTTGATTTCGTTCACGGGTGCGGTGCAGATTTTGCCTGCAATGTTGGGCGGGATATTCTGGCGGGCGGCCACGGGCTTTGGCGCTGCCGCGGGCCTTTTGACCGGCTTGGCTGTCTGGATGTGGACGCTGTTCTTGCCCAGTTTTGGCGTCGATGCTTTCATAAGCCAAGCCGTGATGGACAACGGCATATGGGGCGCGGCGTGGTTGCGCCCAGAGGCTTTGTTCGGGATGGCAGGGCTGGACCCGCTTGTGCACGGGATCATGTGGTCAATGATCTTGAACACCGGGATGTTTGTCTTTGTCTCGCTGGTGACATTTCCTGCCCCGCTTGAGCGTTTGCAAGGCGCGCAATTCGTCAATGTATTCGATCATTCGACAGCCGCCCCTGTGTGGGCGTCCGCTGCTGCGGGCGCCGAAGATTTGCTGATTATGTCGCAGCGCATTATCGGCAGCACCCAAGCACAGGCCATTTTCGAACAAGAGGCCGTAAGCCAAGGCAAACTTGGTTTTCTGCCAGAAGTCACGCCAGCGTTCATTGAACGACTAGAGCGCGAGCTTGCAGGGTCCGTCGGGGCCGCAACGGCGCATGCTATGATCGGTCAATTGATCGGCGGCAGCAGTGTTTCAGTTGAAGACCTGATTGCCGTAGCCGACGAGGCCGCGCAAATTCTGGAGTACTCGAACCGGCTAGAGGCAAAATCAGCCGAGCAGGAACGCACGGCACGCGCTCTGCGCGATGCAAACGTAAAACTGACTGCGCTGTCGATTCAAAAGGATGCGTTTCTTAGTCAGATCAGCCATGAATTGCGCACGCCAATGACCTCTATCCGGTCTTTCTCCGAGATTTTGCGCGAAGGTGACATGCCGCAAGACAACCTTAACCGCTACGCGGGCATCATCCATGACGAGGCCATCAGGTTGACCCGTTTGCTGGATGACTTGCTTGATTTGGCCGTGCTTGAAAACGGGCAGGTCGAATTGCATGAACAAACGGGCCCGCTTTCTGGTTTGCTTGACCGTGCAGTGGGGGCTGCCGGTTTACATGACGGGGTCCTGAAGGTGGTCCGCGACCGCATATCTGAGGAAATCATTTTATCGACAGATCTGGATCGCCTCGCGCAGGTGTTTATCAACTTGATCGCGAATGCGCGGAAATACTGCAATGCAGCCGATCCAGTATTGACCATCCGCGTGGCGCAACTGGGCGGTCTCGTACATGTCGATTTCATTGATAATGGCACCGGCATAGCGGCAGAAAACCAAGCACTGATCTTCGAAAAATTCTCGCGTGTGGCTGATGAAGGCAAGGCAGGCGGAGCAGGCTTGGGTCTGGCAATCTGTCGCGAGATCATGGTGCGTTTGGGAGGCGAGGTGATGTATTTGCCGCATGAAAATGGGGCTGCGTTCCGCGTGGTTTTGCCACCAGCAAAAAGCTGAGATGCGTTAGAGAAACCGTAACCTCTGCTCTGTTGAGTTGGCCGTAATTTTTATGCGGCAGGAATATGACTGAAAGTACACATGCGATACTTCTGCGGCGGATGACCCGATCGCAAGAAGCGGACGTGGCGGAAAACCCGCTCACTTCTTCGCGCGCTGTGCGATTGGCGCTAACTAAGGCTGCGAATAGCGCGGCAGGTTTGGTCTTGACGGTCACGAGCGTGGTGCAAGACGTCAGCGCGCTGGACGCCATGTTGGAGGGCTTGCCGGACGGGCTAATGCTTGTTGGGTTGCACCGGCAGGGGCAACTGGTTGGGCTGATTGCCCTTGATATGCAGTTGCGCGCCGCAGTGCTGGAAATGGAAAAGATGGGGGTGTTGTCTGTAACTGCCGTCGATGATCGCGCACCGACGCATACGGATAAAGTCCTGTGTGAACCTTTGATCGCCGCGTTCTTGGCGGCATTTCCAGAGGCCGTGCGCTGGATTGCGTTTGATGGTTAGGACGATGGAATTACGCATGACGATCGTATCAAAGACACGTGCATGGTGGGGCTGTTGCTGGACGATTGCTCATACCGTTTGGTGCAGATGAATGCGCAATTGGGCGCGGTTGATCGCCAAGGCCTACTGCTTAGGGCCCTGCCTTTGATCGAAGCCCCCCGCGTTGAAGTGCTGCCCGACAAAGAAGAAACCGATTGGAAAACCCAATTTCCAAAAGCTGTCCAAGATGCGCCCGCTGCACTGACGGCACTTTTGTGCGAGTTTTTTGTGCCTTTGGCCACAGCACGTGCGCTGCGCTTGGGTACGGTTTTGCCGTTGACTGGGTGAAGCGTCAATTCGGTCAGATTAATGGCGCCAGGCGGTCAAGAGGTGGCACAGGCCAAATTGGGTCAAAGTGTTGGAATGCGTGCAGTGCGGCTTCAATCAGCTCCGATGCCTGATCTTCAGGACCTGAGTGCGCCAGCGGATGCTGGCCCGTTGCCGCTTGCAGTGCTTGGGATTGGGAACTCTGAAATTTCAACTGCAACATCAGACTTGCCGGATGCAGTCTTTGACCTTGATAGCGAAGAAGGGGGAGCCGACTAACGCTTGGCGATCGCGTCGATTTGCGGGCCCATGCCGCCAAGATCATATCCAGCAGCAGAGGTTGCGGCGATGATGTCTTGGGTCGGCATTTCGCCAGCTTGGGCAAAAGACCAAACTATTGAAGACCGTGTTCCCGATGCGCAATAAGCAAGGATCGGACCATCGGCAGCATCCATGCTAGCCTTTTGGTCCGCAATAATTTCCATGTTTAGGCCTTGATGTGTCACCGGCTGCACGATGAACTTAAGCCCTGCCGCCTGCGCGGCATCGCCAATAGCACGCGCTTGATGCGATGGCGGAACCTCTGCATCGGGTCTGTTGCAAATGACTGTGGTGTAGCCCGCTGCAACGATTGCGGGAATGTCTTCGACCCCAATTTGGGGCGAAACAGCGAAGGTCGGGCTAAGCGGTTTAATATCCATGGGGCTACTCTTAAACGGCGTTTTCCAGTTGGTCCAGTCGTGTCCGGATCGGGGGTGCGACGGCCATACCGGCCAACATTGCCACAGCGAACAACACCCCGCCGAAGCCCCCGAACGTCAGTGATGCGATCGCAGGGCCCGGGCATAGACCGGCCAAACCCCAACCCATCCCGAATAAAGTTGACCCTATTACCAGATTACGGCCCAGTCTTGGTTCTGGTGGTGTGGGGAACTCTGCAGCCAGCACCGGCTTGCGCCCGTGGGTGAACCGCCAAGCGATCACCATTGGCACAATCGCGCCGCCCATCACAAAGGCGAGTGTTGGATCCCAGTCACCGAAAACGTCCAGCCAACCCTGGACTTTGGTTGTATCGGTCATTCCTGAAATCAGCAGGCCGATACCGAAGACCGCGCCGACAATAAATGAAACAATGGCGTTCATCAGATCACTCCTAGGACGTGTTTGAAGATCACGACCGTGAGGCCGCCCGCACCAATATAAAATGCCGTTGCAACGATCCCGCGCAGCGAAAGCCGCGAGATACCGCAGACCCCATGTCCCGAAGTACACCCATTGGCCAATCGCGTGCCGATGCCGACTAAAAGACCAGCAACGATGATGATTGCCCAGTTATTGGTCAGAAAGGTCTGCCCGCCGCCCATCAAGAGTGCCAGAACACCCGGCGCAAAAATCAGTCCGGCAATCAGTGCTGTACGGTCTAGCCATTCGTGCCGGCCACTGCCGTCAACTAGGCCCCCGATGATCCCAGAAGCCCCCATGACTTTGCCGCTCACCAGCAAATAAATGGCGGCCGCCGTTCCGATCAGCACTCCTCCAAAGAGCCCCATAATCCAATCTAATGTCATTTTGTTCTATCCTATATCTTTGAGATCAAAGAGTATTGATTGGCACTTTGAAGTAGCTTTTGCCGTTGTCCTCGGGTTCAGGAAGGTGGCCCGCCCGCATGTTTGTCTGGAGCGATGGCAAGATCAACTTCGGCATCCCCAACGTTGCGTCGCGTGCTTGTCGCATGGTCACAAACTCTGACATCGGACGACCTTCGCCGATATGCACATTGAGCGCTTTTTGTTCGCCGACAGTTGTCTCCCACGCGAATTCATCGCGTCCGGGCGCCTTGTAATCGTGTCCCACAAAAACCCGTGTTTCATCGGGCAGAGCCAGAATTTTCTGGATCGAGTTGAACAGCTCCTCTGCCGAACCGCCTGGAAAATCACAACGTGCAGTGCCAAAGTCGGGCATGAAAAGCGTATCACCGACAAATGCCGCATCCCCGATCACATAAGTCAGGCAGGCCGGCGTGTGGCCGGGTGTTTGCAAAATATCCGCCCGAAGCTGGCCGATATGAATGCTATCGCCGTCTTTGAAAAGGGCATCAAACTGCGAGCCATCACGGGCGAACACGGTGCCTTCGTTGAAGACTTTTCCAAAGGTGTCCTGCACGATGGTGATGTTCGCGCCAATGCCGATTTTGCCGCCCAACGCGTCTTTCAAGTAGGGTGCGGCAGAAAGGTGATCGGCGTGGACGTGGCTTTCTAGGATCCACGCAACCTGCAAATCTTTGGATTTGATCCATGCAATGATCGCATCTGCAGACTTTGTATCCGTGCGACCAGACGCTTGGTCGTAGCCCAAGACGCTGTCGATAATCGCGCATGCGCGGCCCTGTGGTTCACGCACAACATAGGACACGGTATTGGTCGCATCATCAAAGAATGCTTGTATATCGGGTGTCATTTCTGATCTCCTTTAGTAATTACATAGCAGGTATTTGATACATTTCAATATTGGAATGTCTAGAGTTTTGGATTTTGAAATGGCAGACAGTGAATTGACAATGACCGACCGCATGGATGAAGCGGCCGTTGAAGCCGCTGACATGATGAAGGCACTTTCCAATCCTGGACGTTTGCGGATCCTTTGCGCGCTTGTTCCCGGTGATATGACCGTGGGCGAACTTGAAGAAGCGGTCAATGCCAGTCAGCCGTATGTGTCAGGGCAGTTGTTGAAGCTGCGCGCAGACGGCCTTGTCAGCTGTGAACGTGATGGCCGCAGCATGCGTTATCGTCTGGCTGATCCTCGTGTGCGCCCGATGCTTGAGCGGGTCTATCAGGTCTTCTGCCCCACTGATTAGGCAGTCGCGATCGGTTAACCCAACATCACGCCGATGATCACGGCCATCAGACCAATCATTGAGACAAAAAGCGCGATCAGGTTGATTGGCAGAATTTCTGCAATCCGCCCGCGCAATTCTTCATCCGAAAGCCCCGCGCGTTTCGCCCCGGCGACGGCGACGATGCTGTAAACGATCCCGCACAGGCCAATGGCCGAAAGTACCGCGCCAATCCAAACGATAATTTCCATGATCACCTCGCCGTTTTGGGCCACCTATCGCGCGCTGCGTGTCTTCGCAAGGGTTGCAGGGCGCTGGGTCAGAGGCTACGCAGGGCCAACTTTTCAGGAGAGCTTTGATGAACGATTCCGAAACAGAAGCCGCAAGCACCGTCGCCGGCCAAGAACTGCGCCAGTTTGTCGAGCGGTACGAGCGCCTAGAAGCCGAAAAGAAAGACATCGCCGACGCGCAAAAAGAGGTGATGGCAGAGGCAAAAGGCCGTGGCTACGACACCAAAGTGCTGCGCAAGATTGTGGCCCTGCGCAAACGCGACGCCAATGATCTGGCCGAAGAAGAAGCCGTCATGGAAATGTATCTCGCCGCCCTTGGCATGTAATATCAGCGAAACGGGAGGATCAGTTCCACCCCTTCAATCTGATCGATGACATC
>JBLHTS010000060.1:0-14556 GCA_047627695.1 Yoonia sp. | reverse complement strand
CCGAAAGTATCTGCGCCAATAGCAGCACTTGATGCGCGTCTTTGATCCGACCGGTGGGTATTGTCGCGGCGACGGCCTTTGCAATCAGTGACGGCCATATCTCGACAATTGCAATGGGTTTGTCCAATGGCTCGAATGGCCAAACGGCCACATCGGTCGGAAAGGCATGACGCAAGCGGTTAAGGGTTGGAAGACCCATCAGAACTTGGCTGCCAACTGCCCCTACACCCGACAATTGCCATACAGGAAATGCCCCCTTGGCGCGTTCGTCGGCGGCTCGTTTTTCGCGCATCCCGTGATCGCGGCGGTCCAGGCCTTTGCGCGGTAAATGCGCGATATCGCGGCTTAGGCCGTTGCCCCAGAATGGCCCGACACCGTCGAATTGCGCATTGATTGCGCCAGCAACATCAAAACGGTTGTTTGCTTTCGGGCTGTCCTCGATCCGATCCGTGATCCACTGCCACAGGGCGAAAGGATCATCGCTGCCGATTAGTGCACTACCAAAGCCTACTGGATATCCAAAGGCAAAATCAAAGCCCGCAAGCACCCGCCGCCCTGCCGCTTGTTCGGCTTTGAGGAATGCCAAAATCCATTCTTCGGCCACTTGCCGATTGCGCATGTAAATAGGTTCGTCCGCCACTCCGCCCCGTGCAGCGCATACCCAAATCGCATCCTTCTTGGGGGTCGCCCCGCGGTCATTGCCGCCGGACCAGTCTACCATCAAGAAAGTATCGAACGTCAAAGCCCGACCTCTTTGAGTATGAAATCTGCGATTGCGGTCGTGTCATTCAGGTCAAAAACGGGCTGCGCGATATCCAGCGCAGTATCGCTGGCCACCGCACGGATGGTCGCGTCGTCTCGGGCAATCAGCGGATTCCCGGTGACACCGCGGTATGCTTCGATTTTGGCGTGGGTGTCGCGTTTGTAGCCTTCGACCAGTACAAGATCGACAGGGTTTAGCCGCGTCAGCAAGTCGACCAAAGGCAGCTCTACGTCGCCACGCATTTCGGTCATCAAGGCCCAGCGCGTGCGGGATGATAGCAATACCTGATGTGCCCCTGCATGGCGGTGCCTGTAGCTGTCTTTGCCGGAGTGATCGACATCGAAACTGTGGTGGGCGTGTTTGAGGGTCGATACGCTGAAACCCCGCCCTGTGATTTCAGTGACAAGCCTTTCCATCAGGCCTGTCTTTCCCGCATTTTTGAATCCGACAACGCCGTAAATTTTCATAACATGCCCTGTGCTTTTGCCAGATCATCGGGCGTATTAACGTTGAAAAATGCGACATCATCCGGGAAATGCGCAGTCGCTGCGCCATGTCGATCGGTCCACAAGACGACTTTGCGCAAGCCGTCCTTCAATGCGCGGCGTAAGTCTTCGCGCAAGGCAGTCGGCCAAAGCCCGAATGTCGGGTGTCTCCCGTCGGGCGTGCGTGCCAATGCGATGTCTGTTCCAGCAGTTTCGGCGGCTAACTGCAATTGTGGAACAAGATCGCATGGAAAGAACGGCGTATCTGCGGCAACGGTGACGATATGGCTTGCGCCCTTTTCAGCCGCCCAATCAAGGCCTGCCAATACGCCCGAGAGTGGTCCTGAAAATCCCGAAATACTGTCACATATGACGGGTAGACCAAGCCCTGCAAAACGCGTCACATCGCCATTTGCGTTCAGCGCCAAACCATCCACCTGCGGTTCAATCCGCGCAATCACATGGGACAAGATCGTACCGCTGCCAAGCGTCAAAAGCCCCTTATCGCCACCGCCCATCCGTGTGGCTTGACCGCCAGCAAGGATCACGCCCAATGGTTGTTTCATGTGATCGCTCCCTTGCGGCCCATCTTGCGCGGCTCGTCAGCGATACTGGCGGGATCTGCGTCGCGGATCAGACGTTCTTCG
Source organism: Yoonia sp. (assembly GCA_047627695.1). Taxonomy (GTDB): domain Bacteria; phylum Pseudomonadota; class Alphaproteobacteria; order Rhodobacterales; family Rhodobacteraceae; genus Yoonia. Next base: position 12,661 of record JBLHTS010000060.1, on the reverse strand, counting down.
CCCGCCAAACACACAAAGCGTTGCCCTTTCATGCGCCCAATCAGGGTCAGGCCAATCTGCTGCGCGATCTCGACGCCCCAGGCCGTAAAACCAGACCGGGACGCAAGCACGGGTATGCCCATCATCGCGGTCTTGATCACCATCTCAGAGGTCAGCCGCCCCGTTGTGTAAAGCATTTTATCGGTGGCATCCACGCCTTCGGACAGCATCCAGCCTGCGATTTTATCGACAGCATTGTGGCGGCCAACGTCCTCCATATAGACCAGCGGGCGGTTGCCTTGGCACAGGACGGTGCCATGGATCGCGCCCGCCTCAAGATACAGTGACGGGGTGCGGTTTATTTTGGCCGCAAGCGCATAAAGATCAGAGGTGCGCACAGGCAGATCGGGCAGGGTCACGCCCTCGAGCCCCTCGATCATATCGCCAAAAACAGTGCCGATTGCGCAGCCACTGGTGCGGGTTTTTTTCTTCAGTTTGTCCTCGTAGGAGGTTTGGATTTTCGTGCGGACAACAACGGTTTCAAGTTCTTCATCGTAGTCGACACCTTGCAGCACGTCGTCATCCTTGAGCATGCCTTGATTGCGCAGGAACCCTAGTGCGAGGTATTGCGGATAGTCGCCAATCGTCATGGCTGTGACGATCTCTTGAGAATTGAGAAAGATCGTCAACGGGCGTTCTTCGACAACATTCAAGTCAATCGTTTGCCCATTTTGGTCCGTGCCTTGCACAGCCCGCGTAAGGCGCGCTCGCGTGGGGTCAGGCGCAATTAGGTAGCCTGAGGTGTCATCGATACGCGCCAATTGTCATTTCCTGCCTGCATGGGTAAAGCCTGTCGCAACGCGTTTAAGCTAGGGCAAAGCCATGACGACTTCCACCGCGAAAACACCCAAAAGATCGGCCTATTGGGCGGGCGTGCGTGATGGCGCGCCGTTCATTCTTGTGGCTATTCCCTTTGCCACGTTGTTTGGCGTGATTGCGACAGATGCGGGACTGACGTTGGCGCAAGCGATGGGCTTTACGGTTCTTGTGATCGCGGGGGCCGCACAGTTCGCGGCACTGCAATTAATGGTCGAAAATGCCAGCATTACCTTTGTGCTTTTGGCGGCTTTGGCGGTTAACCTACGCATGGCGATGTATTCCGCAGCCTTGGTGCCCTATTTGGGGGCTGCGCCACTCTGGCAACGGGCGTGTGTCGCATACCTCAATTTTGATCAGACCTACATCACTTCGATCGCTCGATACGAGGCCCACCCAGAAATGAGCGTCGCCGATCGCGTCGCTTATTTTTTGGGCGTTGCCACGCCGATTACGCCGTTTTGGTTTGGATTGACTTTGGTGGGGATTGTCGCAGGCCAAGCAATCCCGGATGCGTGGGCATTGGACTTCATCATGCCGATCATGTTTTTGGCCATGGTCGCCCCGATGGTAAAATCATTAGCGCATGTGGCGGCGGCGGCGATGTCCGTTAGCGTCGCTTTGGCCTTGGTGAGCCTGCCCGCAGGAACGGGGCTATTGATCGCAGCGGGGGCAGCCATGCTGACAGGGGCCTTGGTCGAAATTTGGATGGAAAGGCGTGCACGATGACTTATTCGGCATCTGAAATCTGGCTGATCATTGCGATCATGGGAATCGGCACGTTCCTGATCCGGTTCTCGTTTCTGGGGTTGATTGGTGCCCGGACTATGCCTGCGTTTGTGTTGCGCCTGCTACGCTATACGCCTGTCGCGGTTTTGCCGGGCATGGTGGCGCCGCTTGTGCTGTGGCCGGTGGCAACGGATGGTGTTTTTGATCCGGTACGTATGCTTGCAGTGACTGCGACCATATTGATCGGGATCTGGACGCGCAATGTACTTTGGGCGATTTTAGCTGGGGCAGTAACACTTTACGCGGCGATGGGTCTTACTGCCCTGCTGTAAGGACCGCGTTGATCCGCGCTGCTGCGATTGATTTATCGTCATCATCATTTTCGCGGTACTCGCGGATGACGACGTCTGGAAGCTTGGCGAAATCAGATTCGATCTTGTTGGGAAACCATGTCGCAGAAATACCAGAAAATCCGGGCAACTGCCGCAGGATACCTGATGTCACGCGTGCGCAGTTTGATTGTGCGACGGGGCCCGCTTTGAAGGAAAGGTTTAACGCTTGTTCAGCGACTTCGGGGGGAACTTCAACAGTTTGGCCAATGACGTAGAATGTCACGCGTGCATGAAAGCTGACGTAAAAATCTTCCAGTCGTGGCGAAACCCCAAACAACACATCATTGCGTTCTGGCATGACGTCTTGCGACCAAGACCCTGCAGGGTCAAACATGATCCGTTGGCTGGCATTGATCAGAAGGGCTGAATGCGCCCCTTTGTCGGTGTCGATCCCTTTCATTGTGTAAAGCGTGATATAGTTGCGACCGGGCTCTCGGTAAATCGCACGCGCAATCACGTCATCGGGGGCCCATACCTCTTGCGCGGCACATGCCGATAGGGCAAGCGGCAGCCCGATTATAAACCAACGGCGATTCACGGTCGTTTAGATAGCAACAAGCGCGAGAAAAATAAGCAGGACGATAATCCCGATCGCTGTCTTTGTGGCCAGGTTCATAAACCCGTCAAAGGTTTTTTCCTGAACCGAGGTGTCCATTTCGCCGTGCTTATGTTCAGCCATTGTAAGGCTCCTTCGCAATCTAATTTTGTATGCGCATAGACGATTCATTTGTCTATGTCACGGGGTCAGGTCGTCACATCTTCTGCGCGGTCCAATGCCGTGGCAAGCCGAAAACCGATCCGCGTCGGTTCAGTTTGGTCGATGTGCTTGGCGCTGGCGACAAGCGAGACGTTCAATTGGCTGACATGCTGTATAAGCTGCGTTTTGGCCCCCGCTTCGTTCACACCGTAATAGGTGACGATGTCGGGATCATAATAGCCCAGACCTTCGATGCGGATAACGCCCGTATTACCACCAGCAAGCCCCAGTCCGACTTCGTGATCATTGTCCAACTGTTGTTCGAAGCTCTGGATATACATGATGATCCGCTCGTACGCCCATTGTGCAGGGCTTCTCTTTTGCGCCGATTCCGCGAACGCATTAGGCAACACACCGTCTGATACGTGCACTGCGTTGGGGTCCGTATGAACTTCGCTGCATTTGGGAAGAACGTCATTTTCCATAAGCTCTGCTGAGGTATCAATTTGCATTGTAGAGTTGGTCATAACGGCACCGCTGTTGTTTCCTTGATCTCTTCCATAACGAAACTTGCCGAAATGTCCGATACAGAAATCCGTGATGTTAGCCTTTTGTAGAAGGCATCATAGGCAGGCACATCCGCCACGCGCACCCGCAACACATAATCAAGATCGCCCGTCATGCGGTACGCGCCGACGATTTCGGGCAAGCTGAGTAGGGTCGTTTGAAACTGCTTCATCCATGCGGCGTCATGTGCATTCGTGCGGATAAGAACCATCACTGTCAAGGGCACGCCAACCCTTGCGGGATCAACCAAGGCGACGCGACCCGTGATCACGCCTGCCTGTTCCAGCGCCTTGATCCGCCGCCAGCAGGCATTGCGTGAAAGGTTGACCGCTTCGCTGACGTCATCGACTGACAGTGTTGCATCAATCTGCAGGTGTTTGAGGATTGCGCGGTCTATTATGTCTAAATTATGTACCATGGTTGGGATATTATCCCGTAAATGTCGTAAAAATCAATCATATTTGGGACCCGTTTTGCAAGGAAATTGTCTAGTTTCACCAATGCAACATAAGGAAACCGCATATGTCTGACGCTTTACACACCCCGATCCGCAAGAACCCGCTTGCCGCTTTATTCCTCGACCATCCCGCAACTGTGCATGAAACCTATTTGCAGCATATGCGCTTTGCCTTCGGGTTTGCATTCTGGTTGGGCACAGCGGCTTTGGCTGCATTGGTTCATGCAGTGATCCCTGCTTTGTGTGAAACAACAGCCAGCCGGATCCTCAAGCGTCTGCACGCCCGCATCGAGAGCCGTCACTAATATGTGTCGCATCGCGGCCTACACCGGTCCCGCTATCCCACTAGAAAACATCGTTGTGCGCCCCGCGCATTCACTTCTCAAGCAATGCCAACATGCTAGCGAGGCAAAGCTGGCGGTGAATGGCGATGGCTTCGGGGTCAGTTTGTATGGTGCCGAAGGCGACCGTGGCCTTTATCGCGATGTCTTGCCCGCTTGGGCCGATGATAATTTGACGAACCTGTGCCGCATGGTCCGCTCGCACCACTTCATTGCGCATATCCGTGCATCAACCGTGGGTGAGACGAGCCGCGTAAACTGTCATCCGTTCACATATGACGGCCTTTCGTTCTGCCATAACGGACAAATCCCGCATTTTGCAGCTATTCGCCGCCGGATGCTTGCGACACTGCCAGATGATCTGTTTGCCGCCATGCGCGGAACGACAGACAGCGAAATGATCTTTCTGAAATTGCTTGCGAACGATCTAGCCGATGATCCACAGGCCGCGATCGCAGCGACCCTTGCACAAATTGGTCCTGCTCCTACTGATGTGCCGATCAAACTCTCATGTGTGTTTTCGGATGGGAAAACGCTATATGCGTTTCGACATGCGTCAGTAGGGCCAGCGCCGACGCTCTATGTCTCTGGGGTCTTGGACAACGGTGGGCGGTCTGTCGCGTCAGAACCGCTTTGCGGAGTGGCGCAGCGTTGGACAGCGATCCCGCAAGATATTTTGTGCCGTGTGACGACCGACGGTTTTGCGTTTCACCCCTTTGCGGATGCTATCGCGGCTAAGGTCGCTTGAAAGCCCCATGCGCCGTCTTCACGCAGAACGCGGGTCGCGAGCCCCGCTTGGTGAAGATGGTTAAGGTGTGCGACCGCTTCGACCAATGCCAGCCCATATTCGCCGCTTTTTATATTACGCTTGAACAACGGCATAAAGCATTCACCTGCGCTGCGCGGTTCGGTCAGGTGCGCATGCAATCGCTCTAGCGCGCTGTGATGATTGCCGATCAACTGGCGCAGACGCATTGGCAAGCCAGTGAAAGGCAGTTTGTGTCCACCAAGGATCAGTTGATTATCCTTGGCAAATGCCTGAAACGCCTCGCATGAATGCAGCCAGTCGGTGACTGGATCGGCGTCAGGTTCGGTCGGGTAAACTCCAAGATTGGGACTGATCGAGGGCAGCATCTGGTCGCCACATATGACGAGGTTGTCATCACGGCTCCAGAAAGTTGCGTGTTCGGGGGCATGACCAGCGCCCATGCGGATGTCCCACGTCCGGCCGCCTATCGTGATTTCGTCGCCGTCAATCAACCGGACGTAGCCAAGCGGCAATGGGGCGACGCAATCGGCAAAGTTAAAGGGCCTCTCGGCACGGCGTTGCGCAAGCACAGTAGGGTCCATGCCCGCGCGCGTGTAAAAGGCCAAGGCTTCTGTGCTCAAGGTCTCTTGCACGTCGAGTGTCAGCATGCGCGACATCAGCCAGCCAGTGCGCGGCATGCAAAGTGTCGCACCGCGTTCGATAAACCAGCCTGCAAGTCCGACATGATCAGGATGGTGATGCGTGACGATTAAGCGGTTGACCGGCCGACCTTGCAGTGGACCTGCAAGCAGCTTTTCCCAAATTGTGCGGCTGCGCCTGGACGCGAAACCAGTGTCGATAATCGTCCAGCCGTCGCCGTCATCCAGCGCATAAACATTCACATGATCCAATGCCATCGGCAGTGGCAAGCGCATCCAAAGGACGTCGGGGCCAACAGTGACAGCTTCACCTTCGGCGGGTGGATCAGGAAATGGGTAACGAAGAAGGGTTTTGAGTTCAGCCATCAAGCGGTAAGGTCATCTACAGAGATAGCCATAAGATCGGCCGCCCCTTCGCGCGTATGCGCCAGTAAACCAGCGTGTTCAGGCAAAATCCGTTTTATGTAGAAAGTCGCCAGGCGTGCGCGTGATCCATCGCCAAACACTGCACTTGCAAGATGCACATGACCGCCTAAGACCCGCGCGAATGCACGCAAGTAGGGCACCGCACCCGCAAAGCGGTTGTTGAAGTCCACTTGGGCAACCAACCATTCCGTCGTCTCGCGCAGAGTTTCCACTGACTGCCAGACCGCTTCGGCAAGGTCCGGGTAATCGGTCTTTGCAGCCTCTGCACCAGCTTGAATTTCCTCTAGGATAAGGAATGCGGCGTCACCCCTGTCCATCAACTTGCGCGCAGTCAGGTCCATCGCCTGGATACCGTTAGTACCTTCGTAAATGGCCGTCACGCGTACATCGCGGGCAAATTGTGCCGCGCCGGTTTCTTCGATAAAGCCCATGCCGCCGTGGACTTGGGTGCCCATCGCAGAAACTTCACAGCCGATGTCCGAACCGAACGCCTTGCCAATAGGCGTCAGGAACGCCGCGCGAGCTTTCCATTCTGGATCGCCAGTGGCTGTGGCCATATCAATCGCGACTGCATTCATCATCGAAATGCCGCGGGCGGCATAAGTATCAGCCTTCATCGTGGCAAGCATCCGGCGGACATCAGCGTGTTCAATGATCGCGCCAGTTCCTGCGGCTTTGCCTTGCTTGCGGTCTTGGGCATAGGCCAGCGCGTGCTGAAATGCGGCCTCTGCCACAGCGACGCCTTGGGTGCCGACACCCAAACGGGCGTTGTTCATCATGGTAAACATGGCCGCCATACCGCCATGTTCTTCACCGATAAGCCAGCCTGTGGCGCCAGAATATTCCATCACAGCGGTGGGCGACCCATGTAAACCCATCTTGTGTTCAAGGCTGACCACCCGCAGATCGTTTTGGATGCCCGGATTGCCGTCCGCATCAGGGATCAGCTTTGGAACCATGAAAAGGCTGATCCCTTTGGTCCCAGACACGCCGTCAGGCAAGCGGGCCAGAACGAGGTGACAGACGTTTGCCGTGAAATCATTGTCGGCCCAACTGATATAGATCTTCTGACCGGTAATTGCATATGTGCCATCGCCGTTGGGTTCCGCCTTGCTGCGCAGCGCACCCACATCGGAACCGGCCTGCGGTTCTGTCAGGTTCATGGTGCCATTCCATTCGCCCGAAATCAGTTTTGGGATATAAAGGTCCTTGATTGCGTCTGAGGCGTGATGCTCGAGCGCTTCAATCTGGCCTTGGGTCATCAGCGGGCTTAGCTGCAAAGCCAGGCACGCGCTGGCCGCCATTTCATTGACCGCATTGGTCAAGGTCATGGGTAGGCCCAGACCACCCACATCGGGTGACGCAGACATGCCAATCCAACCACCCTCTGCAATCGCGTTATAGCCTTCTGCAAAACCGGGTGACGTGCGCACAATGCCATTTTCAAGACGTGCGGGATGTGTATCGCCAGCACGATTAAGCGGGGCCAGCACTTCTTCGCTTATCTTGGCGGCTTCGGCCAGAATTGCTTGCGTCATGTCAGGGGTAGCGTCAGCAAATCGGTCTGTTGCGGTCACTTGGCTAAAGCCGACAACATGGTCAAATAGGAAGTGATAATCGCTGACTGGCGCGCGATAAGGCATTGTTCTTTATCTCCGATTTGCCCGGTGCTTGGCAATTGCCGGGGGGCAGGGTATGGTCTTGGTTAAGGGCCAATCTATCCAACAAAGCCCGCCCATCAACCAAAACGCCACGTCATGTCTGAAGATCACTTGTTAAGGCTCGAGCCGGATACCGATGGAATTGCGGCAGCTGCTGCAATTCTTCATTCCGGAGGCTTGGTGTCTTTCCCGACCGAGACGGTCTATGGGCTGGGCGCGGATGCGCGCAATGATGTTGCAGTGGCGGGGATATATGCATCCAAGGGCCGCCCGAGTTTCAACCCCCTGATCGTACATCTGCCCTCGCTTGAGGCTGCGGAAAAGTATTGTGAATTCGATGCGTCTGCTGTTCGGTTGGCTGGTGCATTCTGGCCGGGTCCATTGACGCTGGTGTTGCCGTTTAAGGCGGAAGCGGGTTTGTCGAAACTTGTGACCGCAGGATTGGATACTGTGGCGGTGCGGGTGCCGGATCACGCTGTCGCGCGCGAACTTTTAGCAGCGTTCGGGGGTCCAGTCGCCGCACCTTCGGCCAATCCATCAGGCAGGGTCAGTCCGACGACTGCGGCGCATGTGATCGCAGGACTAGACGGCAAGATTGACGCAGTGGTCGATGGCGGGGCTTGTGCTGTCGGCTTGGAATCAACGATTGTCAGTTGCGTCGGCCAACCAGCGCTTTTGCGTGCCGGTGGTATCCCTACCGAAGCGTTAGAGGCCTGTTTGGGTCAACCGCTTTTGCAGTCTGAAAACCCGTCGAGGCCTGCCGCACCCGGCCAATTGGCATCGCATTACGCGCCGCAAGGGAAGGTGCGTTTGAACGCAACTTATGCTAATGAAGGCGAGGTTTTACTTGGATTTGGACCGGTAGAGGCTGCATTGAACCTTTCGCCATCTGGTGATTTGGTCGAAGCCGCAGCGCGATTGTTTGCGTGCTTGCACCAGTTAGACGCGATGAACGCTACCGCTATCGCCGTTTCCCCAATTCCTGAACACGGATTGGGCCGCGCGATCAACGACCGTTTGCGTCGCGCGGCCGCGCCGCGCACATAGTACCATTTAACCGGCTTTCTGTTTTTCGATGTAGCCGCGCAACTCTTCCGCCTCGCGACGGGCTTCGCGCAATCCGTCCATTGCGGCACGAAGTTCAGCCTCTGTCTGGCTCAATTGATTTGTGATCTCTGCCTCACGTTGTTGCAGATAGGTGATCGCTTGATCGCGGGTTTCTTCGGCCTCGTGCAAGGCTTGGGCCATCTGATCCAGCTCGCCGATTTCGGCTTTGGTCACGCGCGTAAAGCGGTTCACCAGCCAGCTTGCGAACCACCCCAAGGCGAATGCCACAAAGAGGATTACAGCTGTTGCGATAATGAATTCTGTTCTGTTCATGGACTTTGCCTATTCGCTTGCTGCGGGGAGTGCATCTTCAGTTCCCCCATCTGCGTCTGTTGTCTCATCGGGCGCCTCTTGGGTGGTTTCATCCAATGCCGGAGCTTCCTCGGGCGCTGGCTCTGGCACAATCAAACTGAATTCGATCCGGCGGTTCGCCTCGCGACCATCTTCTGTGTCATTGTCGGCGATCGGATTCTCTTCGCCGAAACCAACCGATTCAAACGTAGAGACAGGGACGCGGCGTGCGCGCAGAGCTGTCAGAACTGCATCGGCACGGTCTTGGGACAATTGCTGGTTCATGACCTCTCGTCCTTGGCTATCTGTAAAGCCTGAAACGCGGATCGGCAGATCACCGCATTTCTTTAATATCTCGGCGATATCATCGATCACGGGCTGCGTAACGGCAGCCAGATCGACAGAACCAGGGTCAAAGGTGATTTTTCGCCCTTCGGTGGCTGCTTTGACCTGGGCAATACATTCCTGTGGAGTAGGGATACCCGCAATTGGATCCAGCGCTTTAACATATGTCACGTCGATTTCGAAATCAGCTGACTGCCCCAACTTTTCAATCAGCAGCCGCGCAATGGTGGCGCTAGCGTCTTGGTCGCCTGTATTGCCGCGCACAATCAATGTGCTGGGTTCCACGCTAACGGCCCCGTTGGATAATTCTGACAAAGCTTCGAGGCCGGCAAGAACACGGACTGACCAACCGCTTGGCAAGCCTTCGGTTATGCGCGTGCTCATTGTGATATTGCGCTGCCCGAATTTGGCGTTGGAAAAGTTCTCAACGACGGTATTGGTGATTTGATCCGGCACGCGGCCACGCAATTGCACTTGGCCTTCAGGGCTGCGGGTCGCAGTGAACAGCGGCAGCGCGCCCGAAGTTGCGTCAGGCAATACCAGCAGTTCGGCTGACACTGCAAAAGCATCAGGAAGCGCATTTTCCAAGCGGCCAACGATGTTGTCAAAAGTTGATAGCGCTGTGCCAACAGGTGCGACCAGCGTCACATCTGTATCTGAAATCGTTACAGTGCCACCTTCAAGATCGCCGATAGCCGAAATCGCAAGCGCCACGGCCTCGCCCCACGTTTGCGACGGTGCGCCTAATGCCAAAACGCAAGTGGCGCGTTCCTGAAATCCAACCTCGGAAGCCGCTGCCAAGATTTTCGTAAGCGCCTCGTCGGTGTCAGCGGTACATGCGTCAAAGCGCGCACCGTCTTCATCCAGAACAAACCGTGTCGTAAAAGGCGAGATGACCGGACGCGGTGCGCTGATCTCAACTGCCAAACGCACGCCATTTGGTGTGTTTCGCGCCAAGGCAATTTCAAGCCGCCGCTTTTCCTCGGGGCTGTCAGAGATCGCATTGACTAAAACGCGGTCTGCATTAACCGAGATCTTGGATTTGTTAAGCAAGCCCAAGGCGCGCAATGCATAGTTGACGGCGGCACGCCATGTTTCAGGCTCCGGATAATCGCCTGACTCCAGCAAGTCGGTGACGGGTAGGCCGTCAGCGATGTTTTGAATGCGTTTTGTCAGGGCTTCACGATCAGTTGATGCGGGGATCAAACCTATCAGCGACACACCCGCATTGTTGCGCAGAATTTCGATCGCAAATTCTGGTGGTACGATCTTTGCCGAATCGCTCACTGACAGGTTGTCGATGACCCGGCTAGCATCCACCTGTCCGCCCGCAGCAGAGATCGCGCGGAACCGCACAGCTTCGGTTGGGGCCTCGCCTTCAAGGATCACTTGTAACCCGTCGCCCAGCACTGACGCCCATTCATGCCCTTGATATAAAAGAGTTTCTTGTACCGCAAGCACCGAGCGTTTCTCGACCTGCGACACAGTTGCCTGCGCGGCTACCAAAGCCACTGCCGCCGCAGCGGCAAAGACGACTAAACGCGTGAAGATCATTGAGAGGCGCATAACGGTCCGGTACTAGTTGAGCCCACTGCATAGGGCCATGGGCGGGTGTGTTCAATCACACCAAAAGGGCTAAGGCGAAAAATGGCAGGGGGATCATGCCGGCGTCCCTGTTCGACCGAAATAGCCGCAGCAGTGCTTCGGGGTTATCGGGGTTAAATCGCCCGATCTGCCACGTCAGATGCCAGCCCAGCGCCCAAGGTCCACCGATTGCAATGACCAGCGACAGGATTGAACGTTCATGTGTCGCCAAAACCACCGCAAGCCCGAACAAGATGATTGTGATCGTCAGGAATAGACGCAACCACTTGCGGGTTTGATCCCCGAACAGCCGTGCTGTGGATTTTACGCCGATCAGAGCGTCATCTTCAGCGTCTTGATGCGCGTAGATAGTATCGTAGAACAATGTCCATGCCATGCCCGCCATATAAAGTACGATAGGCACAGGCCCAATGCTGTTGGTGTGTGCTGCCCATGCCAGCAACGCCCCCCAGTTAAACGCTAGCCCCAAGAAGGCCTGCGGCCACCAGGTGAACCGCTTTGCAAAGGGGTAGATCGCGACAGGCAACAGCGCGAGGACACCCAAGATAATTGCGGTTGGATAAAAGCTAATCAGAATGAGGAAAGCTAGAATCGCTTGAACGATCATCCAAAGTGCTGCCCCTTTAACCGTGACCTGCTCCGACGGAATAGGCCGTGAACGGGTGCGTTCAACGGACCCATCAATATCGCGGTCGCTGATGTCGTTCCATGTGCAGCCCGCGCCTCGCATCAAGAAAGCACCAATTGCACATCCCGCAATTGTCCAAAGATCATGCTGGCTGTAGCTATCTGTCGCAAGTATCGCCAGCGATAGCCCCCAAAGGCAGGGTAAGAATAGCAACCATGTCCCGATGGGGCGATCTGCACGGCTCAGCCGCAGGTAGGGCCGCGTGACCGCAGGGGCAAAGCGGTCAACCCAATTGTCTTTGACCGCATCTGCGACGGTCCCGTTCGGCTCTGGCATCTGGGCGTTCTGGGTCATATGATCCGGTCTATGGTTTCCAAGGTTCGTCTTTATGTAGATCACCCCTTAGGGCAAGGGCAATCGGTTCCGCTGTCGCGCGAACAGTCGCATTATCTATTTGGGGTGATGCGACTTGAAGAAGGCGTCGTCTTGTCGCTGTTTAATGGCGCCGATGGCGAATGGGATGCGACGGTCGAAAAAGCTGGCAAGAAGGGTGGCATTTTGCTGTGTCAGATCCAGACGCGACCCCTGCAACCGCCCCCCGATCTATGGTTGCTGTTTGCGCCTATCCGCAAAGAACGCACGGCCTTTATCGTTGAAAAATCTGTCGAAATGGGCGCTGCGCGCATCTGCCCTGTGCAGACCGATTATACCCAAAGTGCCAACCGCATCCGCCAAAACAAGCTGCAGGCGCATGCGGTGGAGGCGGCAGAACAATGCGGCGGAACTTTCGTGCCGCCTGTCGATGATTTAAAGAAGCTCGACCGCTTTCTGGCTGATTGGCCCGTGGATCGCCAATTGATGTTTTGTGACGAATTTTTGATCGGTAATCCTGTAGGCTTGCCAGATATTAGCGGCGCTTGGGCTATTCTGATTGGTCCTGAAGGTGGGTTTTCACCTGCTGAACGTGACCGACTGCGCAGTTTGCCTTTTGCCCATCCGGTCAGTCTTGGACCGCGCATATTGCGCGCTGACACGGCCGCGGTTGCGGCCTTGACCGTTTGGCAACAAACCTTGGGTGATTGGAAAGCCAATGACTGATTTTTTCCGCCCCGAAGTACGCGCGTTCTTTTGGCGCTGGCGCGAGGTCATTTTT
>JBLHTS010000059.1:0-14693 GCA_047627695.1 Yoonia sp. | reverse complement strand
GGCAAGGCTGGGCCTGCGCAGCCTCAATGGGGCGGGGCTTTTTTCCGAAGACTATGACGAGGTTGCACATGCCGCCGCCACTGCGTCTTCTATGAAAGGGAACCCGTTTCCACTCACTCACGCAGATCTGATTGAGATATTGTGGGCTGCCAGTTAAACGAAAATTGCTGCACAGCATTTATGGTCTAAGACAAAGCTCTTTCAGAGCACTGTTTTGTTTGAAGGAAAACGTCGCCAACACCTACGGCTTTACCATTCTTGTCAACTGGTGCTGTTCCAGCTACCGCAATGAACTGTCCTACGCGAACGGCACGGCTAAAACCAACGATGGTCTCCGAGGGGTTCCCATTTGAAATCAATTTTCTGTTGTTCGCCATGGCTTTTTCTCCCGAATGCTTCTTCCGAAAAGGGTAGCGCAATTATGGTTATTTGTCGTTATCGGTCTGTAACAGGTTCAATACCAGCGTGCGTCCCGCGCAATGAGCCATGCCGCATATGCATTGCCTTGTTCTCTTTTGCGAGAGCGGGATAGATCTGAGAACTGGCACGTCACGACAGAGAGCTATGCAATCCACTCATTGATTGGAACAATACTGGCCCACATACCCTTGGTTGGCTCGACACGCGTACCGCAGTTTGACTATTCCAAGATCGGGTTTAACCATATCGTTGATATCTGTGGTCGCCTTGCTCTGACCATCGTAAAAAAAAGGAAACCATCATGAGCGACCTTCAGAAAAAGCCCTTCGGTACCCGTGGTAAGGTGCATCAGATCACACCCGAAAGCGCTGGATGGCGCTATGTGGGGTTTTCGCTTTTCCGGCTCAAGGCTGGCGACACAGCGGCAGAGCCGTCAGGCGACTGCGAGGTCATTCTGGTGATGATCGAAGGCAAAGCGTCAATCTCCGGTGCCGGTCAAGACTGGGGTGTCTTGGGCGACCGGATGAACGTGTTTGAAAAGACGCCGCCTCATTGTCTTTATCTGCCCAATGACAGCGAATGGGCGGCCAAGGCCGAGACCGACTGCGTCATCGCTATATGCGCGGCGCCAGGAAAAGGCGGCCATGCGGCCCGACGCATAGGTCCCGATGGGATCACTCTGACCGAGCGGGGCAAAGGCACCAACACCCGCTATATCAACAACATCGCGATGGAAAACGAAGACTATTGCGACAGCCTGCTAGTGACAGAGGTATTCACGCCTGCGGGCCATTGGTCGTCCTATCCCAGCCACCGCCATGACGAAGACGACTTCCCGCGTATTACCTACCTCGAAGAGACCTACTACCACCGTCTAAACCCTGCAACTGGCTTCGGCATCCAACGGGTCTATACCGATGATGGCGGTCTTGATGAAACCATGGCCGTGGCGGACGGTGATGTGGTTTGTGTGCCCCGCGGCCATCACCCCTGCGGCGCACCCTACGGGTTCGAAATGTATTATCTGAACGTCATGGCGGGCCCGCTGCGCAAATGGCGATTTGTGACGGCCCCCGACGTTGAATGGATCATGGAACGTGATGCCTAGCGCGTCGCCTAAGCTGGCCTCGCGGGCACGCAAGAGACAGAGAGTATCAAGCCATCGAGCGCCGCAGTGCGAGTGTTGCCTCGATCAGCGCGAGAACGGCAATGAACATCAAAAGGGCCACGGTGCCAACTTCGACGATCATCCAACCAGCGATCAGCGGGAAACCAAAAATGCCAACAAAATACGTGAGCGCAAAAATCTGTAAGGTTTGCGCGCTTAGATCTTCATGGGCATCATTAGCTGTCATGGCCACGAGGATTGGGTAGGATACTCCGTAACCGATCCCGAAAAGAACCGCGACGACGATGTAAAGCGGAGCGCTGGCACCACTGAAGATAAAGAGGATAGCGCTCAAGAACATGACATATTGCAGTAGGGCAATGGTGCGATAAGGGTTCTTTCCCCCCTTAAACCGCGCCAGCAACAGTCGGAACGTCACGACAGTAATCGTATAAGTTAGGAAGAAGTTGGCATAATCCAGCCCTCTCGCGTCTGCAAAAACAGTCTGAAAATTGCTCATCCCCGCAAAGAAACTCGCGCCGAGGCAGACCATTATGACGGGCAAAAGGGCCCGTGACGACAACACACCAGACAGCGCAGCGAGAGTGATCCGCGATGCTGCTTCGGGTCGTGGATTGATTGCATGTGCCTTGATCGGACCATCCAACAAAAAGAACAAGATTGCGCTTGCGATGCACGAAACGGCTGTCACGTAGAACGCGTCGCGTATGGAAAAACCGGCGCCCTCTAAAAGCGATGCAAAGACCGGGGCGAGCCCGAACCCCCCCATGACGAAGACCGAAAGCAAGGTGAAGTAGCGCACGCGATCTTCGGCGCTGACGAGCCGCGTTAGAACGATCGGACCCAGCGAATATGTCAGACCCCAGCCGAAACCCAGCATCAGGCTCGCTATCGCAAGCCCGACCCCGATACTATCGAGAGAGCCATACAAGAACAGCGACACAGAAATCGCAACGCAAGCACCGCTAAGTGTACGAAGCCGCCCGAATTGATCAGAAAGATGCCCGGAGAAGTAGACAGTCACAATTGTCGAGGCGGCTGTCAGCAAAAGCATCCAGCCAACGTCCTTTTCATTGGCCCCGAAGCTGTCAAATAATCTAGGCAACATGAAGGTCAGGCCGTAAGCGCCAGCTTGCAGAAAGATCGCTGCAAAATATAAGCAAAAGACGATGGCCCGCGACATGTTCGGCACCTCAGATATGACTACGACCTGTGGCTAGTAGCAGAAGCGCTAAAACTATCGAGGATAAAATCAACGCGCTAAATGGTTCAGTGGCACGTGCCACCCAGAATAACGCCTTGAACGACATATCGCCCTTTCAGCCGTGAACTTTATAGCCAGATGGGACTACGTTTTGATATCGTAGGTCACCCAATGCGTCTTTTGTGCAATGCGATCATAGACACCGCGCCCGCGATAATTATTTTCGGCTGTAATCCAACGTACAACCGACCATCCGCGCTCAGTGGCAATTGTTCTCACGCCGTCGATAAGCGCATCGGCTACGCCCAAACCTCTGGTGTTTGGGGACACAAACAAATCATCCAGAAAGCAGCCCGTCGTCCCGGACAACGGCCGCGCGAATGGACGAAAATGCGTTAGGCCAAGCAGCGTTCCATCGGCGGCCTCCGCAACAAGACCTTCGCTCTCTGCCCCAGTATCATGCAGCCACGACCAAACCCGATCACGCATTTCATCTGATTGGGCGACTTCGTAAAAACCGGCATAGCCGCGATAAAGTACATCCCAATCGGCCTGATCACCCATCGCAACAGGGCGTATGATGACGCTTTTATTTGTTGTCATGTTTCTTTCCTTCGCGGCTTGGCCTGTGGCGTAGCACCTGATGATCCATTCCTGTCACAGCTTGTGAGTAGGCGCAAAGCTATCCTCGCGTTTGAACAAAGCGTTTCACGGCGGGGTCATTTTCATTTGCTCAACACGGAAAATTAGTCGTTGTTTGCCGCCAGGGACGTTGCTTGCTGCGTTAGCCGAGCAAATGTGCTATAATGAGATTATGCAAAGGGGACCTTTATGGGTAAACATATCATAGACAGCGCACGACTTCGTAGCGACTCGACCAAATCTGAGCAGTACGCCCGGATTTATTCAGCCGAACGGCTAAGCCCGCAATCGAAGTTGCTACAAAGGCGGCCGCAAGACACCAATCTTCAGGTCCGCGCAAAACGCTTTCTGGAAATCGAGCGTAGAAACGGTCAGCAAATCGGTTTTGGCGATAAGGTGGGGCGCATTGAGACGCTGACCTTGGGACCTGAAAGCCAGCGCTAGCAGACTGGTGTTAGCGAGCAGTGAGGTAGTCAGCAGAAACGTAACCCGCGATGTGCGGCGCGTCAGCCAGTGAAACTCTGCACCAGAGTTGACCAACTTCTGTCACGCAATCGCGCCGATTGAGTGTGGTTCCGTCCGGCAATCCCAAAATGACATTGTAGCCAAGCCCCGGACCTGCTCGCAGCTTTAACAGCTCATCCGGCTCGGTGCCTTGGACGACGGCGCGGTCAGCTGCCAAATCGCTGCAGCTGGCGATAAGCATGAGAGCCAAAATAAATTGAAGGGTGCGGCGCTGCATGATTTTACCTTTTTCGTTTTTCTATCAATAGACCGACCTTTGACTAAATCCTAGTCCACTGTTTATGCTTTAGGTTCGGTTGAACGAAGTCCGGAACGTAGCGCTTGTGCTATCGACCGACTTTCAAATGCATGCTCGACCGGCATGTCTTGCTTTGTTGCAAATAATCTTTGTGTTGGGTTCACGCGTCCGAATTTTCCTTCATCAAAAAATACGAATCTGTAGTCTGTTTCGTTCTTACGGGTCTAGAATGGGTATATCCCATCGAACGGACGCCGCATGACGAACCAAAGAGACTTCAAAACCAAGTGCCCAATGAATTGCTATCCCACGCTTTGCGGGTTGACTGTCTCTGTCGAGGACCGTCAACTTGCTGGGATTGTCGGTGATGAAACCAACCCTGATAGTCAGGGATTTTTGTGCATGCGGGGCAAAGCCGCGCACGAGATCGTGGGAAGCGCGCGCAGGATACTTACACCGCTGACGCGCGCCGAACGGGTACGCATATTCGTGCGTTTTTTGGTGAAAGTACTTCAACTTCACAAGGCAGAGCTAGCCGGAGAGACGCCAATGCCTTCTACAAGCAACGCTTGAGAATTAGAGTCGGCTTTATCCGTTTTCGTTAGCTTCAATCGTGGAAAGCCGCGCGACTGAACAGGAACTAGGCCAACCGCCCACGTTTTTCGCGGTCGCCTAAACTGTATTGCGCACGCAAAATGCTGAATAATTTGCGATATGCTGGACGGTGGCGGTTGCGGAAATTCAGTCCGGCAAAGACTGGCTGTGTGATTACGGGTGCATCCGCGACCCTTTGGCATGTTCCAGATGCAACCATATCCTTCGCGGAATGCTGCAACACATACGCTGTTCCAGACAAAGATGTCAGCAGGTCAACCATTGCCGCATTCTGCCCAATCGAAAGCGAGACATGCATCAAATCCGGCAAAAGGGCTGCATGTGTCTGCGCAAAGGCGGCGGCGAAATTTGCAAAAATATATCGGGATTTGTCGATCTCTTGCAGTGTCCGCGCATGCGTCGATACCATGACATACTGGATTTCACCCAGCATTTCGAAGTAGAGGTCGGGCTGCATTTGCGGCGAATAAAGTACCGCAATATCTTGGACGCCAGAAACAAGATCAGTGCACATTTGACTAGAGTAGTCGGCCTCGAACAAAAAGGCTGTCTGCGGAAAGGTCGCGCGGAATTCGTCGATCAACTGCTTTATATCAACACTCACAAGATCATGCTGCATACCGATACGCATCGTCACGCCACCCATCGCGGTATCACGTGCAGCATTCAAGGCGGTGACCCAGTTGTGTCGCAGCCCGCGTGCGTGCGGCTCGAACCTTAGCCCCTCGGTTGTAAGTGCTGTGCCTGATCGTGACCGCTGAAAAAGTCGGCGGCCAACAGAGCCTTCCAGTGATTTGATCCGCCCAGAAACGGTCGACTGGGTCACACCCAGACGGTCAGCTGTTTTGTTAAAGCTCTTTGTTTCACAAAGGTCGAGAAAGGTATCAATCAATTCTATCTGCATAATGCCATGCTGCACTAATCTACTATCCCGATCAATAATAACCGGATGATGTGATTGATAGATTGCCTGTACTCAGCGAATAATGTTCTCAAACAGGGGAGGCTGAGGTCATGAGTCAATCACAACGCAGATCGGGCGGGCGTGCCGCGCGAGTGGCATTGCGCAGTGCCCCACTTGCTGAGAATGTGCGCCCTGTTCGCGCGGGGCTGTCGGGCGGGCAGTATAAGCCATTGTCCGAAGCGGATGTCGCGCGGATCCATGAGTCGGCCCTTGATGCATTGGAACAAATTGGCCTGTCCCAAGCTCCGCCTTCTGGTGTTGAGGTGATGACCAATGCCGGAGCGATCCAAGGTGACGATGGGCGCCTGCGCTTTCCGCGTGCTTTGGTTGAGGACATGTTAGCCAAAGCCGCCCGCAACATCACGCTGCACGGACGCGAGGAAAAGCACGACCTATACCTATCCGGCTCGCGCGTTCATTTCGGCACAGCAGGTGCCGCTGTGCATATCGTCGATGTCCAGACGAACACCTATCGTGACAGCACTGCGCAAGACTTGCACGACGCGGCCAAGATCACGCACGCATTGGACAACGTGCATTTCTTTCAGCGGGCCATGGTCGCCCGCGATATAACCGACAACTTGGAGATGGATCTTAATACGATTTACGCTTGCTGTGCTGGCACCACTAAGCATGTGGGTACGTCATTCAGCGACCCCTCGCATGTGGCCCCCGGCATCGAAATGTTGCACCGCTTGGCGGGTGGCGAGGCCGCGTGGCGCGCGCGTCCATTCGTGTCGAACTCAAACTGTTTTGTCGTCCCACCCATGAAGTTTGCAGAAGAAAGCTGTATCGCAATGGAATCCTGCATTCGCGCAGGCATGCCAATCTTGCTACTTTCAGCGGGTCAAGCAGGTGCAACTGCGCCAGCGCCAATCGCGTTGACGATTGTGCAAGCGGTGGCTGAGTGTCTGGCCGGTGTTGTCTATGTCAACGCCATGGCACCCGGTCATCCGGCTGTTTTTGGCACGTGGCCGTTCGTGTCGGACTTGCGCACAGGCGCGATGTCGGGTGGGTCAGCCGAACAGGCTTTGCTGACGGCGGGGTGTTCGCAGATGCACAAATTCTACGACTTGCCGGGTGGTGCGGCTGCGGGCATTTCGGACTCAAAACTGCCCGACATGCAAGCCGGATGGGAACAAGGGATCACAAACGTACTTGCCGGTCTTTCGGGTTTGAACATGGCCTATGAGGCCGTTGGAATGCATGCATCATTGCTTGGTTTTTGCCTTGAATCGTTGGTTCTGGGCGATGACATCCTTGGGCAGGTATTGCGCACTGTTCGCGGCATTGACGTGACCGAAGACAACACCTCGATCGAAGCGATGAAGGCAGTGTGCCTGGGCGGTCCGGGACATTACCTTGGGTCTGATCAGACGCTTGCCTTGATGCAGACGGAATACATTTATCCCACGCTGGGCAACCGGATGAGCCCGAAGGAATGGAACGAGGCCGGTCGCCCGATCCTGCTCGATAAGGCAATTGCCCGTAAGAACGAGATCCTTTCAAAAGCGCAGATCAAGTTCGATCCGGCCTTTGATGCAGCGATCCGCGCTGACTATAATATCTACTTCAAATAGGGGCTAACGATGCATTACGGCTATATTGGTCAAGGGAACCTTGGCGCAAATTGTGCGGCTTGCCTGCTGCGCGCGGGGCATAATGTCACTGTCACCGACATCAACAAAGCGGCCGCGGCGACGGCAATGGCCGAAGGGGCCAAATGGGCTGACAGCCCGGCAGAGCTTGCCGCGTCGGTCGATCACGTCATCACTTGCCTGCCGTCACCTGCCGTGTCGCAAGCTGTGGCCGCCCAAATGTTGCCAGCAATGCGCAAAGGCGCACATTGGATCGAAATGTCCACGCTGGGTCGCGACGAAGTGCTTGCTTTCGCAGCAGATGCGGCAAAGCACGACGTGCGGATGATGGAACTGCCGGTGACTGGTGGCGTACATTTGGCTGCGCAAGGCAACATCACAATGCTCGCGGGTGGTGATAAAGACATGTTCGAACTGCATTTGCCCGCGCTGCATGCGATGGGCAATCAGGTGTTCCACATGGGGCCGTTAGGGTCGGCGTCGATCATCAAGGTGATCACGAACATGCTGGCTTTTATCCACCTTAAGGCTTGCGGTGAGGCTTTGATGCTGGCCAAACGCGGGGGACTAGATTTGTCCCAAGCTTGGCATGCGATCAAGGCATCGTCGGGTTCGTCTTTCGTGCATGAAACCGAAGGGGCACTGGTCTTGAACGGGTCCTATGACGTAGCCTTCAACATTGATCTGGCACTTAAGGATTTAGGTTTCGCGATGGACTTCGGGCGCGAATTTGAAGTGCCGCTCGAATTGGCGGCCGCGACCGAACAAACCTATGTGGCTGCCCGCGCTGCTTATGGTGGGGCCGCGCAGTCGCCGATGATCGTGAAATTGCTTGAGGATTTGCTTGGCACTGACCTGCGTGCCGACGGATTTCCTGTGCGCTTGACCTAGCGGTTTGCCATCGCGTTCGCAAAGAACGGCACCCATGCGTCAATCACCGGTTGAGGGTGCTGTTCTGCAAGGTAATGCCCGCCTGGCAAAGCCCAGCCCGTCACATTGCTGGCGCGTTCGTTCCAAAGCGCCAAGCAGTCGAAATGAGCCGCAATCGCGCCGTCTTCGCCCCAAAGGGCCAACAGAGGTACATCGACTTTGCCGTCCTCTGCATCATCATATTCCAAGTCGATGCTGGCAGCGGCACGGTAGTCTTCGCATGCACCATGAATGGTTTGCGGGTCGGCAAAGCACGTAAGGTATTCATCAAGGGCTTGCTGCACAAAGGGCGTAAGTCCCGCAGCACCAGCCCCGCATTTGCTGAGCCAATAGAAAACGGGGTCCGCCGCGATCAGGGCTTCCGGAAATGGATGCGGCAAAGTTAGCCAGTACCAATGCCAATAAGTATGGGCAAAAGCGCTGCCCGCCTCGCGGTACATTTCACGCGTTGGCGCAATATCAAGCGTGGAAAATGCAATAACACGTTTCGGATGATCGGCGGTCAGGCGATGGGCAACGCGCGCACCACGATCATGCGCTCCGATCAAGAACTGATCGTGCCCTAGATGATTCATTAGTGCTAGAATGTCGCCCGCCATAGCCCTTTTGGAATAGGGTGTATGTGTCGCGTCCGTGACCGGCTTGAGAGATCGGCCATATCCTCGTAAATCGGGGCAAATCACTTGGTAGGTTTGCGCAAGAACGGGTGCCACTGCATGCCACATGGCAGAAGTTTGCGGATAACCATGCAACAAAGCCAAAGGCGGTCCATCACCTTTGATGCGGTAAAAGACGGGGCCGTCAGGTGTGTCGAAAATACGCTCTGCGAAGCCTTCAAAGAATGCGGACGCGCGTGGTGTAAATTGTGCAGCCGGATGCGTCAGCAAAAGATAGAGCGCCAAGATGCTTGCAAAGCGCTAAGTTGGGCGGGGTCATAAACCAACAAAGCCACGTCTTCGTTTGACAGAACCAGTGCTGCTGCTGCGTCCCTTTCAAGGGCACCATCTAGGCAAATCAATTGGGGGCCGTCTTTGTGACTGGGAAGGCTTTCTTGTGACTGCAGGAATGCCTCGACTTGGGTGTCCCAAATGGATTGCAGTTCAGAAATATCACCTTGGCTGGTCAGGACATCGCCCACGCTGACGTGCAGGACTGCTGAAAGGGCCGCCCGGTTAGCTAGCAGAAACCGTGCCATCGGTGACAACGGTGCTTCATGCATATTGACCCGCCAGATTTCAGCTAGACCAGTTGCTGTGACCCCACGTTCGCCACTTGTCCCAAAAGGCTCAGGCGGCAGACTGCGAACCGTCAATTGCGTTGCCGCGCCAAGGGTTTCTGTCAAAACTGCAAAAGCTGTATCAAGTAAATCCGGCTCTTGGCGAGAAAGCGGCGCACCGATCAAGGCAGCAGCAGCGTCGTTCGCGGGTGACACAGCAACAAGCCCGCGCAGGCGACGACCCGCTGCGATCAAACTAACGACGGCGTCGCCCGCTGCAAAGTCCAGCCGGCGTTCCAGCACAGTTTCGTCAATCACATCAAGCAATGCGTTTAGCGGAGCCGGCACACCGCCTTGTGAAATCACGCGTGCGCCGTGATCGAACACATCGTCATTGGTCGCCAAAGAGTTCAGTTTTTGCACCAAAGCATTTAAATCGCTCATGAGCATTGTCCCAACATTTGCCGATTAGCCGTTGCTGATGCGGTTTAGGCATTCCGTTGCATCGGCTACAAATTTAGCAAGGTCTACACTCGGTGTGCAGACACAACATAGTACATCATTTGGTTCATCAGACGCCCGTAAGAAGAACCGGACAGACGTATCTTCTGCAACCAACGCCATCCGGCTGGGGCGGGCACCCAAAGCAACTTTCCCATTTACGCCCAATACCGACGCTGCCTGTTTGCACAGCGTATCAAGCGCCTCACGGGGCAATGTAGATTGGGAATCTGTTACAAGGATCATCTGCGTCGAGAGGTCCGCAAAAGCAATAGTTTGGCAGCTCGTGCTTGTTTTGCGCAATTTGTCCAACTTATCAACAACCATGACAGACCTATTCTACTACACTAATTCACTTAGCCTGTGTGACCGCACAACGCGGATAATGCAACGGACGACCTTAACGACGCTAGGTTGGACGCGCAGTGCGGCTCGCAGGGCGTGCTGTTTCTTCGCCTGCTTCGTCAAAATAATTCGTACGCTGCACGCGACGCGGCATCACAGATGTTGGAATAGGAGGTGGGATATCGTCGGATGTTTTCAAGTTATAAAGAGGCAGATCTGTCCGTGCCGTTATCGCGCTGAGCTTTTCGATCGTATTAATCAGATGCTCGGTGAATGGACCCGCGCCGCTTGCATCCCAAAGTGTATAGTCGTCGCCGGCTTTGATCGCCTGCAAAAGCGCAATCGGGAATGTGGCCCCAAATTGACCGTTGGTTTCGCGGCTCACGCGTTTCATGACGCGACCGCGGTCACGCTCCGTGGTCAGTTTGTCAAAGCGGGTGATCAGCAGAATTGAATTCTCGCGCACTGTTTCAGGCATTGCTTCCCAAACGGCGGCTTCCGATTGGCGCCATGCTTGGGTTGCATGTGTACACCAGATGACGGCATCGATTTCCGTTAGCATCCGTTCCCACACGTCAGAGGGCATGTTCGGGTCCGAAATTCCGGGAAAGTCGATCAGGTCGCAGACTTCAAGGATATCGGCTTCGATCGACAGATGGATATAGCGGGTTTCGCTGACGGGTACATCTTCAAGCCGCGCGATCGAGATCGGCTCGGTCGTGCCGTCCATATCGACCCGGTAAGGCGCGTCGCTGCCGTGCGTGATCCACACAGGTGACAGGCGTGTTGCTGTCACTTTTTCGGGCAATGGCCGTTCACCCATTAGCAAATTCGACAGGGTACTTTTTCCTGCACTGAATTCACCCATCAGGGCTATGCGTGGTTTACGGGGAGCGTCCAGTTCGGGCATTAAGATTTACCTATCGCGACAGTATCATCACGAAGTTCCTCGAAAATGAATTCGAACAGTTCTTCGCGTTCTTGCTGGGCCTTAATGCCAAACACGTCTTCCAAATCTTCGATTTCCAGCTCTGATTTGTTGCTGATATCAGTCAGCAAGGCGCGTTGTTCAGTCAAGAAGCCCTGCAACTCGCGCTGGGCATTTTCGCGAATCTCATTGGCTTGGCGCAGTTTCAGGTCTTCGACGATCGGATTGGTTTCAGCCTCGATCAGGTCGTAGAACCCGCTTGCGAAAGCGCGATATCCCTTGCGACGTTTCCACCAGCCCTTCCACCATGATGTTTGGAGGTCAAGTGCTATGGTTTGCCCTAGAGACACTGGCGCAGGTACATTGGGCGGCGTCGGTGGGGTAATTGAAAAATTCTCAACCGCAACACCAAAGGCTGATCTGCAAATACCGGCAAGGTCTTGGGCTGCGGCTTCGTAGACTTCCTCGCAAGTTGAGGCCACGTTGCGGCGCATTACCTGATAGCTGGTGCGCAGCAACATGCGCAGCCCATCCGGGCTGTACTGCCAAACTTCTTCTTCGCCCTTGGTCTCAAGATGCTGCAACAGCGATTCAAGAGCGCGATCAAGGAAGCGTTTATGTGATTGGTCAACCCGCGCGCTGAATTGCTGAAACACGGCCTCCATCCGGTCGCTCAGCAATTTCATGCTATCGGTTTCCATCTTCTCAAGATGCTGTTCCAACTCATCTGCCATCATGACAGACACGGTATCGCCATCCAACCGCATCGTGACAACGGTATTCGAGGCGCGCACGCCACTAACAAGGTTCAGCGCCTTTTTGCGCGACGCAGCAAGAATTTCTGCGCCTGATCCATCGGCGATACGTTCGGACAATGCCCTGTAAAGTTCTGGCATGCCGGAAAGGTGCCAAACCAACTCGTGGGTATCCATATCGGCGGTGTCAGCGCTTAGCGCGGCCTCTGCCCAATTATAAAGCGCGTCGGCGCTGTCAGCGATGATGTCGTCAAGATCGTTGCTAAGCGCTAGATTCGCCCAATAGGCGCTTCCAAAAATAACTTGTGGATTTTCGGGGCCATTGTTGTCAGTCAACGTCTGCATGATGCTGTCGCGGATTTCCGGAACCTGTGCGCCGGGGTTCGAAAGTTCATCAATGCGATTGACGAAAATCACGACTTCGCGTGCTTTCACGTTCGAGATCAGACGGATCAAGCCCATATCCATAGAGCTAAGCGCCTGATGCGCAGACAATACAACAACGCAGATGCGGCTATCGCGCAGCGCATTGATGGTAATCTGTTCACGCATCATAAATGTATCGTTCACACCTGGTGTGTCGCGGATACACAGCGGGATCGGCAAGGCGGTGGTGTTCAAGAACAGGTCGGCTGACTTTGTAATATCCGCAAACCGCCCCTGATCGTCGGTTTGATCAACATCGTCAAAATCATCTCCCATGCACACATAACGCTGGATCAGATCATCGTTCAATTCGGCATAGCTGTGCTTTTGACCAAGTAGCAATTCAAATTTGCGACCCAAACGTTTCTTGGTCTTGTCACGCATTGCCATGATCTGCGTGCGAACTTTTTCAAGTTCTTCGTCGGCACCAGCACGCGCGGCAAGCTCTCCGATTCGACCGCCGTTTTCAATCAGATGGTCCCATTCGCCTTTAGTAAAGAACTGGAAAGCGGCAGTGGGTGCATCTGGCGCAAGCGGCGTATTGAGATGCAGCGACGTAACAACAGACGTCCACGGGTTCACGTCAGCGGGTAGCAAATCAGGTCTGCCAACCATCGCATTAACCAGCGAGGTCTTGCCTGCCTTTACTTGGCCAATCATCGTGATGCTTGGTTCAAATGCTCGCAACTGCTTGATTAATTTAGAAGATTTCTTTTCGGCGTCGGGTCCACCAAGGGTAACGACATCAGCAAGCGTTGCCTCAAGATCCGCAATTTCATCTTGAAAAGCATCCAGTTTCTCAAGGCCAAGGCGCATGAATTCGGGCTGCGCTGTTCGGCCGGCTTCGCGCCTGTCGCTTGTCAGCTCTTCCATCATCATACCAGTTCGTCCTCAATAAGCTCGTACATCTATCGTTTTTATCCGCCGACACCGTGGCGAAAGAATATTATTCTACCACAGCATATATTGTCATAATCCAAACTGACAACCAGCACAAATCCAAGCGGCCACGGCAACTTAGCGAGATTTCGCGCGACAGCTTATGCAGCCAGATCAGCTTGGAGTTCGCGTTTGACCTGCAACATGAGGCTGACCGCCTCAAGGGCCGCGCTATCGCGCTTTTCAAGTTGCATCAATTGTACCAGATCGGCCGCATCAAAGGCGGTATCGCGCGCCCGTTGCAGGGGTTCATATTGTGCATCACCATTGTCATTGAGGTAGTCGCAAAGCCATTGAATCTGCGTGACGCATTCGTCCATAATTTCAGAGGGGGCATCATCGCCCATGTCTTGCATAACTACGGTCAACGCTTTTGCGCGATCTTCCAGCCGATCAACAACATGCTGATAAACTGCGCGCGTGTCAGGTTGAAGTGTGGCCGGTCCAGTGGTTTGAGCTTGCTCTGCCGCACGTCGCGCGGCGATTTCGCGCAGACGCGCAATACCAGCCGAAACCTCTGGTTCACTTTTTGCAGCTACGGCTTCATCAACTTTTACTGCCGGAGCGTTAGCAGGTGCCGCAGGTGTTTTTGCTTCGTCCAGTCCAGAAAGGGCGCCAGCATTTTGCAATAACAAGACGTCAGCCATATCGGTGGCAGAGCGTCTTTCCTGGTCTACCTGCTTAAGAACAGCGCCAATCAGGGCCATGCCGCCACTGTCGCGCATAAGCTTTTTGTCGACACTGCCGTCAGGCTTGCGCGCTTCCAAAGCCATTGGCACGTTTATCGGCAAGATTTTTTCGAACTCACCAATAGCTGCGGTGCGAATGGACCCGATCACGCCGTTCAAGGTGCCTAGCTCTTGCAGGATGTCCATCCGGGTGATCATCAAAAGAGCGTAATCTTTGATCAAATCAGGCATCTGGCCCCAGATCCGACGCTCGGTCTTGTCAAATTCGCTCGTGCACCACAGCACGACATCTGCGCGCTTGGCAGCCCATTGGCCAGCGCGATGCAGGGCGTTGGGATCATTTGGCGCGACAGTCTCTAGCAGCGAAATCTTGGATAGTGCCGGAAGGGGTAATTCAATTTCGACGAAAACCGGAGACAGAGCTGCGATCTCGTGGCAATCAGCGGCAGCAAGAGTCTGTTTGGTTCCATCCGACAGCGTACAAATGGCCTTTGGTTCGGGGCCATAAGACAACTGGACCGTTGGCAAGCGCACACCCTCTGGCAGGACGATCTCGCCAGCCAATAAGTTCAGCAAAGACGATTTACCCGAACCGGGCATGCCCAACAAAGCAAGGCGCACAGGAATTT
>JBLHTS010000058.1:0-14694 GCA_047627695.1 Yoonia sp. | reverse complement strand
ATCGGCTGCGCGTTGCAATCACGCCGCTTGCTTCGTTTCTACCTGGCCAGCGCGTCGCACCAAATGTCTTGGAGGATTAAGTCATGCACGCATTAACCGGATGGTTCATTCGCAACCCTGTGGCCGCCAACTTGATGATGGCGCTGATCCTTTTTCTGGGCGTTATGACAGTGTTCTCAATACGGATTGAGGGCTTCCCTCGTATTCCGCCCGAGAGCATCGAAATCACGACCGAATACAACGGCGCACCCGCCGAGCAAGTCGATGAGTTGGTTACCCGAAAAATCGAACAAGCCTTAGAAGGTCTGGAAGGTGTTCGCAGTGTCACATCACGATCCGGTGACAGCGTGTCAGTTGTCAGTGTTCGACGGGCGGGTGGGCAGGACTTGCAAAGCCTTCTGGATAAAGTTCGCCTGCGTATCGATGCAGTAACGGGCTTGCCCACCAACGTGCGTCGACCGGTGATTGATGCAGCAGGCTTCGATTTCCCAGCGCTTTACGTGAACCTGCACGGTGAAACCGACCCTGCGACGCTTCAAACGCTTGCACAGCGGTTGAAGGAAGATCTGTTGTCCCAACCGGAATTGTCACGTCTGAATATCTGGGGCCTGATCCCGCGCGAGATGCGTATCGAGGTTTTCCCTGAACGTCTTCGCCAGCTGAACCTGACGGTTTCGGATGTCGTGAGCGCCATTCAGGCAAACTCAATCGATTTTCAAGCCGGAACCCTGCGTACGGCCGGTGGTGACATTTACCTGCGGGCTGATGACCGAGCACGATATGCGAGGGATTATGCGACGCTTCCGGTGATTGAGCACGCAAATGGCTCAACCGTGCCGTTGAGCGATATTGCCACGATCACTGATACATTTCTGGATGGAGATTTCCTGTTTCGCCTAAATGGGGATGCAACCGTTGGCATGGAAATACTGATTGGGCAAAAAGAAAACTTGTTGGAAATCTCCCAAGTGGTGAACCGTGTCGTTGAAGACTTCACACCACAACTGCCGTCCGGTGTTCAGGCTACCGTCTGGGGAGACAGCGCCAGTTACATTTCGGATCGCTTGAGCTTACTCAGCTCAAATGGGGTGCAGGGATTACTTCTTGTGCTGCTGATATTGTCAGTCTTCTTGAATGTTCGGTTGGCTTTTTGGGTTGCGATGGGCATTCCCATTTCGGTGATGGGGGCGTTAGCGGTCGCAGGTTCCAAATGGGTGGATTACTCGCTGAATGACGTCACAACGTTCGGCCTGATCATCGCACTTGGAATTCTAGTTGATGACGCCGTAGTGGTCGGTGAAAGCGTATATGAGGAACGCCTCAAAACCAAAGACCCCATCGTGGGAACCGAGAACGGGGTGAACAAGGTTGCAGTGGCAACTGTTTTTGGTGTCTTGACCACGATCGCAGCCTTTTTCCCGATGCTTCTGATCGATAATCCGCTCGGCAAGGTGCTGGCTGGTTTCTCAGGAATTGTAATTCTGGCGCTGATCTTTTCGCTACTTGAGAGCAAGTTCATCTTGCCTGCCCATCTGGCGCACACACCACTGGATGCAAAGCCAAGATACCTGCTGACGCGGGCTTGGGCAAAAGTCCAGAACGTCGCACAGTCTGGATTGAATTGGGTACGCGATAACCTGTATTTACCTGCGCTCGATACCTCGCTGCGTCATCGGTATGCCGTCTTGGTGCTGTTTCTTGCTGCCGGCCTTCTTGGGCTGGGCCTGATCGAAAAAGGTAAGATAAAAACTGTGTTTTTCCCGGACGTGCCAGGGCAGATTGTTACCGTCAATCTGGAGATGGACGCGCGCGCGCCGTTTTCGCTAACTCGTGACAATGTTCAGCGGATTGAGGATCTGGGCAACGAACTGAGCCTAGAACTGCAGGAAAGTGCTGCTTTAGATACCCCGCCAATCCGCACCATGTTCGTGATCATTTCGGGTGCCGAAAGCGCACAGATCTATGCCGAATTGTCACCTGTGATCGAACGGCCGGGTGTTGAGACATTGGACATCGCACGCGAATGGCAAAAACGGACTGGGCAAATCGAAGGCGCTACCGAGTTGGAATTTTCAGGCTCAGAGGCGTTGGGCGGTGGGTTTCAGTTACAACTGTTATCAAAAGACCCTGAGTTGCTGCGCCAGGCCAGCGCTGAGCTTCGTGGTTTTTTGGCTGGCATCGATGGGATCAGCAATATCAGAGATAACATGGCAGGCGGTCAGCCCGAACTGCGTTTGCGTATCCGCCCAGAGGCGCGCAGTCTCGGCTTCAGTGCAGAAACGCTTGCCAGTCAGATTGGGTATGCGTTTGGCGGCGCAGAGGTGCAGCGCATTCGACGCGACAATTCAGAAGTACGGGTGCTGGTCCAGAACGCCCGCTCTGCGCGCAACACGGTCGACGACTTGTTGCAAACCCGACTGCGCAGCGACACGGGTGCGTGGGTGCCACTACCGACTGTGGCCGAGGTAAACGGCAGTTATGTCGCAGGTATGAAACACCGGTTGAACGGTCAAACGGTCAACACCGTGGCGGCTGCAATTGATCGTTCGGTTGTGTCGCCAACGGAGGTTGCACAGGCAGTGACAGAACAACTGGTGCCGCTTCTGGCGCAAAAATACCCATCAGTTCGGGTGTCCCTTGGAGGCGAACTAGAAGAGATGTCCGAAATTCAAGGTGGGCTTTTACGTGCGTTGATGTTGGCCACGGTACTCATCTACGTGCTGATGGCGGTACCGCTGAAGTCCTACACGCAGCCTTTCATTATTCTTGCAATCATACCGTTTGGTTTTGTCGGTGCCGCGATCGGGCATCTGATAATGGGGCTGCCTTTGTCGCTATTTTCTTTCTTTGGCATGCTCGCGCTGACGGGAGTTATTGTGAATGACAGCTTGGTTCTGATTACCCGCTATAACCAAAACCGGACGTCGGGAACGGATGTAATCGCGGCATTGCACGAAGCTGGTATCGGGCGCTTTAGGGCAATCTTTCTGACCACTGCAACCACGGTTATTGGCCTTCTTCCTTTGTTGACCGAAACTTCCGAGCAGGCGCAATACCTTATTCCTGCTGCCGCATCACTGGCCTTCGGAGAGATTTTCGGCACGGCCTTGATGCTTATCTTGGTGCCAGTTTTGATCGCCATTGCCGAAGATGTCCGGACGGTGCTGTCCCCCAACAGCATTGCGGCCACAGCCCAAAGTTTGGAAGGCTAGGAATCGCCATGTTGAACGAAGGCCCCCTGACTGTCCTGGCACTTTTACGTGCATTCCGCTGGCGCATTACGCTTACCTGGCTGCTGATCTTGTGCGAAACTGCACTTACAGCACTTGTTCCGCTATTCATCGGTTTTGCGATCGACGGGCTATTGGCCAGTGACACAGAAGCACTGTTTCAATTGATTGCAGTGCTAACGGTGCTAATCGTCGTCAGCGTGATCCGTCGTGCCTATGACACGCGTGTTTTCGGCACTGTGCGTGTCGAGATGGGCAAAGCCCAGGCCGCACGCGCAGCGAACCTACCTATATCGACTTTGAATGCCCGACTGGGGATGGGACGAGAGTTGGCAGATTTTCTTGAGGCCGACCTACCGCTAGCGATGACTTCGTTTGTCCAACTCATCATCTCACTCATTGTGCTCTATATATTCGATCCCATGCTGGCGCTGGCTGGGGCAAGTTCTGTGGCAATTATGCTGGTAATATACAGTCTGTCGCATGCGCGTTTTTATAGGCTCAACGGCCAACTCAACCAGCAAACCGAACAACAGGTTGGCATTCTTGAGACACGTAAACCGCAGCGTCTAATGACGCATCTGACGCGGCTTCGCGGCATCGAAGTCCGGATATCGGACACGGAATCCATCATCTATGGTGGGATATTTGTCGTTCTTCTTGGATTGGTGGTCTTCAACCTTTGGTACGCGACGGCCAACTTGTCGATCACATCGGGCACCATCTTTTCGATAGTCACCTATTCATGGGAACTTGTTGACGCAGCTCTTGCGTTTCCGATGGCCCTGCAAGGTTGGTCTCGCCTTTCTGAAATCATGCAGCGGATAAACCAAGCGGCTCCTTCTGATTTTGCGAAACTGAAGGTTGATCGATGACAACGTCAAAAGCACCGTTTGTGTTAGCCCTGTCCGGCATGCTTGTGGTTACGCTTCTGCTGTTCACGAGCTGGGGAAATGAGCTTCTCGCGAAACTGCCGCCGCGTGCGCATTATCCAAACGACAGACACTACGCTGTCATGGAGGTTAGAGCAGTGTTTGAGTTGGCTGCGCTCGCTTTTTGGGGCCCAGCTCTTTCTGTCGATCAAACGCCACTTCAAGAGAGAGCTGCAGGATCATTCAAGCCTCCCTTGGAAGCATTGTGGTTTACCCATGACCAATCTCTCACCGTTGCGAGTGGTGCCTGCGCAGCAGGCTCAAACAATCTTTGCGCGGTGATTGTTGGCATTAATGACCCTGCAATCAGGATATGGGCCAACGACATATGCGGCCTTCCAATTTTCTGGGACCTCATGCCGGAAGTTGAAACCGGTCATTGGAACAATGGTCGCATCCTTGATCTTGAGACCCTACAAACCCATCCGCTGAACGTAACTGTCACCTTAGATACGCTCATTTTGCACATCAGTGATCACACAACCATCCATTGGCAACAAACCACAGTCTTGCCATCGGGTTGCGGTTCCTGAGCCACCCACTCTCTTCGATTATCCAGGAATTCCCATCACAATGTTTCAGTCAACTGTACACTTCAGCCGCGCCGTCGCTTTGTTCGCTTTGTTCAACATGGTATTGTCTTGCACAAATCTAGAGGACGATCCTGCTCAAACATTTGGTGATCCGATTGAAGGCGTTTGGCTGCTTGGCGATGATCAACCCGTCCTAACCATCGCTCCATGCGGCCGCGAAGAAGAAGATGGGCTTTGCGGGACTTTGACCAAAATGCCCAAAGATGACGAAGCTTTGATTAGCCAAAGTAGTCCCGATTGGTGGTGGCAAGACGGCCCCATCCAAACGGTCACGCAACTGCGCCCAACTCAGATCGAAGGGGAGTATGCTGGTTACATATATGATCAGGATTTAGACGAGACCCTGCATCTTCAGCTTGTTCAGACGAACGACAAGACCATTGAAGCCGTCGTCTATTTTGGTGCCAACTTCGATGAGGCAGTGGATATGGCGATTGGCGCAGCATTTTCGCCCGTTAAAGTGACCGATCTGGCCTGGCTTCTGGCACGGGCTGGCATTGGAAAAACATGGCTAAGCAGCAATCAAACATGGCATCGGTCAAAAACTGGATGAATGGAACCCCGAGACACAGTTTTCTTATTGCGAGCCATGAACGACCATCCTCGCCACCGCATCAGGTACACATCAGTTTTACAGTTAGTATTCCGCAAGAACAGGTTCAGTGAAATGAAAAAATTATTAATTTACGCAATGGCAGTAGTTGTGGCAGTCAGCCTCGGCGTTGCATTTTGGGCGGCTGACGGCCTCTCTGACTTTGATCTATCCGAACATAGCGTCAGGGATGTTTCGTTCCAACTTGGCGATACGGTTCTATCAGGAACGCTGGTCATGCCCCGCGATGTCAGCAGCCCACCCATCGCCGTCATTGTTCACGGTGATGGAGCGCAGGACCGCTTTTCCAATGGGGGATACTTTCCGCTCGTCAATACATTGGTTGATGCTGGTATTGGCATTTTCTCTTGGGACAAGGCAGGTGTCGGGGCAAGCACGGGAAACTGGCTAGATCAAACGATGGACGATCGCGCCGATGAAGCGTTGGCAGCGTTGCAGGCCATTTCTAAGCTGGATGACGTACACCTTCATCAGATTGGATTCCTAGGATTTTCCCAGGCAGGTTGGGTTCTTCCACGTGTGGCGAACCGATCAACGCCAGCATTCACAGTCATCGTCGGTGGGGCAGTGTCTTGGCGTGATCAGGGCACATATTATAGCCGTGTCAGAATGGTATCGGAGGGTGTCGCTCAAGATGTGATTGAGCAGCACTTGGCAGACCGCAATCTCCGAAACGATGCATTGTTTGATGCATCCCCTCTACCATCGGCGTCAACTGACATGGACCCCGCTCGATTTGGGTTTGTTGCGGATGCATATTGGGAAGACTCCACCGATCTCATTTCGGGCATGAAGGGTCCTGTACTTGCCGTCTGGGGCGAAGATGATCTGAATGTTGACGCACGTTCGGACTCGGAGATTTTTCAAGACCAGTTGATGCCGCTGACAGAAGATCGAAACGTTGTCATGGTACCAAACGCAACCCACGGCTTGCTGCGTGCGGATTTGTTTAACTATCAGCTTCCATCCGATTGGCCTTGGTATCTTCAATATGTGTTCTTGGGTATGGGACGCGATGCCTTTAGCGAGCAATCTCTCGGCAACATAGCGGGGTGGATATTATCAGTTCGAAAGGACTGAACCTTATTGTGTCATGGTCGTAGCCAAGCAGCAAGATACGGCATCAGCCGTGCTTGCATGGACTGGGTGTTATGTAGAGCACAAAAATTTGTTGCCATGGCCTGAACCATAAAGGCCTGAACACCCTCAGCTTGAAGGCTCGGGGGAATGTCTTGACGAAACTGTGCCTTGGCCAACCAACGTTCAAAAATCTCTATCTGACGGGCAAAAGTCATAGCGATATCACCTATCTCTTCCACAGCAGCTGCGCCAGAATAACGTAAAATAAGGTCGAAAACATATCGCTCACTGGTCATGAAATCACTGAGTGGCATGAGCGCGTCGACCATTTCCTCAACAGTGTTGGGCACGGCAAGTGCCGCCAACTTGTCGAGATGTTGATCAATCCGGCCACCTATTATCAGATCCATCAAGGCGTCTTTGTCTTTGAAGTGCGCAAAAAAGGTACCTTTGGCGGTGCCTGCTAACAACACGACTTCCTCGACGCGCAGCTCCTCGAACCCACGTTTCTCAATGATCTCTTCGGACGCCGCTATGAGGCGGGCTCGCGTCTCAAGTGTTCGCTTCTGTTGTGCTCTTACCATGTGTCCTTTTCGCAAAAAAAGTGACTGTGGTCAAATATTATTATTGACCATGGTCATTAATGTGATTACTAAACTGACCATGGTCAAATATGGAGATTCTCATGACACCGAAACGCATTTATATTCTCAATGGTCACCCCGCAGAGAACTCGTTAAATCGAACTCTGGCGGAGAGTTACGCACAAGCTGCGCAAGACGCTGGCCATGACGTTCGACTTACTCACTTGCACAACATCTCTTTCGATCCAGACTTTGGATTTGGGGGCTATAAGGTGCAAAAGCCCCTAGAAACAGAACTTGAGCAGGTTTTGACGGACATCGAGTGGAGCCAGCACATGGTACTCACTACGCCTATGTGGTGGGGCGGTTTACCTGCGAAGTTGAAGGGGCTATTTGATCGCGCCTTTCTTCCAGGACGAGCATTCAACACTCGCGAAACGAATTGGATGGGTATGCCAACTCCCATGCTTTCCGGGCGAACTGGCAGGGTCATCATGACTTCAGACACGCCCAATTTTTTCATGCGTTGGGTTTATCACAATGCCATGCTGCGTCAGTTGCGAGATCAGATTTTGGGTTTTGTGGGAATCAAGCCCGCACGTTTCACGCATTTTTCGGGTGCCAGTAATCCGAAACCTGCCATGATCGAGCGCTGGATCGCCGAGGTAAAAGGATATGGAACAATTGCATCCTGATGGCGGAACAGTTTCCCTCAAACGTCTCACGATAGTGCGCGATGCATGCACCATTTCATTTCAGACCGAAACTTTGGGCTCGGAGTTGATATTCTTAAACGTAAGAAGAGGGCCGCGAAGCCAGCGCGAACCGGCCATTCATCCACCTTGCAGCATTTGACACTTTGGGCTCAGAGCCGCCATTCGCCGCACGTTGCACTGAGGTCTACTTAGCGGACAAAGTGTGAATTCGCTGCAACTGCGCCAATGGCCGCTTTTGTGGATCCCGCATCTTGCACCAACCTTTCCGCGTCCAACGATTTCACCACACAACATCAGTGTGGGAGCGTCCGAAATTACGCGGTGTCTGGGCTGTGCCTTCTTCTCGATGATTTTGGACGTCCTGGCAGAGACAACGTTGCGTCGGCCCGAGGTGACCGGCTAATGACTTGGCCGTTTGCGACGACACAAAGTCGGGCAGCACGCAGCCGTAGAGCTTCAATCGGATTGCTGGCATCAAGGACGACCATAGACGCCTTGGCTCCGACATGCAGTCCGTAGTCCGTCAGGCCCATCGTTTTGGCATTGTTCACTGTGACCATGTCAAAGCAGGTCCGCATATCATCAGGGCTGGTCATTTGCGCGACATGCAAACCCATGAAGGCCACATCAAGCATGTCGGCAGTGCCAAGCGAATACCATGGGTCCAGGACACAATCTTGGCCCCACCCGACATTGATCCCCATGGCCAACATTTCTTTTACGCGCGTCAAACCGCGACGCTTGGGAAAGGTGTCATGCCGCCCCTGCAGCACAATATTAATCAGCGGGTTTGGGATTACGTTGATTTCAGCTTCGGCAATAAGCGGCAGCAATTTCGAGACATAGTAGTTGTCCATCGAATGCATCGACGTCAAATGCGATCCCGCGACCCTGCCATTAAGGCCCAACCGCTGCGTTTCGTATGCGAGCGTTTCGATGTGGCGTGAATGTGGATCGTCGGATTCATCGCAATGCATATCTACTTGCAAACCACGCGCTGCTGCGATTTCGCAAAGCTCTTTCACCGACGTCGCGCCGTCTGCCATGGTGCGTTCGAAATGCGGGATACCCCCAACAACATCGACACCCATGTCCAATGCGCGGATGGTGTTTTCGCGTGCCGTTGGATCACGATAAAAACCGTCCTGTGGGAAGGCGACAAGCTGTAGATCGATATAGTCTTTGACTTGCTGTCGTACTTCAAGCAGCGCCTCGACCCCCAAAAGCCGATCGTCACAGGTATCAACATGGCTGCGAATTGCCAACAACCCCATACTCGCCGCCCAATCGCAATAAGTCAGCGCGCGTGCGATGATATCGTCTTGGGTCATGACTTGCTTGAGTTCGCCCCAAAGCCCGATGCCTTCTAGAAGTGTGCCGGACGTGTTGATCCGCGGCAGGCCGTAGGACAGCGTTGCGTCCATGTGAAAATGCGGATCGACAAACGGCGGGCTGACCAAATCGCCAGTCGCATCAATCACTTTACCAGACTCCGCTGAAGCAAGTGAACCGACAGCCGTGATCTTATCGCCCACAATCCCAATGTCTGAGACTTGCCCATCTGGCAGCGTCCCGCCTTTAACGATCAGATCAAACATTAGCGCTCTCCTTTATTGAACGGAACCATGAGCGCGGCAGGCACTTCGGCGCGTCGTGACATCAGGATAAGCGCGAATATGGATAGAATATAGGGCATCATCAGGAATATTTGGTAGGGGATATGGGTGCCCAAACTTGTTTGTTGCACCCGGATCTGTAGCGCATCAAAAGCCGCGAAAAGAACAGCGCCCAACAGTGCCTTGCCGGGTCTCCATGATCCAAAGACGACTAGCGCAATACAGATCCAACCACGGCCATTTACCATCTCAAAAAAGAAGCTGTCGAATGCCGACATCGTCAAGAAAGCACCGCCGACGGCCATTAGGCCGCTGCCAACCATAACTGCCCCCATGCGGATAGCAGTAACGGATAGACCTTGGGCTGCCACCGCTGCGGGGTTTTCACCGGCTGCGCGTACGGCGAGTCCAAGGGGCGTGCGGTAGAGAACCACGCCGACAACCGCCACAAGAATGAAGGCGAGATAGGTAAGCGGTGTTTGCGAAAACAGCGCCGGACCAAGCAACGGAATGTCTGATAGGATCGGGATTTCATATGGTTGGAATGCTTCAATTTTTGGCGGGCTTGTGACTTCTGGTAGCGCCAACCGATAGGCATAATAGGTCGAGGACGTTGCCAGCAACGTAACGCCAAGGCCCACGACATGCTGAGATAAACCAAACGGCACCGTGAGCGTGCTGTGAAGCAGTCCAAAGAGCATCCCGACTAACATTGCGACGCATACGCCAGTCCAAAGCCCTGTGCCGGAATAAACTGCCATCCAGCCCGCGAAAGCACCTGCGACCATGATCCCCTCAATCCCGAGGTTCAATACGCCTGCGCGTTCGCAAATCAGCTCACCCAATGTGGCAAAGATCAGTGGGCTGGCGATGCGAATTGCTGCGGCCCAAAAGCTAGCGGTGAAGAGGATGTCGATAATTTCCATTGCTAGTCCCTCACCACACGAAACCGCGTTAGCATGATGGCCAACACCATAAGAAGGAGTGCGGTCGCAAGCATGATGTCGGCAAGATATGTCGGTACATCTGCGGCACGGCTCATACTGTCAGCACCCACAAAAATACCCGCGACGAACAAGGCCGCCACGATCACACCAAGCGGATTCAGCAAAGCCAACATTGCCACGATGATCCCTGTGTAGCCAAACCCGGGCGACAGATCGAGCGTGAGGCTGCCCTTCAATCCGGCCACCTCTGAAAACCCAGCAAGTGCTGCAAGGCCACCAGAAAGCAGCGCTGTTTTCAAGATCACCACGTTGACCGGAATACCCGCAAAAGCAGCGGCATCCTTGTTTAACCCGACGGCGCGCATTTCATATCCCAAGGTGCTACGAGTTTGGATGATCCAAATGCAAATTGCCGAGAAGATCGCGAGACCAAATCCCCAATGCAGGC
Organism: Yoonia sp.; assembly: GCA_047627695.1. Taxonomy (GTDB): domain Bacteria; phylum Pseudomonadota; class Alphaproteobacteria; order Rhodobacterales; family Rhodobacteraceae; genus Yoonia. The sequence goes on along the minus strand of JBLHTS010000058.1, from coordinate 3,935 downwards.
GTAGCCCTTCCACAATCCGCGGCAATTTCGCCTCGGGTATGATGCGGGCCGATTTAGGCCAACCCATGCCCATCGGGTCTTTGAGAACCCCTTCAAGCAGCATTGAGATAAACAGTAGGAAAATGAAGTTAAACAGCAATGTCGTGACAACTTCATCAACGCCAAACCGTGTTTTAAGGAGTGCGGGAACCAATAGGACGATGGCCCCTGCTAAGATTGATGCAACAATGATCAACGGTAGGATCGCAAAGCTTGGCCAAGGCAACACGCCGGTCCCGAGTAGGACCGTCATAAGCGCACCTGCGTAAAGCTGTGCCTCTGCACCGATGTTCCAAAACTTCGCACGGAATGCGACGGCGACCGCGAGACCAGTGAAAATCAAAGGTGTTGCGCGGTTTAGCGTTTCAAGGATTGCAAATTGCGACCCAAACGAGCCTTTAAGGATCAATCCAATGACCGAAAACGGGTTTGCGCCTGCGACCATCGCCAGAAGCGATGCGATCACGACAGTCGAGATAAGAGCGATTGCAGGTGGGACAAGTTTGCGAACCAGCGTCGGGCTCTTGATGGGTTCAAGACGCATGGGCAACGTCCATTTCAAACCCTTGACCAGCCATCCAAAGCCCCAATTGCGCAGGTGTCATCTCGCCTCGCTTAAATTCTGGTGAAAGCCGTCCGTCTGCAATGACATGGATCACGTCCGATAGCGCCATCACCTCGTCCAAATCTTCAGAAATCAATAACACCGCTGCACCACGTTCTCGCGCCGCCAACAATTGGCTGTGCACATAGTTAACCGCGCCGATATCAAGCCCGCGAACCGGTTGATTAGCGAGGATAATTTGAGGGTCAGCCTCAAGCACACGCCCAAGGATCAGCTTTTGCATGTTACCGCCAGACAGCAGCCGGATCGGCGTGTCTGATCCGGGGCAACGCACATCGTACTTATCGATAATACCATCCGCAAAAGCCCTAGATTTGCGCCAATTCAACCAACCACCCTTACTGAAGGCAGGGGATTTGTATCGTTCCAAAACGGCATTCTCAACGAGGTCGAAATCAGCAATGGTGCCGGTCTTGTGCCGGTCTTCAGGGATACGCGCGATACCGCTTTGCACCGCGATACGGGGCGTCCATTTCTGAACCGCTTCGCTGCCCAGAACGACTTGCCCATCATTTGGATTCAACAATCCACCAACGACATCGGCCATCGCGGCCTGCCCGTTCCCGGACACGCCCGCAAGACCAACGATCTGCCCCGCTTTCAGGGCCAATGAAACGGATTTTAAACCGGGTACGCTGCCGATATCAGCAGTCGTTACATTTCGCAAGGCAAGCAACGGCGCACCCGGTTTCGCAGGTGAAACTTCCGGCGGCGTTGCCTCAGTCCCCATCATCATCGCGGCCAGTGCGTTTTTATCGGTATCTTTTGTATCCACACCACCTGCCATCTTCCCGTGCCGCAACACAACGACACGATCCGCAATCGCCATAACTTCATGCAATTTATGCGAGATGAAGATGATCGAGAGCCCTTCTGCAATGGCAAGTCTAAGCGTTGCGAACAGGTCATCCGTCTCTTGTGGTGTCAAAACCGCCGTCGGTTCGTCAAGGATCAGAATACGCACATCGCGGTACAGCGCCTTGAGAATTTCGACCCTCTGGCGCTCGCCGACAGAAAGGGTTCCCACGCGTGCATCCGGCGAAACGGCAAGGTGAAACTTCTCAGAAAGTGCTGCAATCCGCGCCTTTGCCGCAGCTCGCCCCAAGCTTGGCCTCAACAGCGAATGAACACCCAAGGTGATGTTCTCTTGAACGGTCAGGTTATCAGCCAGCGTAAAATGCTGGTGCACCATGCCAACACCGGCATCCAATGCGGCCCGCGAATTGCCCGGTGGCAATGTGTCACCGAATACGCGCACGGTCCCGCTGTCAGCCGTATATTGGCCAAACAGTATATTCATGAGCGTAGTTTTTCCCGCGCCGTTCTCACCCAAAAGGGCAACAACTTCACCAACGTTCACAGAAAGGCTGACCGCATCATTCGCGGTCAGCTCTCCAAATCGTTTGGTTATGGCATTAAGGGAAAGTGCCTCAACTGCATCTTTAGACATGTTCGATTAAGACGACGATGGTTCGTTGTCATTAATCGTGACCGAGAACGCACCTGACTTAATCTCAGCCTCGCGCTGCGCCACAAGCGCAAGTGCCGCTGCCGGAACTTTGCCGTCAAATGTGCCCAATGGCGCAAGACTTGTTCCACCTTGGTTCATGAACGAATACGCGCCGTAGTCCGCAGCTGCAAAGCTACCAGCCTGCACTTCAGCGATGGCTTTATCCAGCGTTGGCTCAAAATGCCAAATCGCAGAGGCAACAACCGTGTCAGGATAATCAGCCTGCGTATCAATGACGTTGCCGATGGCAAGAATACCTTTTTCCTGCGCGGCATCAGAAACACCAAACCGCTCAGCATAAAGCACATCCACGCCGTTTTCGATCATCGCAAACGCAGTTTCCTTAGCCTTGGGTGGGTCGAACCAGCTGCCGATAAAGCTGACTTGGAACTTGATATCAGGGTTCATTTCAAGCGCACCGGCCATAAATGCATGCATCAGGCGGTTCACTTCGGGGATTGGAAAACCACCAACCATGCCAATATTGCCAGACTCAGTCATCGCACCAGCAATGATGCCAGATAGGTAGGACGCGTCTTGAATATAGTTATCAAAGACCGAGAAATTTGAAAGCGCTGCGTCCTCTTTAAAGCTTGAGCCCATCAGGAACGCTACGTTTGGATATTCAGCAGCGACTTCGCGTGCTTCTTGTTCCGCACCAAAGACTTCGCCGATGATCAGCGTGTTACCCGCCTCAGCATATTCGCGCATCACACGTGCATAATCAGTATTGCTGACATTTTCCGAGAACGAATAGGCGATGTCGCCACGATCCTGCGCTGCGAGTGCTGCTTTATGAATGCGGCTGACCCACTGCTGTTCGACAGGCACAGTATAAATACCCGCCGTTTTGATCGGCTCTGCAGCCATGGCCCGCCCAGCCCCAAGTATCAGCGATGTTGCTGCGGTCGTCGCCATAAAGTGGCGGCGGTTAAGGTTTGTTGTTTTCATCATCTTATCATCCCTCCCTAAGTTTCGTCAGAGTAACTCTTCTTTTAACCATTTGGTCAAGAAATTTATTTACTGGTCGAGGTGGCGATGCTCACCGCGCTCTGCCAAATGGACTCCCAACTCAAATGAACTTGACCTGTACCGGAGATCTCATGCACCAATAGAACTCACATGGCTCAAGTCCAAGTCTCCACAAAACCGTCAATTCAATGGGCCAGTCGCAGCCTTTCCACAAAAGCAGCCATTCGCTGCGACGCGGAAAAATGACAGATTTGGGCTCACAGCCGCCATTCGCTGCGTTTGCACAACAGAAAACTCTGGCAGATACCCTGAGCGTCCGCTTTCTTCGCGCTGGTTATTCGATTTCGCACTTGCAGCGAATGACCGCAATCCGCCCTTGGTGTCGATCGACATGAACGGCCCAAAGCCGCCGCTCAACCCCCACTTAAGATGCTGCAGTGCGGCCCGCCATTGCGGACATTCGTGCATGGTCCAGCATTTGGTAGGCTAAAACGTCGGTCTGCGGTGCGGCTTTGATGGGTCCACTAAAGCTGTTGGCGTCAAACCCACATGCCTCGCATTTTTAGTTTCTCCCGAGGCAGGCCTTTAACGCCTCGGGGTCTACACGCGAACTGAAGCATTAGCGGCGCCAAACAGATTGGTGGGGTTTGCCTATCAGGCCCTGCGCGAAGCTTGCTGGGGCGAGCATGCAGACCGGATCATGATTGTCGATTATGACATCCTAGTGTCACGCCCTGCTGAGGTGCTTGGGCTGATCTACGACTTTGTTGGCGAGCCACGCTTTAAGCA
>JBLHTS010000057.1:0-14789 GCA_047627695.1 Yoonia sp. | reverse complement strand
TTGACCCAGACGGGCGCGTGCTATTGGCACAGCGCCCCAAGGGTAAATCCATGGCCGGTCTATGGGAGTTTCCAGGAGGCAAAGTAGAGGTGGGCGAAACCCCCGAAGCGGCCCTGATCCGCGAGTTACAGGAAGAGCTGGGCATCGGCACTTGGGCATCCTGCCTCGCACCTCTGACATTTGCGAGTCATTCTTACGATGATTTCCACCTGCTGATGCCACTGTTTGCCTGCCGGAAATGGGAAGGCACCCCGCAGTCGCGCGAAAACCAATCGTTGAAATGGGTGCGGGTGAATGAATTACGGGACTACCCGATGCCGGCGGCAGATGTGCCGTTGATCCCGATTTTGCGGGATTGGTTGTAGTTTGGAAGTGTTGGGTTTGAGCCATGACTAGGACCCACCACCTGTTCATCATAACTATTTTGGCGAAAGGCCTGTTGGGGATTACCCAGCTTCTGACTAGTCTCGCGCTCTATCTGGGTGGTCTGGAAAAGCTATCAAGCATGCGCAATGGTTGGCGCAACGTGAACTTTCAGAAGACCCAAATGATTTCACAGCAACGCAAATCTTGTCGTTTGCAAACATCGTCCCGACATCAAACGCATCGTTTTACACAATCTATTTTGGGCTACATGGTTTGCTGCACGTTGCCGTCGTCGGGGCTCTTTTTCTGGTGCAAGATGGGTCAATCATGCTGCGATTACGGTGCTTGGCCTGTTTGTCGTTTACCAACTCGCGGAGTGGTACTCCATCGGTGGGAAAATGCTCTTGGTTTTGACCGCCATTGACCTTTTCGTCATCGCATTGACCTATCGCGAAAACCGTCAAAAACTGCCTAGCTCCCTATAGCGGAGGCGCTGTGCGCACAGTCCAGTACGACACCCACATCATAAAAAAGGCGGCCCCTCAGGACCGCCTCTTTTTACTCTATTTGACTATAATCAAAGGTTCCGTTCGATCTCTTCACGCTCGAAAATCTCGATCACGTCGTTCGGACGGATGTCTTCGTAGTTCTCGAAGGCCATACCACATTCCTGACCGGACTGGACCTCTGGCACTTCATCCTTGAAGCGCTTGAGCGTTTTCAGCGTGCCCTCGTGGACAACAACGTTGTCGCGCAGCAAGCGCACGCCAGCAGAACGACGCGCCACACCTTCGGTGACCAGACAACCAGCGACTTTACCGACATTCGAGACCTTGAAGACCTCTTTGATGTTGGCGTAGCCGATGAACTTTTCGCGGATTTCAGCGGACAGCAGGCCAGAGGCCGCTGCTTTCACATCATCCACAAGGTCATAGATAACCGAGTAGTAGCGGATCTCGACGCCCTTTTGGTTGGCTGTGTTCCGCGCGGAAGTATTCGCACGGACGTTAAAGCCAAACACAGGTGCACCGGACGCTTCGGCCAAGCCGATGTCAGTTTCCGTGATCGCACCAACACCAGAGTGCAGGACGCGCACGCGGACTTCGTCGTTGCCGATTTTTTCCATCGCTTGCACGATTGCTTCTGCAGAACCCTGTACGTCAGCTTTGACCACAATCGGCAGTTCGCTAAGGGTTTGGTTCGCTTTGGCGTTTGCCATCAACTGCTCGAGCGTCGTGGCAGCACCGGCTGCAGCACGTTTCGCTTTTGCCGCTTTTTCGCGATATTCAGCGATCTCGCGGGCCTGCGCATCAGTAGCAACCACGTTCAAGACATCGCCAGCTTCTGGCGTTCCGTTCAGGCCAAGCACCTCTACAGGGACGGCAGGGCCGGCTTCTTGGACGCGTTCGCCTTTGTCGTTTATCAGCGCACGGACTTTGCCGTACTGCTCGCCGACAACAAAGATATCGCCTTGGCGCAGCGTGCCGTTCTGGATCAGAACGGTCGCCACTGGTCCGCGACCCACATCAAGCTGCGCCTCAATCACGGCACCTTCGGCAGCGCGGTTGGGGTTGGCTTTTAGTTCAAGAATCTCGGACTGCAGTGCAATCGCTTCGAGCAATTCATCCAGACCCTGACCTGTCAGCGCCGAAACTTCGACATCCTGCACGTCACCGGACATCTTTTCAACAATGACCTCGTGCTGAAGCAGATCAGTCCGGACCTTATCAGGATTTGCGCCCGGCTTATCAATCTTGTTGATCGCCACGATCATTGGGACCTTCGCCGCTTTGGCGTGGTTAATGGCTTCGACGGTTTGCGGCATGACCGCGTCGTCAGCAGCAACAACAAGCACAACGATATCAGTCACATGCGCACCGCGTGATCGCATCGACGTAAACGCCGCGTGACCGGGTGTATCAAGGAACGACAAAACAGCGCCACTTGCAGTAGTGACCTGATAAGCACCGATGTGTTGCGTGATTCCGCCAGCTTCGCTTGCAACCACTTTGGCGTTGCGGATCGCGTCCAACAACGATGTTTTACCGTGGTCAACATGGCCCATGATCGTGATGATCGGTGGCCGCGTTTGTAGGTCTTCTGCCTTGTCTTTGACAAGCTTAATGACGTCTTCAACATCCGCATCAGAGACGCGCACAACAGTGTGACCAAATTCTTCAATGATCAATTCCGCCGTATCAGCATCAAGCGACTGGTTTTGCGTCGCCATGATACCGTTGTTCATCAGCGCCTTTACAACGTCTGACACACGTTCGGTCATCCGGTTGGCCAACTCTGACACGGTGATTGCCTCTGGCAATGCAACTTCGCGGAAAATCTTTTCACGCTCAGCGGACACACCCATGGCCTTTACACGGGCGCGATCTTGCTTGCGCTTCATTGCTGCCATTGAACGCTGGCGACCACCTTCGCGGCCAGCCACCGCATCGTTGAGCGTCAGCTTGCCGGAACGGCGGCTATCTACCGCTCCACGGGTTGGTTTCGCTTTTGTCTTATTGTCACGCGAATCGTTATCACGATCTGTTTTACGCGGCGCAGCACTTGGACGCGATACAGCATCCTCACCCGGTGCCGAGGCGGCAGGTGAAGGCGCGGAAGCCGCAACTTTTGCTTTCACATCAGCCACGCGCTTGCGTTCTTCGTCTTCAGCTTTCGCTTTTGCGCGTTCTTCGCGTTCGCGATCTTCGGCTTCTTTTGCCTCGATCTCTGCGCGGCGCGCTTCGCGGTCTGCTGCACGTTCTTTTTCTTCGGCTTCACGCTTAGCGGATTCTTCCGCTTCGCGGGCATTTGCCATCGCGAGTGCTTTCATCCGGCGCTCTAGCTCGACATCGGAAATACCGGCCGGCCGCTTGGAGGGGTCACCGCCAACGGGTCCAGTTTTACCCGTCGTTGGCTTTGCCGCACCTGGCTTTGGAACCACAACGCGCTTGCGTTTGGTTTCCACCACGACGTTCTTGGTCCGCCCATGGCTAAAGCTTTGCTTCACGTTTGAAGGACGTGAACCACCAAGGCCGAGTGTCTTTTTACCGTCGTTATCGCTCATTTAGCTTCTGTATCCTTCTCGGAGGCCGTATCGCCACCGTTCCCTTCGCGTAATCCGCGTAGCTTTGTGGCTTCCTCTACAACACGATTGCTGAGTCTGCCAGTCGCAAGCGCGCCATGTATCACACTTTGCCGCCCAAATGCCAAACCCAATTCAGTTGACGTCAAGCAACCAAAGTATCGGGCACCTTCGGGCGTCCATAATTTCGTTTTACCGCGTTCAGACCCGTCAGAGGCCTGAACCAAGACACGGACTCGCTCGCCACCGGCAAGCCATCCTTTTACCTTCTCAAATCCACAAACAGCACGGCCTGCTTTGCGGGTCAATGCGATCAGATCAATCGTATGACGGGCCAATTGTCGCTCGACCTCGTCAACCAAACCATCAGGCACGTTGACCGACTGCTTGGCAGAGCGTGAAAACTGACCTTTTCGTGCCTCTTCAAGCACGTTGCGGTCAGCCGTCACATACATCCCCCGTCCGGGGAGTTTGCCCAGAATATCTGGGTAAACCATGTTTTCCGGTCCCACAACAAAGCGGATTAGCCCAGCTTTTGGCTGCACTTCACCAGTAACGATGCATTTACGTTCCGCATCATCCTTATCTTTGTTATGGCCACCACGCGCCATTTGCGAACCACGAAGGCCTGAGATCAGGCCTCCACTTCCTCGCTAAGTTCGTCGTCTTCCTCGACGTCGGCAACAAGATCGGCTGGATCAACCCAACCCAGCATCACTCGGGCTGTCATGACCATGTTCTGCGCTTCTTCAAGTGAAACCTCGAAAGGCTCTAGAACGCCGTCGTCTTTAACACGCTCTCCGCCGACAGTTGTCCAGCCACCTGCCAGTTCCCAATCAGCGCAGGTTGCAAAGTCTTCAAGCGTTTTCACGCCATCTTTGCCCAGCGCTTCCAACATTTGCGGGGTCAGACCCTCAAAGTTTACAAGGCTGTCTTCAACACCCAGTTCACGGGCCGCATCCATCGCCTTTTTAGCTTTCGCCTCAAGGTAATCACGCGCACGTGCCTGCAATTCAGCGGCTGTATCGTCATCAACGCCTTCGATGACTAAAAGCTCGCCCAATTCGACGTAGGCTACCTCTTCAAGGCTCGTAAACCCCTCAGATACAAGTAGTTGGGCAAAGAATTCATCCAGATCAAGAGTATCCATGAACAATTTTGTGCGCAGTTCGAATTCGGCCTGACGACGCTTACTTTCCTCTGCCTCGGTCATGATGTCGATATCAAGACCAGTCAGTTGGGACGCAAGGCGCACGTTTTGGCCGCGGCGGCCAATGGCCAGCGACAGTTGCTCGTCTGGAACAACAACTTCGATTTTGCCGGCTTCTTCGTCCAGAACGACCTTAGACACTTCCGCTGGCTGCAATGCGTTCACAAGGAACGTTGGCATGTCTTCATTCCAAGGAATGATGTCGATCTTTTCGCCCTGCAGTTCGTTCACAACGGCCTGCACGCGGCTGCCGCGCATACCGACGCAAGCACCGACGGGATCGATCGAACTGTCATAGCTGATCACAGCAATTTTCGCACGCGAACCGGGGTCACGAGCAACTGCTTTGATTTCGATAATACCTTCGTAAATCTCTGGCACTTCCATCTTGAACAGCTCAGCCATGAACTCAGGCGCTGTACGGCTCAGGAATATCTGCGGGCCGCGCTGCTCGCGGCGAACTTCTTTGATGTAGCAACGAATGCGGTCGTTAGGGCGGTACGCCTCGCGACCAATCTTTTCGTTGCGGCGCAGAACGGCTTCGCCAGAACCCACGTCAACGATGACATTGCCGTACTCTTCACGTTTAACCAGTGCGTTGATGATTGTACCAGCGCGGTCTTTGAATTCTTCGTATTGCTTGTCACGCTCGGCTTCGCGGACCTTTTGCAAGATCACCTGCTTCGCGGATTGTGCCGCGATACGGCCCAATTCGACGGGAGGCACTTCTTCGATGAACAGCTGGCCGACTTCTGGGTTTTCCATGTATTCTTTGGCTTGAGCGACGGTGAATTCGGCCTGATAATTCTCAAGCTCGTCTTCTTCGACGACTGTGCGCACGCGGGTGAACGTTGCCTTACCAGTCTTGCGGTCAATCGCAACACGGATGTCCATTTCAGCGCCGTAGCGGGATTTCGCCGCACGGGCGAGCGATTCTTCCATCGCCTCGACAACAAGCCGTGGCTCGATGTTCTTTTCACGGGCCACAGCTTCGGCTGTTTGCAGCAATTCCAGCTGGTTGGCGGATGTATATGCCATCAGGTGTTCTCCTCACCGTCTATAATCGTTTCAATCTCATCAAATTGGGTCCCGTCAATCTGACCCGCATCCTTACGCCCGCGCAAAACGTCGCGGATCAATTCATCTGTTAGTACCAGCTTAGCGTCAGACAGCCACTCAAACTTAAGGCCAATCGTGCCTTCGGTGATCGTGATCAACACTTCATCACCCTCAGTACCGGCCAACTGCCCCTTAAAACGGCGCCGGCCGTCGATCAGTTCATCGGTTTCGATCTTGGCTTCAAAGCCTTCCCACTGGTCAAAGTCCTTCATCCGCGTCAGCGGGCGGTCGATGCCGGGGCTGGAAACCTCTAGCGTATAAACATCAACGATCGGATCCTCGACATCCAAAGTCGCGCTGACCGCTGTGGACACCTGCGCGCATTCGTCAACTTCGATCTGACCATCGGGGCGCTGCACCATGATCTGCAGAATACTTTCCTTGCCAGTCATCAAACGGACGCGCACGAGTTCGAACCCCATGTCTTCGATGACAGGGGTGATAATTTCTGCGATGCGGCGATCTATGGCCGCTTTGGCGATTAAGTCGTTCATCATACTTTCAGACACAAAAAAACGGGCACGCGGCCCGTTGTGATTTCCGGTGGGTCTGGGGTTGGAAGCCAAACCGCGCTGTTGGGTGTTGTATACGGAAGGTTGCCCGCAAGTGCAAGAGGCAAGCCGCAATCAGCGGCTTGCCTGTGCTTGTTATTCCAATAGACCCAGAAGTTTGTCCAGCTCTGCCAGTGCAGCATCAGACAACAAGAGATCACCCGACAGGGCCAAAAGCGAGTCGATGACTGCTTGTTGCGTATCCAAGTACGCATCGCCAGCATCAGTGAGCGAAACAGAATAAGCATCGTCGGGATACGAAGCTGCAATTGCTGCAGCATCAAGCGCTTCTAGACGCGCAAGTTCCTCTGGATCGCCTGCCGCTGCCTCGAGCGCAGCCACGTAATCATCATTCGAAAATTCGGCAACAATACCGAAAGCGTCCAACCCTTGAAGGTGCGCAAGCTCGGTCTCATCATCGGCCGCCGCTGCAAGTGCAGCTGCGTAATCACCGTCCAGGTATTCGGTTGCAATTGCTGCAGCATCAAGTGCATCAAGCCGAGCTAGTTCTTCTACATTAACAGCAGCCAAATTAAGCGCTGCGGTGTAATCACCAACCGGGAATTCAGCCGCGATTTCTTCGGATGAAAGCGCCGTTAGACGCTCGAGTTCTGCCACAGCTTCAGTCTGATTCGCCCGCAATTCTGGCTGCTCTTGCTTATAGATGTACAGCTTGCCGGGCATGCGGTTTGGGGATGCGTTCTCTAATGCACTCTGATTGGCATGCGCTGCGTTCAGCCCGCGCAATTCCCGGGCAAGAACGCCACGGCCATTGTTGCCTTCTCCGGTCGTTACTTGCTGCACAACACTGCGATTGGCGTTTCCGTTGTTAGAGCGGTTGGCATTTCCATTGTCAGAGCGGCTTGAACCGCGCTCGCTATTGCCGCCGCGGTTGCCGTTGCTGTTTCCGCTGCCGCCACGCTCGGCGTAAACGGCATCTGCGGAGACGGACATGCTTACACTGGTAACTGTCGACAAGATCAGTGCTGTCTCACCTGCGCGCAAAAACTGGCGTGTGATAGATAAAGTTATTGTTTCTCCAGACTTGGATCGGTGTGAGTGGTCGGCGGTTACCGCAAAAAGAATCGCGGGCCGCCGTGAACATTCAATATGACACCGCGAGGTGAACGTGCGTGGAACAAGCAGTTCATATTGGGTTCAAATATGCTGTGGATAGGTATTTCTAGGCCAAATCCCGCCTGACGTGTAAGGTGCACAGCAAAAACACGCCTAAGAAATGCAAAACGCCCCACCAATCAGCGGGGCGTTTCGTTTGGTCGCGGTGGTATAGCTTACGCTAGGGACCAACGCTCGGCCATCCGGCCGTTATCCATCTGCCACAAGTTACCAACGGTATCAGGTGTTGCAATGCGGTTGTTCAACGCCTGCACGTAGTTCGCGAACATTGGCAGGATCACGCCGCCATCGTCACGCAGGATTTGCTGCATCTCGAAGTACTGCTCGCGACGTTTGTCGCTGTCCAGTTCGGCACGCGCCGACAAGAGCAGTTCCTGGAAACGGGCCTGTTCCCACTGGCTGTCGTTCCAAGGTGCACCAGCTTCATAAGCTGTCGAGAACATCCAGTCTTCGGTCGCGCGACCTGACCAGTAGCTCGCACACCATGGCTTTTTCAGCCAGACGTTTGACCAATAACCATCTGCCGGTTCTTGAACCACATTGATGTTGATGCCACCTGCTTGAGCAGAGTTCTTGTAAAGAAGCGCACCATCAACAGCACCTTCGAACGCTGCGTCGGACGCTGACAAATCAAGGTCAATGCTATCAAGACCAGCTTGCTTGAGGTAGAACTTGGACTTGTCTGGATCGTAGGCAAGCTGCTCCATATCGCCGTTGTAATACTGGTTTGCAGGCCCGATGGGTGAGTCGTTGCCGATCTGACCGTGGCCAAACAGGATCTTATCCACCATTTCCTGACGGTTGATGCCGTACTTCAATGCGCGACGGACATTGACGTCATCGAATGGCGCAACTTTGGTCAACATCGGGAAGATATAGTGCTGGTTGCCTGTCAGTTCCTGAATACGCACAGCAGGGTTGGCGCGCAGCAAAGCTTCGGTTTTGAAGTCAATCCGGTTGATTGCGTCAACCTGACCGGTCAGCAAGGCATTAGTCCGGGCAGTGTTGTCGTTAATCGCGATATATTCGATCTCATCGAAGAAACCGGCATCATCGCCTTTGTAGTGACCTGCGTAGCGGGTTGCGACCATGCGCACGCCGGGATCGAACGACTGAACCTGATAAAGTCCGGTACCGATACCTTGGGCGATAGCCTCTTCGATCTGGCCGGCTGGGTACATCAGGATGTGGTAATCAGACAGGAGATAAGGCAGGTCGGCGTTGCCAGACTCTAGCGTGAACTGGACCTGATGATCTGTGATTTTTGTCATCTCGATGATTGCCGAAACAATAGGCTGTGCCGCTGATTTTGAGCCTTCAGCGACGTGCATTTGCAGCGATTCAATCACATCGTCCGCGCCAAATGACTTTCCGTTGTGGAAAGTCACGCCGCGACGCAGGTTGAACGTCCATACTTTGGCGTCTGCGGAGGCTTCCCAGCTTTCCGCCAATTCACCCTTGAGCAACCCGTCAGCGCCAACTTCGGCCAGGCTGTCAAATACTGCGCCCTGCGCCGAAGCGATCATGAAGAGGTCCGAGTGTGTCCGGCCATCCCAGCTGTCTGATGTATTCGCGCCCGAAAGGCCCGCCGTCAGCTTTCCGCCGCGCGTTTGTGCGCGAAGCGGCATACCTGTCAGGCCCAGCACACCGGCTGCAACACCTGTTTTCAATAGACCGCGTCTACTAATTCCATGCATATTGTCGTTCTCCCTAGTTATCGTTTCAGGCGTTTTCCGGCCAATGTTGTCACCACTTACGTAGGCGATTCGTTTTACATCTTATCAACAGCTGCATCACCGATGTTATCAACTCCGCGTTCTTCAAGCAGATTTGTAAGCCAGTCAGGGTCCATTTCAGGCACCGATGACAGCAATAGGTCGGTGTAGGCATGATGCGGCGGCTGGAACATTTCCATCTTGGGCCCTTGTTCCACCACGCGTCCATCTTTCATAACAACCACTTCATCAGCAATCGCTTTCACGGTCGCAAGGTCATGCGTGATGAACATATAAGAAAGCGATAGCTCGTCCTGCAAGCGAGCCAGTAGTCGCAGAATTCCTTCGGCGACCAATTGGTCTAGCGCAGACGTGACCTCGTCACAGATAATAAATTTTGGTTCGGCCGCCAGCGCGCGGGCAATCCCGATCCGCTGCTTTTGCCCACCCGAAAGTTCGGACGGAAGGCGGTTGTAGTATTCTGTCGGCTCAAGCTCGATCTGTTCAAGCAGAGCATCAACCCTTTTGCGTTTCGCAGTGCCGGTCAGACCCAGATAAAACTGAACAGGGCGGGCGATAATTTGGCCTATCGACATACGCGGGTTTAGGGCGGTGTCGGCCATCTGATAGATCATCTGCACCTGGCGTAGTTGGTCCTTGGAACGTTTGCGATAGTCGGCTGGCATCACTTGGCCATCGACAAAAATCTGTCCTGCCTTGGGTGGCAAAAGCCCTGTGATACACCGCGCTGTCGTTGATTTTCCCGAACCGCTCTCGCCCACAACGGCAACAGTGCGACCTTCGTGCATGTCAAAACTGACGTCATGCAGCACAGGCACAGTGCCATAGGACGCATCGATATTCTGAACGCTGACGACAGGGACCGAACCGGTATGCACGGCAGGTTTCAGCGGGCGTTCAAAGCTGCGCACAGCCCAAAGCGATTTTGTATACTCTTGTGTCGGCGCGGAAAGCATCGTGCGCGTGTCAGAGGTTTCAACCTCGTCGCCCTTGAGCAGAACCTTGATCTGGTCCGACATCTGAGCGACAACTGCTAAGTCATGGGTGATATAGATTGCAGCAGTATTAAACTGCTCGATGATGTCGCGGATCGAGGCAAGAACCTCGATCTGGGTAGTCACGTCCAACGCTGTCGTTGGCTCGTCAAAGATAATCAGATCAGGGCGACACGACATCGCCATTGCGGTCATGCAGCGCTGCAGCTGTCCGCCGGAAACCTGATGCGGATAACGAAAACCGATCTCTTCAGGATTGGGCAGGCGCAGCTTGCGGTAAAGCTCGATCCCGTCTTCTTCGCTTTCGCCACGACCCAGAACATGATGCTGAACTGGGCCTTCAACATGCTGATCCATCAGCTTATGCGCAGGGTTGAAACTGGCCGCAGCAGATTGCGCAACATAGGCGATACGCTTGCCAAGCAATTCCCGCTTTACCGAAGCAGAAGCTTTCAGCAGATCAATGCCATCAAATTCAACTGTACCTTCGCTGATTCGCACACCGTCGCGGGTATAACCCATTGCCGCCAATCCAAGCGTCGATTTACCTGCACCAGATTCGCCGATCAGCCCTAGCACTTCACCACGCGCAAGCGTGAGGTCCACACCATTGATAATGGGATTCCATTTTTCGTCACTGCGGCCTTCGATCTTCACGCCGCGCATTTTAAGAAGCGGTTGTTCACTCATTCTTTCAGCCCCGACGATTTATGCAGCATCCAGTCGACCACAAAGTTCACGGCGACGGTCAGCAATGCAATCGCACCCGCAGCCAACAATGGGGCGGTCGCGGCCAGCGGGGCAAATTGTGCGTAGTTTACGAAACCACCCAAATCACGGACCATCGTACCCCAATCCGCCAGTGGCGGTTGGATACCAACACCCAAGAATGACAACGCGGCGATCGTGAGGAACACAAAGCAGAACCGCAACCCGAATTCGGCCAGCAAAGGCGCAGTCGCGTTTGGCAGAATCTCTTTGAAGACCAGATAGCCCAAACCTTCGCCGCGCAGTTTTGCGGCCTCGATATAGTCCATCACGACGATGTTTTGCCCGACCGCACGGGCCAAGCGGTACACGCGGGTGCTGTCGATCACGGCGATAATCAACACCATGAACACGGTCAGCGGGATACCCAGTTGCGGCGCCCAAATCTGCGCGATTGTCATCAAAAGCAGTGCAAAGATCAGCGACGGGATCGCCATCAACACATCGACCGCTCGCGATAGAACTTGATCCAGCCAGCCGCCAAGGGTTGCAGCCAGAAATCCTAATGTCCCGCCAAGCAGGAATGCCAAAACCGTGGTCGCAAAGGCAATGCCTACAGTGTTCTGCGCACCATAAATCAGGCGACTTAGAATATCGCGCCCAATCTGGTCGGTGCCAAAATAGAACTCCGGATCGCCGCCCAGCGCAGGATCACCACCCGGTACGATGTTGGCGGCAACGCCTTGGATAATCTCCTCTTGTCCGTAGGGGGCAAGCAAGCCTGCAAAAACGGCCAGAATAGCGTAGATCAAGATCGTCAGAATACCAAACGACGCTGTCAACGGCATCGAACGGAACATCTTGCGGCTCCACGATGTACCGACGTTGCGTCCAAAAATACGGAAAAGCCACGCCGCAATTGCGAAGGCAATGAACCCTTCTATCGCGATGCGCAGAAAGAAGAACCTGTTGGCAATCGCCGGATCAGGGCTGCGCCCTTGGATATAGGCCCAGGCCAACCACATCAAAAGCGCGGCACCCAAGACATACCCATAAGCCACGCCAAACGGCATGTCGCGGAACTTGGGGGCGTTGCTGGTGGCCGCTTGACCCGCAAACCGAAAGCCCCACGCCAAAGCGCCTATGCCAATCAGGGCGGTGGCAATCCATAAAATCATTTCGGATGCCTCAGACGTGGGTTGGACAGGATTGACATGATGTCAGCCGTCAGGTTCAAAAGGATAAAGGCCGTAGCAAAGATCAGGCAGCAGGCCTGCACAATCGGGATGTCGCGGATTTTCACACTATCCACAAACAGCTGGCCAATACCGGGATACACAAAGACCACCTCGACCACGACAACGCCAGTGATCAGGTATGCAAGGTTCAGCGCGATCACGTTAATGATCGGCGCCAGCGCATTGGGTAGCGCGTGCTTTACGATCACGCGCATCGGCGACAAGCCCTTGAGGCGGGCCATTTCAATGTAAGGCGAAGCCAGCAGGTTGATGATCGCAGCCCGGGTCATACGCATCATATGCGCAGTCACCACTAGCGTCAGCGTCAGCGCTGGCAACATTGACTTCTGCAGTCGCTCACCAAAATCCATACCTTCGTAGATGTTGGACAATGACGGGAAGATCGGGTTCAACACCGCCAAGAACAAGATCAGGATATAGGCCAAGAAGAACTCTGGGCTGGAAATCGAGGACAGCGTGAAAATGTTCGTCGCCCGGTCAAAAATCGTGTTCCGGTAAAGCGCGGCCAGAATACCGAGGAAGATCGAAAACGGCACGGCGATCGATGCAGTGACCATCGCAAGGAACATTGTATTTGCAAACCGCGGCGCAATTGTCTGCGCAACCGTTGTGGCGCCAGAGTCCGTTCCCGTAAAGCTGGCAAAGTTCGCTTGGGCAAAGCTAGTACCAAGATCTCCCTGCAACACACCTCCCAACCATTGGAAGTACCGCGTCACAGGCGGCTGATCTAGGCCAAGGTCGGCACGGATTGACGCGACCGCCTCTGGCGTGGCGCCCTGTCCAAGAATAGATTGTGCAAAATCACCCGGTAGAAGGTTCACGGCAGTAAAAATCACCACCGAAACAATGAGCAAAGTCAGCAAACCAAGAGCGAGTCGTTGTAAAATAATCTTTAGGACACTGCCCAAAACGCAAAATTCCCCCATGGCTAAATTGAAGCTTAGCGGCAGACTTCCATCTGTAAAGCTTAAACACCCAAAGTGTGACGCTGAGTGCCAAACATATCCATTGTTCGAACAAGTTCGGCACTGATGCCCGGCTCTGACAACGCATGCCCCGCGCGACCGATGAACGTCAGCCGAGACTTGGGCCACATCTGCGACAACGTATGCGCAGAAATGGGTGGACAAATCATGTCAAAGCGGCCCTGCACGATAACCCCCGGAATTTGCGCGATCTTCGCCATTTGGGCGGGATGCAAAATCTGCTGATCGGCACCCAAGAAACCTGCGTTATGGAAGTAGTGGTTTTCCAGTCGCGCAAAGGCGCGAGCATATTCCGCAGGACTTTCGCCCGTTATCCCTTCGCTATCCATCGACGCCAGCGCGTTTTCCCAAGACGCCCAAGCACGGGCGAAACGGGTCTCGAGCGGGATATCACCCGAAAAAAGACGCCGGTGATACGCGCCGATGAAATCATCTTGTTCGTCGGCTGGGATCAAAGACGCAAAACGGCCCCACAGATCAGGCCAGAATTTTCCGGCCCCGCCGCCATAGAACCAATCAAGCTCTGGCTGGGTCATCAAGAACACACCACGCAAAGCAAGTGCGGCAGCGTGATCAGGATGCGCTTGGGCATAGATCAACGCGAGCGTCGCCCCCCAAGACCCGCCAAAAACAATCCAGCGATCAATGCCAAGCGTTTTACGAATCAATTCAATGTCGGCAACCAGATGCCAAGTCGTATTCGCCTCGACACTGGCGTGGGGTCGTGAACGGCCGCACCCACGCTGATCAAACAAGATGATGCGGAACACAGCTGGATCGAAATAACGGCGCATTGCAGAACTGCACCCGCCACCAGGGCCGCCATGCAGCACAATTACCGGTATGCCATCAGGGCTGCCGCATTGTTCAACATAGACGCGGTGACCTTCGCCAACCTCCAACATCCGCTGATCAAAGGGAACAGTGGGGGGGTAAAGATGGGCGCCTGGGCGCTTTTGTCCTACGACTTTGTCCATAAGCACCCTATATCGCTATTCAACACAACTGACCATAATGCGAGGCCCAAAATGTCAGCGAAAAATACAGTTGATCCATCCGAGATTGCCAAATTCGAGGCGATGGCCGCTGAATGGTGGGACCTGAACGGCAAGTTCAAACCACTACATATGATGAACCCTGTGCGGTTGGATTACATCACGTCCCAGATCGCAACAGAGTTCGCACGCGATCTAAGCCAGCCTGAACCGTTCAAAGGTCTGCGTATCCTTGATATTGGCTGCGGTGGTGGACTGCTGTGTGAACCTATGGCGCGATTAGGCGCGGAAATCATCGGCGCCGACGCAGCAGAGCGAAACATTCCGGTTGCCAAAATCCATGCCAAGAAATCCGGCCTGACGATCGACTATCGCCACACGACAGCCGAAGCGATGGCAGAAGCAGGCGAGCAATTCGATGCCGTGCTAAACATGGAAGTGGTCGAACATGTAGCAGACCCGCAATGGTATCTGGACGCATGCCATGCCTTAATGAAACCCGGCGGTATCCACATTTGTTCGACCATCAACCGCAATCCTAAAAGCTTTGCAATGGCGATTGTGGGCGCAGAATATGTGATGCGCTGGCTGCCAAAAGGCACGCATGAATGGAAAAAATTCATCACGCCGGATGAATTGTTCGGA
>JBLHTS010000056.1:0-15009 GCA_047627695.1 Yoonia sp. | reverse complement strand
CTGAAAGTAGCATCGTTTTGGAAATGAGCTTTCTCCTTCAGCGCTTTTCACTCACTAAAGTAGCATTAGAATATCTTGTGTGAAGTGCCAGGGGCCGCTGGCCAGTGCAAAATAGCCGATCTCAACTGGCTTTTGTCCCGTAAAAATTGCAACACACAACACTGTTTATTGACTATGTCAGTAAACATTGTGCTCGAAGTCTTTGTTAAAAAGGTGTTTTCAGACAATGTGTGTTGCCTTAAAGCGTTGGGTGATCTGGTGGTGCCCAGATGTGTTGGGCGGTGCTGCCCGAGGTAGAGATGGGCGGGAACCGGACTTTCGCTGCAGGGTGCGCGAAGGTCTGTTGAGACCGCCGGGACAATCCGGCCGTTTGGAAAATGGCGGTAATAGGAAGTCAAAACACCTGCTTCAAGTTGCCTTCACGCATCCAGAGCTTGCATAAGATTGAAGACCTGACCCCGCATCCATGCTGCTAAAGGTGCCCTTTCGGACCGCTTATGCCAGATCCCAATGATCAAAGCCGGATCGATGTGCATTGGTGGTTCGAACACGCAAAGGTCAAAGGTATTAGCGACCTTGTCCGCCAATTGCGCAGGAACCAACGCGATCAAATCGCTTTCGCTTACCGTGCGGCAAACCCCGGAAAAGACCGGAACGGTCATTGCAATTTGCCGGTGTTTTCCAACGCGTTCGAGCGCTGCGTCGCCCATGGCAGCAAGATTTCCTTCGGGAGAAAAAAGCACATGATGAAGGCTGCAGAAGGTATCCATTGGCATGGTTTGGCCGCCAACCAGCCCGGCAATTCCAGGATTTTCTATCCGTGCAATCACCTGAAAGGGCGAGTGGAAGAGAGGCTCTCGGTTCACCCAATCGGGAAGGTCAATATCAGGAACGAGCGCAATGTCGGCATTGCGAATCTCCAAACTCTCAACATAGTTTTGAGGAACCAGATCAATAAGTTGTGCACGAATTCTGGGCGCTTGCTGGCGCAGTAAATCTCCAAGAGCCGGCATCAGGAGTTCTGCGAAGAAATCACTGGCTGCAATTCTAAAAGTACCAATGGCGGTCTCAGGTTCAAACGTTCTAGCCGAAGCAAGCAGGGTTTCGAGCCGCTCAAGTTCCTCTCGCAAGGGGTCTTTCAGCGCTGCGGCATAGTCTGATGCCACCAGCCGGTTGCCCTGCCTAACAAAAAGCGGATCGTCAAGCGCGTGGCGCAGACGTGACAGGGCCCCTGAAACTGCTGATTGCGACATGGCCAGTCGGTCACCTGCCTTCACCGTTGAACCCTCTCGGAAGAGGGCATCAAGGACGCGGAGTAAATTCAGGTCAAAGGTGGCGAAATTCATCTGGCCGATACCCTCTATCAATAAATACAGTTTGCCTGATACCGTGACGATCCTTTAAATTGTTGTCAACGAAAGCGCTTTCGTTGCAATCCATTGTATAGGAGTGAAACGATGAAAGACCTCACACACGAAGATGGCGCCATTGAATGGCTAGGCGTCAAATACAAGACGATCCTTAGCCGGGAACAGACCGGTGGCTCGATGTCCATCGTTGACAGTTGGTCACCAGCAGGCAGCGGGCCGCCGCGCCATGTGCACGCCAACGAGGACGAGACTTTTGTCATGATTACAGGGAACTGCAAGGTCTGGATCGACGGCGAGGAATTTCTGGCCGGTCCCGGCGAAAGCGTGTTTATTCCGCGCGGCAAGAGCCATACCTTCAAGGTGGTGGGGGACGAACCTTCGCGGCATCTCGTGATCCTGACGCCCGGCGGGTTCGAAGGATTCTTCGCCGATATGGCAGCGGGCCAGTTCCAAATTCCCGATGATATGCCTGCCATCGAGGCATCCGCCCAACGTCACAACATGACGTTCACCGGACCACCGCTGGATTGATCCCATGACCACCAAGCATATCGTATATCACATCCCTGTCTGTCCGTTTTCGCAGCGGCTTGAGATTCTTCTGGCTTTGCGCGGACAAGAGAACGCGGTCGAGTTCCGGGTCGTGGACATTACCAAGCCGCGCGACCCGGAGCTGCTCGCCAAGACCCGCGGCACTACCTCACTGCCCATCCTTGAAACCCCTGACGGTACAATCCTGAAAGAGAGCCTGGTAATTCTTCGCTACCTCGACGAGGCAGTGGACGGCTCTATGCTTCGCCGCAGTGATCCCGCGGAACATGCAATCGAGTCGATGCTGATCGCGCGCGAAGGTCCGTTCACCATGGCGGGTTACCTTTTTGTGATGAACCAGGACCTTACGCGACGGGAAGAATTCAATGAAAAATTGCTCGCTCTCTATCGCGACATCAACGATTTCTTGATCCTTCAAAACACGGATGGTACCTTCCTCTTTGACAATTTTGGACTAGCAGAGGCTGTTTTTACGCCAATTTTCAAGCGTTTCTGGTTTTTGGATTATTACGAGGATTTCCATTTGCCCGAAGGTGTGGATTACGACCGGGTACGCGCCTGGCGTGAGGTCTGCATGGCGCATCCGGCAACGGGTCAAGTCACGAAAGAAGAAATCGTAAAGCTCTACTACGATTATGCATTTGGCGCGGGCAATGGCGCCCTAGTTGACGGCCGCTCGGTATCCAGTTTTGCGTTTTCGCCGGCTTGGCAAGATCGTCCTTGGCCTCCTTGCGACAAGTATACAGGCACAGCCAACGACAAGGCCTTGGGGCTCGCTTCCTGAGCCAATTAACGGTTTTCCATTTTGTGCAAACTGCCGTTCGACGAACGAGAAAGAAGGGACTCTTTGCCGCCGTTCGCTGCGAATGTCATGAGGGTCCGCATTGGGCCGGTAGCGTCATCACACACTTAGGGCGGAAACCGGACCTTCACTGCGCTTTGCATAGAGGTCTGCTGTGCGGGACAAGTGTGAATTCGCTGCGGCTGCGCCAGTGGCGGCTATAGGCGTATTCCGTTTGCAGTAAAGCTTATTGCGAAAGTGTGTCTTTCGGTTCGTGTCTCCCGCCGCGCACCGGAAATCTCTTGCTCTTAGCGTGATTGCGCTATTCATCAAAAGCAGCAATAAGATTATTGCATGACAATATGGCACCCTGATCCTGCTTCCCTTCAGCACCCGCTGCATTCCGGTCTTGCTTCGGCGATTGCTCATGCAATTTCAGAAGGTAAATTGCAGATCGGCCAACAATTACCGACACATCGCAAGATGGCGGAAAGTCTGGGTCTCAGCGTGCATACGGTCAGCAAAGCCTATGATGCTTTGCGCCGGCAAAATCTGATCGACGGGCAAGTCGGGCGTGGCAGCTATGTTGTCGATCCAAACCGGAGCAATGATCAGCCGTTCAAGTTAAAGTCGGAAAGGCGCGATGGTTTTGATCTGTCTATTTCCCGCCCAGTGTTCAGCAATATACATGTCGATCGCTTTCAGAAAGCGCTTGCCGAAATACATAACAATTTGGACCCTTCGGTGTATTTGTCGTGCCGTCCAAACATCGGGCATGAGGCGCATCGGGTTGCCGGAGTGAAGTGGCTGGCTGCTTGCGGTATTGAGACCACCCCCGAGCAGATCATCATGACCAATGGTGTTACACATGGCATGTCTGCCGCCCTTTCTGCGTTGACCCGACCCGGAGATACCGTGCTGTCAGACAGCATTACGCACCATTTGGTTGTTTCGGGTTGCTCTTGTCTTGGCCTGAATTTGGTTGGTATTCAGGTTGATGAATTTGGTATGTGCCCAGAATCTCTGGAGAGATATTGCCAAAAAATAGATGCCAAGGTTCTGTTTTTGCTGCCTTCCTTGACCAATCCAACAGCGGTAATAATGCCCGAAGAACGGCGCCTGGCGCTTGTGGATGTCGCGCGAAAACACAACCTCTACATCATTGAAAACGATGCCTTTGGTCCGGTCATCGAACACCGCCCAATCCCTGTCGCTTCGTTGGCACCGGAGCGGACAATTTACCTGACATCTTTCACAAAATGTACGGTATCAGGTCTTCGCGCCGGCTATCTGGTTGCGCCGGATCATCTGCTTCCTGCGCTGACCGGCCGCCTTATTGTATTTGGCTGGATGGCAACACCACTGGTTTGCGAGTTGGCAAGCCGCTGGGTGCTGGATGGCACCGCGTTGGAATTGGCAATGTGGCAACGGGCAGAACTATGCAGGCGATTTCAAATTGTTGAGCAGGCTTTGCAGGGAATGCAATGGAGTGGGCGGCGGTCTGGGCTTCATATCTGGCTGACGCTGCCCGAGGGATGGACCACATCCAGTTTTGTCGCTTACGCACGCGAGTTAAAAATAGCGGTGGCACCGGATACGCCATTCCTGACACCCAAGACACCGTCGCAAAATGCAGTGCGCATTTCACTGGGCAGCATCCAGGACATTGAGCATTTCAAACGTGCGATGTCGTTATTGGCGGGGATGCTGACCCGCCCCAACGAGGTGTTACCGCAGTTCGCTTACTAGAATTGTACCGCTACAATGCAATTATTGACATGCAGTACAACAATCCCAATTCTGACTGAAATGCGAATCCGAAGTCACAGAAATCTGGGAGGATAAAATGACTCAATCCAAAAAAAACACATTGAAAGCCTGCGCTGTTGCAAGTTTGGCATTTTTCGCGGCTGGTTCCGTGCAAGCCGATAACTGGCGCTACGCCATGGAAGAGGGGCTAACAGACCCGCAAGGCCTGTACGCCACAAAGTTCAAAGAGGGAATTGAAGCCAACTCGGACCATACGGTTCAGATTTACGCTGTGGGATCGCTTGGAGAATCTGCTGATGCAATGGAGCAGGCGCAAGCTGGGCTGCTTCAATTCATTGACCAGTCTCCGGGATTCACCGGCGCTCTGATCCCGGAAGCCGAGGCGTTTTTGGTGCCTTACATCCAGCCAACCGACCCTGAAGTGGTACGTAAGTTTTTCAAAGAAGGCGTTGCTGTGAACGAGATGTTCCACGACATCTATCGTGAACAAGGTCTGGAACTGCTTTCCGTGTTCCCCGAGGGTGAAATGGTCGTCACCACAATGGAAGAATTCCGCAACCCGGAAGATCTGGCGGGCATGAAAATCCGAACTATGACATCCCCGTTGTTGTTGGAAACCTATACCGCCTTCGGTGCGTCTCCGATCGCCATGGCGTGGGGCGAGTTGATTGGCGGGCTCAAGACCAAAATGGTTGACGGGCAGGAAAACCCGACGATCTGGATCGAGGCCTATGATTTGGATAACCTGACCAATGTCATGACCTATACTGGTCACGGTCAATACACGACCGCCGTGATGGCAAATGCCGATTTTTACGATGGGCTGAGTGATACAGATAAAGAGCTTGTTCAAAATGCGTCACAGGCAGCACTTGACTACATTCTTGATGTTGCCGTCGAGCTAGATGCAACTGGCCTCGCGAAAATTGAAGAATCCAACCCTGACTATATCATCAACCGGCTGACGGAAGAAGAACGCGCGGTGTTCAAAGAACGCGCGATTGCAGTCGAAGAAGCATTTGTCGAACGCGCAGGTGAGCGTGGTGCTGCGATCCTGGAGCAGATGAAAGAAGACCTGATTGCCGCGCAGCAATAAGTGTCGCCAAAAGGCAACCGTCACGGCTGTGATGGTTGCCAGAAATGAAAGCGTCGCGAGCCTTGATGTCATATTTGGGCCCGCAACACAAAAAGCTAAAAAATAAGAAATCATCTGAGCGCCCCAGGGAGAGGTTATGAGCCAATCGCCGAAAAAAAATCTGGGCCTGACCGGAGTAATAAATGGTATCGACAATGGCATAGCCGCGCTGGAACGGGTGATCATGGCCACCGGTGTGATCCTCATGGCAATCAACACCATCGTGAATGTCATCAGCAGGTTCGTATTCAACCATTCCATAATCTTCGCCGAGGAGTTGAACAGCATTTTCATATTGCTGGTGACCTTCGCAGGGATCGGCTACGCCGCGCGCCATGGTCGGCATATCCGCATGTCTGCGATTTCTGACGCGCTGCCACAAAAACCTAGAAAAATCCTGATGGTTATCGTCACAGCCGTTACCGCGGCACTGTTGCTGATTTTGGCGTGGTATTCGGTTCAATATATCATCCACATGCAAGCGAAGGGACGCGTGTATCCGGCGCTCGGCATCCCTGTTTATATTAGCTATCTCTGGGTGCCGATCGGCCTGTTTGTCACCGGTGTTCAATATGCACTGACGTTCCTTAAAAATCTTCAAGAACCTGGAATCTACCTGTCAACTGATCTGCGCGAAGCAGATGCGCAGGAACTGGAAGTGGAGCTTTAATCATGGCACTCCTGATGTTTTCGGTAATGATCATCCTGCTACTTATGGGGTTCCCGATGATGGTGCCGCTGCTTGCCGGGGCGTTTATTGGCGTAATAGAGTTGTTTGGCACGATCGACAAAACCGAATTCATGGTTCAGCAAATGCTGGGAGGCATCCGGCCTTCGTCACTGATTGCGGTTCCAATGTTCATCTTGGCCGCAGACATTATGACACGCGGTCAGTCTGCAGGGCGATTGATTGATATGGTCATGGCCTTTGTCCGCCATATCCGTGGCGGGCTAGCCGTCAGCACCGCTGCGGCCTGCGCGTTGTTCGGCGCGGTGTCAGGTTCCACACAGGCCACTGTTGTGGCAGTCGGAACACCGCTGCGCCCACGCATGTTGAAGGGTGGTTACAAGGATTCTTTTATTTTGGCCCTGATCGTTAACTCAAGCGATATCGCCTTCCTGATACCGCCTAGCATCGGGATGATTATTTACGGCGTAGTGGCAAAGGCATCCATCCCCGAACTTTTCATCGCGGGTATTGGGCCAGGACTGTTGATCCTGTTCATGTTCTCTGTCTACAGCATGATCTACGCAAAGGTTAATGACGTCCCAACCGAACCGGCCGCAACATGGTGCGAACGCGCGACAGCGGTTAAACGGGCCCTTTGGCCGCTGGGCTTCCCGGTTCTGATTATCGGCGGTATCTTCTTTGGTATCTTTAGCCCGACCGAAGCGGCGGCTATCAGCGTGGCCTACGCGGTGGTGCTGGAAGTTGGCATTTTCAGGACGATGAAAATCACCGATTTATACCAGGTCGCCCTATCAACGGGCATGGTAACTGCGGTGGTCTTTATTCTGGTGGGTGCAGGCGCCGCCTTTGCTTGGGTTTTGTCATTTGCGCAGATACCGCAACAAAGTCTGGGCAGCCTTGGTATCGATGAAATGGGTCAAACCGGCGTGCTGTTCACCATCGCCATCGCCTTTTTCATTGGTTGTATGTTCGTGGACCCAATCGTGGTGATCCTGATCTTTGTTCCGATCTTCGCCCCGGTCGTTGAAAAAACCGGGCTTGACCCAATTTTGGTCGGCACGTTGATCACATTGCAAGCTGCAATCGGCTCGGCCACGCCTCCATTCGGATGCGATATCTTTACCGCGGTCGCCGTGTTCAAACGTCCTTATCTGGAAGTGATCAGGGGCACGCCACCTTTTGTGATCATGTTGCTGAGTGTCTCTGTCCTGATGATCTTTTTTCCGCAAGTGGCGCTTTTCCTGCGCGACATCGCCTTCAATAAATAAAGGGAGCGACAAATGTTCAAATCCATACTCGCTGCTTTTGACGGATCTGGAGGATCAAAAGCCGCCGTAAAAAAAGCAGCTGAACTGGCCATCCTGTCCGGTGCTGATTTGACAGTACTGACCCTCTACCGCCATCATTCTGTACTGGAAGGTTCGATGTATGCAACAAATGGCGAACAGCCCGACAATATTGATGACATCATGCGCGATCACGCCAAGGAAGTGGCTGAACACGGTGCATCAATCGCGCGGCAGGTAGGATGTGAAAACATCCGGGCCTTTGTCAAAGGCGGACCGACAGCGCGGACAATCGTCAGCTTTTCGCAAGAGCATGAGAACGATTTGATCGTTATGGGCAGTCGGGGACTGGGATCAATTGAGGGGTATTTGCTGGGGAGCGTTTCTCACAAGGTGACGAGCCTCTCGACATGTCCGGTATTGGTGGTGTGAAGATGGATATGGCGTTGGATGTCCGAACTTCGGTTTCATCTGTGGCAGCACAGTTGGATGCCCGTCCGGTCAAAAAGCGCATCGCGCTTGTGGTGCTTGCAACAGACCATACAACCGAACTTGATTTCGCCAGAATGTGTGATCCCAAAGAGATCGGAATTTACGCCAATCGTATAGATTATCAAAACCCTGGCACACGCGAAAACCTGCTCGCCACCGGTCCACGCCTGACCAAAGCCGCAGCCCAGATTCTGCCAGACGAGGCGGTTGATGTCATCGCCTATAGCTGTACTGCCGCTTCAGTGCTTTTGGGCAATGAGGCCGTGGGGGTCTATCTGAACGCTGGCAAACCGGACACGCCCTTTGTCACGCCAAGCTCTGCTGCACTTGCCGCGTTCAAAGCACTCGGCGCGCAAAAGATCAGCGTTTTGACGCCCTATTCCGAAAACATCACAAACGAGGTGCTTGCCTATTTCTCGGCCAATGGCCCACAAATAGTCAGTGCAAATTGTCTGGGTGTCGATGACGACCGCGAAATTGCACGCCTGTCCGAGGACACCATTATCGAAGCGGCTTGTGCTGCGATGGACCCAGAGTCTGACGCGCTGTTTTTGTCTTGCACAGGTTTGCGAGCGGCGGTTTGTATTGACCGGATCGAGGCACGCACAGGCAAGCCGGTCGTATCTTCAAATCAGGCGATGATCTGGCGCTGTCTACGCGAAGTTGGGTCAATAACCGATTTGCCAGGATATGGTCGCCTGTTTCTGCATTAATACGCATCTGGATATTTAGAGAATGGCACAACCCATCATACTGCAAGACAGCTTCGCGGCCCGAAACCGGATCACGGGCGGCATCCGCAAAACACCAATGGCTTCATCCCCAACTCTGAGCGCGCTGACGTCTTCCAATGTCTCGCTAAAACTGGAGCAGACACAGATCACCGGCAGTTTTAAACTGCGCGGAGCTACAAATGCCGTTCTCTCGCTGACGCCAGAGCAGCGCGCGGCGGGTGTGGTGGGTGTCTCCACGGGTAACCACGGACGTGGCCTAGCCTATGCCGCAGCAAAGGCCGGGGTGCGCTGTATCATTTGCATGTCCGCACTGGTGCCGCAAAACAAGGTGAATGGGATCAAGACGCAGGGCGCCGAAGTGCGTATCGTCGGGCGCAGCCAGGACGATGCCCAGGTCGAAGTTGACCGTCTGGTCGCCGAGGGCATGACCATGCTGCCCCCATTCGATCATCGCGACATTATTGCCGGACAAAGCACCGTAGCGCTGGAAATTCTGGAGCAGGCGCCGGATTTGCGGACTGTGCTGATACCGCTGTCGGGCGGCGGGCTGATTTCCGGTGTGGCCATGGTGATGAAGGCCGTTAATCCGGCGATCCGGGTGATTGGCATCTCGATGGAACATGGGGCGGCAATGTATGAATGCCTGCAGGCGGGCAAGCCGATATTGGTCGAGGAAAAGCCAACCCTGGCGGATTCTCTGGGTGGCGGTATCGGGCTGGAAAATGCCTATACCTTTGCGATGACACGCGATCTAGTGGACGAGGTTCTGCTGGTGTCCGAGGCCGAGATCGCCGCCGCAATCCGCCATGCCTATTGGGAAGAGCGTCAGATCATCGAAGGCTCGGGCAGCGTCGGTATCGCCGCGCTGCTAGCAGGAAAAATCACCAATCCGGGCAATTGCGTCGCCCTTATAAGCGGCCAAAATATTGATATGGCGCTGCACAAACGTTTGATCGATGGCGAAGACGTGGATGTTGCCACAGACGCGCAAAACACAGGAACAAAAAATGCCTGATATTAAGATCCTGACCGAGGCTGAGTTGCGCAAGCTGGTCCCGCTGGACATGGATGCGTTCACATGTATCGAGCAAGGTTTCGCCGCGCTTGCCGGGGGCAATGTCGTAATGCCGCCAATCATGACACTGATGGTTCCCGACCATAACGGTGAGGTCTGCGTCAAGACCGCCTATGTGCCCGGCATCGACAGCTTCGCTATAAAAATGAGCCCCGGATTCTTTGACAACCCAAAGCTTGGCTTGCCCAGCACCTCGGGCCTGATGGTTTTATTCTCTAGCAAAACCGGCATGCTAGAGGCTCTGCTGCTGGACAATGGGTATCTGACCGATGTGCGCACCGCCGCTGCTGGCGCTGTCGCAGCACAGCATCTGGCGCGGCCGGATGCACAACGCGTCTGCGTCATCGGTGCTGGCGTCCAAGCCCGACTGCAGCTTATGGCGCTGAGGCTTGTGCGCCCGATTACAAGCGCCGTCATCTGGGCGCGGGATACCGCAAAGGCAGAGGCAACCGCCGCCAGCCTGCGCGATGAATTGGGGATCGACGTGACCGCCAGCACTGACATCGCAAGTGCTGTAAGCGGCGCGGATATTATCGTCACTACTACCCCTTCTGACACGCCGTTAATCATGGGCTATTGGTTGCAACCGGGTCAACATATTACCGCCATGGGCTCGGATCAGGAACATAAGGTCGAACTTGACCCAAGCTGCCTGGCCAAGGCGACGCTTTATGTCCCCGACAGTCAGGCGCAATGCGCGATCAAGGGCGAATTACGCAGCGCCATCAAGGCCAGTGTGTTCACTCCCGACCAAACGTTTGCCGAACTGGGCGATATCGTTGCGGGCACGACCTTGGGTCGCCAGTCGGAAACAGACATCACAATCGCCGACCTGACCGGCACCGGTGTTCAAGACACTGCCATCGCAACTCTCGCCCGCCAGCGCGCACAAGACGCTGGGCTCGGCTCTACTTTCACCAGCTAGCCGCACCGGAGCATTTGAATGACGACACCTAAACTCCACTTCTCGCGCGAGGAATTCAGCCAGCGCCTTGCCAAGACCCGGACCGAAATGCAAAATCGCGGGCTGGACCTGCTGATTGTCTCGGACCCCAGCAATATGAACTGGCTGACCGGTTATGACGGCTGGTCGTTTTATGTGCATCAATGCGTTGTCGTGACCCTGACCGGCGAGCCAATCTGGTATGGCCGTGGCCAAGATGCAAACGGTGCCGTCCGCACCTGTTTTATGGACCCTGCCAACATCATCGGCTACCCCGATCACTATGTGCAATCGAGCGAACGCCACCCGATGGATTACCTCTCGGCGCAGTTGATCGACCGGGGCCTTGGCAAAGGCGCCATCGGTGTTGAGATGGACAACTATTGGTTTTCCGCAGCTGCTTTCGCCTCGTTTGAAAAACACATGCCGAATGTGCAATTCTCAGATGCTACGGCGTTGGTGAATTGGCAGCGCGCGGTCAAATCTGAGGCGGAACTGACATTGATGCGCCAGGCCGGCAAGATTGTTGGGCGGATGCACGAGCGCATCGTCGAAAAGGTAGAGCCGGGTATTCGCAAATGCGATTTGGTGGCTGATATCTATGACGCTGCCTTGCGTTATGATCCGGCCATCGGCGCAGGTGGCGACTATCCCGCGCTTGTGCCGCTGTTGCCGTCAGGGTCTGACGCCTCTGCACCGCATCTGACCTGGGATGACGAGCCGATGAAATTGGGTGAAGGCACGTTTTTCGAAATCGCGGGTGTCGTCAAGCGTTACCATTGCCCGCTGTCACGCACGGTGTTTCTGGGCAAACCAACTCAAACCTTCCTTGACGCAGAAAAGGCCGTACTGGAGGGCATGGAAGTTGGTTTGGAAAAGGCGCGCGTCGGCAATACTTGCGAGGATATCGCCCTCGCCTTTTTTGATGTACTCAAGAAATACGGCATCACCAAAGATAGCCGCACCGGCTATCCCATTGGCGTCAGCTATCCGCCGGACTGGGGCGAACGCACAATGTCCCTGCGGCTTGGTGACAGATCGGTACTACACGAAAACATGACCTTCCACTTTATGACCGGTCTGTGGATGGAAGACTGGGGATTTGAGATCACCGAGAGCATTCGTATCGGCCAAAGCGGCCCCGAGTGCCTGGCAGATGTGCCGCGCAAGATGGTTGTAAAGGACTAAGAGATGAAGTCGAATCCGATCTCGGCAACCATTCCACTGGATGCTGGCGGCATCCATCATGGGTTCCTGAAGCTTCCCTATAGCCGAGATGACAGCGCCTGGGGCTCGATCATGATCCCGATCTCGGTGATCAAGAATGGCATAGGACCGACAGCGCTGTTGACCGGTGCCAATCATGGCGACGAATACGAAGGGCCAATCGCTCTTCAGGAATTGGCGGTGACGCTGCGCACTGAGGATGTATCAGGGCGGGTGATCATTGTGCCGGCGTTTAATTTTCCTGCGTTTTGTGCGGGCACCCGCACCTCACCGATCGACAAAGGCAATATGAACCGCGCTTTCCCGGGCCGACCTGACGGCACGCCGACGGAAAAGATCGCAGATTATTTCCAGCGCACATTGCTGCCAATGGCTGATGTCGCGGTTGATTTCCATTCCGGCGGCAGAACGTTGGATTTTGTCCCTTTTGCAGCAGCCCATATTCAGGACGACAAAGCAAATGAAGCTGCCTGCTTTGCGGCAATGGACGCATTCAACGCGCCCTATTCGGTGCAGCTGTTAGAGATCGACAACGTTGGCATGTACGACACTGCGGTCGAAGAAATGGGCAAGGCCCTGGTCTCGACTGAGCTGGGTGGGGGCGGCTCATCCAGTGTAAGATCCAACGCAATCGCCAAGAAGGGATTGCGCAACGTCTTGATCCATTTTGGTATTTTGCGCGGTGAAATGCAGATCGACCCAAGTATCAAGCTGGATATGCCGGATGGGGATTGTTTTATCTTCAGTGAAGTCGAAGGCATGCATGAACCAGTCGTTGATCTGGGTGGAAAGGTTGAAAAGGGCGATGTCGTGGCCCGCGTCTGGCCTGTGGACCGCAGCGGGGTTGCCCCGACCGAATGCCGGGCAAAACGGAGCGGTATCTTGATCAGTCGCCACTTCCCCGGCCTGATCAAATCGGGTGACTGCACCGCCGTTGTTGGTGTGGTGGTAGACTAGCCCGAAAGGGGGGTATCGTGCAGCTTGACCAACGCGATCTGGAAATTTTACGTGTTCTGTCCCGCGAGGGTCGGATCACCAAAGCGGCTCTGGCCGACCGCATTGGTTTGTCCCCAACGCCGTGCTGGAACCGCTTGAAGAAACTGGAAAAAGCTGGGTTGATCGAAGGCTATCGCGCCGAGATCAACCTGAAAAAGCTGGCCTCGCACGTCACCGTATTTGTCGCCGCACAAATCGCGGATCATACGGCGGCCAGTTTCAGAGCCTTCGAGGCCGCAGTCCAGACTCATGATGAGGTCATTGGTTGTTGGGCGCTTGGCGGCGGTTACGACTACTTGCTGCAAATCGTGACGCGCGACATTGACAGTTATCAACGGCTGATCGACGCAATGTTGGAGTCGCGTATAGGCTTATCGCAGTATTTTACCTATGTCGTAACCAAGCCGGTCAAAAGCGCGGGTGTACCGCCCTTTGCCGCGCTATTTTCACCTCGGTAAGCGCGGTTTCGCAGCTATTTCAGCTGTTTCCCCTCTGCACTTCAGTCACTTCTTCTGGGCGTCCACCTTAAGAATGGTAGGTGACAGAAGGATAATCGCCCATGACCGCCACAGCCCTTTCAGCCCGCCCTGAAATCACGGACAAGGCCCTTGTTCGCAGCTTTTCTTATATCAATGGAAAATGGTGCGCGGCTGAGTCCGGCGAGACTTTTGGCGTCACCGATCCCGGAACCGGCGCGTTTCTAGGCGACGTTGCGTCACTGTCGGCCGCTGAGTCCACCCGCGCAGTTGATGCGGCACAAGCTGCCTTTGCCAGTTGGTCGGGGCTCTTGCCACAAGAACGCTCGGTCATCCTGCGGCGCTGGTTTGATCTGCTGATCACTCACAAAGAAGACCTTGCGCGGATCATGGTGCTTGAACAGGGCAAACCCCTGTCCGAGGCGCGTGGTGAAATCAACTATGCGGCCTCGTTCATCGAATTTTACGCAGAAGAGGCCAAGCGCCCTAATATCGAGGGTGTGACCAGCCATCTGCATCGTGCCGAAGTTGAGGTCTGGCTGGAGCCTGTGGGCGTGGCCGCTTTGATCACACCGTGGAATTTTCCCTGCGCCATGCTGACTCGCAAGGCAGCCGCAGCCCTCGCGGTGGGATGCACCGTGGTCGCGCACCCCTCGGGCGAGACTCCCTATTCAGCACTGGCGCTGGCGGAACTTGCCGAACGTGCGGGCATACCCGCAGGTGTGTTCAATGTGGTGACCGGACGGGCGGCCACGATTGTGGAACCCTGGACCAAGGACACTCGCGTGCGGGCGCTGTCCTTTACCGGATCCACCGAAATTGGGCGGCTGCTGTACCGACTATCGGCGGATACGATGAAAAAACTGGTGATGGAGCTTGGCGGCCACGCCCCCGTCATCGTGTTCAAAGGTGCCGATATGGATACCGCCGTGACCGAAACCATCAAGGCGAAATTTGCCACATCGGGACAGGACTGCCTTGGGGCGAACCGGATCTTTGTGGAACGGGCAGTTTATACCGAATTTTGCGAAAAGTTCACCTCAGCAACCAAGGCCTTGACCATCGGTGTTGGCATGGATGATTGCGATATTGGCCCGCTGATGAACGAAAAAGCCGTGCAAAAACAAGAAGAGCACGTGGCTGACGCGCTGGCCAAAGGGGCAAAACTGGCCTGTGGCGGCATACGCCATGACTTGGGGGTGTTGTTTTATCAGCCAACCGTGCTGGTTGATGTTCCCGATGACGCGCTGATCCTGCGGGAAGAGACCTTCGGCCCTGTCGCCGCAATTTTGCCGTTTGACACCGAAGACGAGGTTGTCGCCCGGGCCAATAACACCGAATACGGGCTAGTTGCGTATCTGCACACAAATGACCCGCGACGCATCTACCGTGTCAGCCGCGCGCTGCAATTCGGTATGGTAGCGGTGAACCGCACGCAGGTCACGGGCGCCCCGATCCCCTTTGGCGGTACCAAACAATCC
>JBLHTS010000055.1:0-15120 GCA_047627695.1 Yoonia sp. | reverse complement strand
AACCCTCCGATGGCTCAGCAATCAGTGATCCTGAACTCCCGTTTGAGCGGGAGTATCGGTCTGCCGCAGATGCCTGCAGACTGACCGGAGAAAGCGCCTATACCATCGACTTTCTAGACGACAGCGCTGATTTGGTTTGCTGCCCGACGGGCGTAGTGCCGCTGCATCATTGATTGCGTAAGAAGGTGCTATTGTCGTCTCACAAACGAATGGATTTACGCTGTTTTCGGTTCCACGGCGCTAAGGCGAAAGACATAGTGCCCGCCGCAGCAGTCTAACTTATGCTTTGCCGCGATAAATATCAACCAGTTTTCCCAGCATCGACAATGCATCATCCCGGTCCCGCTGGAACGAATTGCGCCCAATGATTGACCCGTTGCCGCCGCCGTCACGGATAGCACGTGCGTCATCATAAACCGCGTCCGCACCCTTGGCCGCGCCACCAGAGAACACAGTAATCCGGCGCCCACCAAGGGCGCTTTCCATACAGTGACGCACACGGGCTGATTGGGTTGCGATGTCGATTTTTCTGTCTTGATAGACTTTCTTGGCTTCAGGCAGGCTCAGGTGATCGGTGCTTAATTTTATCTTGATGATATGCGCACCCAACAGGGCTGCAATTTGTGCCGCGTAGGCCGCGATGTCGATCGCCGTTTCGCCGTCTTTGTCCAGCGCCTCACCGCGCGGGTAGGACCAGATTACGGTGGCGATGCCTTTTGATGCCGCCTCTTTGCGCATCTCGGCGATGTCGGTGAACATGTTTAATGCAGCGGATGATCCCGGATAGATGGTAAAGCCAATTGCAGAACATCCAAGACGCAGCGCATCATCAACGGAAGCTGTGATCGCTTGGGTCTTTGGCGCCGCATCAGGGATCAGGGAGTTGGCAGAGTTCACCTTCAAGATTGTCGGGATCTGCCCTGCAAAAGTATCGGCGCCCGCTTCTATCATGCCCAACGGGGCCGCAAAGGCATTTAGACCTGCATCAATAGCAAGTTGGAAATGATAGTGCGGATCATAAGCCGCCGGATTGGGCGCGAATGACCGCGCAGGGCCATGCTCGAACCCTTGATCAACTGGCAGGATTATCATCTTGCCCGTACCACCTAATTTGCCGTTCATGAGGATGCGGGCCAAGTTGCCCTTTACGCCGGGGGTCTCGCCTTCGTAATGGCTCAGGATTTTTTGAACGGTTCTGGTGGTTTTCATCGGATCGCCCTTTGTATGAAAGCACTGTTCTCAAACCGATAAGGTGCGCAACAGCGCGTTGCAAATGTGTTAGCGCAACCGGACACGATGTTATCGCAAACACACGCGAACAACCCTGTCCCCAAGGCTTCTTTAGTAGAAAATACCTTAGGGGCTGCCATATGCGGTGCGGGCATCGCCCCCTTCAAACCTATCCTTCGAGTGCGGCAACGCCCGGCAATGTCTTGCCTTCCATCCACTCCAAAAACGCGCCACCCGCAGTCGAGATATAGGTGAAATCATCCGCCGCACCCGCTTGGTTCAGGGCCGCAACCGTATCCCCGCCACCGGCGACAGAGATCAGTTTGCCAGCCTTGGACAATTCTGCCGCTCTGGCAGCCGCAGCATTGGTCGCCGCATCAAAGGGTTCAATTTCAAAAGCACCAAGCGGGCCATTCCAAACAAGCGTCTTTGCGTTTTCCAGCACCTCGCTAATGTAGGCTACGGTTGCAGGACCTGCATCAAGGATCATAGCGTCAGAAGGGCAGGCGTCAGGGGCCAGCGTTTCGTGCGCAGCACCCGCTTTGAAATCACGGGCGACAACAATGTCGCGGGGCAGGATGATCTCGCAGCCGGCATCCTTGGCTTTGCCCAAAATTTCGCGGGCGGTGTCGGTCAGATCATGTTCACACAGCGATTTACCGACATTGATGCCCTGAGCGGCCAAAAACGTATTCGCCATGCCACCACCAATCACCAGATGATCGACTTTGCTGACCAGATTGCCCAACAGATCAAGCTTGGTTGACACCTTCGCGCCACCAACAACTGCAACGACTGGACGCTGCGGCGTGCCAAGGGCCTTTTCCAGCGCGCCCAGTTCCTCTGCCATCAAACGACCCGCGCAAGAGGGTAGTAGACGGGCAATTGCCTCTGTGCTGGCATGGGCGCGGTGTGCCGCGGAAAAGGCATCATTGACATAGATGTCACCAAGGCTGGCAAGACGGCGGGCAAAGCCTTCGTCGTTCTTCTCTTCACCGGGGTTAAAGCGCAGGTTTTCAAGCAATAAAACCTCGTCTTCTTCCATCTCGGCCACGGCACTAGCATAGTCAGAATTAACCCAAGTGACTGTCAAACCCAGCACATCTGCAACTGCACCTGCAATATGCTCGAGCGACATTTCAGGAGCCACTTGACCCTTTGGTCTGCCAAAGTGAGCCATCAAGATGACCTTGCCGCCTTTTTCTTGGATATCGTCCACAGTGGGGATAATCCGCTCTATCCGCGTGGTGTCTGTGACAACGCCATCCTCGACTGGCACGTTGATATCCACACGCACCAAAGCGCGTTTTCCTGCAAAATCCATATCATCGAGTGTCTTCCAAGCCATCATCATGCTCCCTTTTCGATCACGTTTACGCTTAGTTGAACCCGCGTCAACCGTGCCGGGTTGGCAATTGGCACGATGGGTCATATGTCATTGCCGAACTTGCATAGAATGGAGCGCCCAATGGCCGATATCAAAGACCCAGAAAACACAGTCATCATGACACTCAAAAACGGCGAGGTCGTTATTGCACTGCTGCCGGATGTCGCCCCTGCACACACGGCACGCATGAAAGAATTGGCGCGTGCCGGTTCTTACGACAACGTCTGCTTTCACCGTGTAATCGATGGTTTCATGGCGCAAACAGGCGATGTGGCCAACGGCAACATGGAAAATAACTTCAACATCGGCCGCGCAGGCACAGGTGCTTCCGAGCTTCCCGATCTGCCAGCAGAGTTCTCAAAGATCCCACATGCACGTGGATCACTGGGTGCGGCCCGTTCTGCCAGCCCGGATTCGGCGAATAGCCAGTTCTTTATCAACTTCAAAGACAATGATTTCCTGAACGGTCAGTATACAGTCTACGGTCAGGTGATTTCTGGCATGGAGCACGTCGATGCGATCATGAAGGGCGAGCCGCCAATGAACCCAGACCGTATGATCAGCGTGAAAGTTGCCGCCGATGTTTAAGCTAGCAGCAATCTTGGCGCTGGCAGCGTCGCCTGCGCTAAGCACCGGTCTTGAGATCGACATCGCGGGCGAAGCCAATGGCACGATCGTCATTGATCTGTTCGAAGAAACTGCACCGCTGCATGTCGCCCAAATCACGGCGATTGCCGCGGCAGGTAACTACGACGGGGTGGTCTTTCACCGTGTGATCGACGGCTTTATGGCGCAGACCGGTGATGTGCAAAACGGTGTGATGGGCACGGATCTGTCGCGCGCTGGCACGGGTGGCTCTGAATTTGCGGATATTCCGGCGGAATTCTCTGATCAGCCGTTCGAACGTGGCGTGATCGGCATGGCGCGGGCACAGGACCCGAATTCAGCCAACAGCCAGTTCTTCATCATGTTCGAGCCAGGATATTTCCTGAACGGGCAATATACCGTTGTCGGCGCTGTCACCGAAGGCATGGATATTGTTGGCGCGATAAAACGCGGCACAGGTGCCAATGGCGCTGTGATCGGCCAGCCAGATATGATGGCTGCGGTGCGCGTGACCGAGTAACAAAAAACCTAGCCCCCTCACTTTGCCGCGAGGGGGCTTGGCGCCTAGCGGATAATCGGACACCCTGCTTTTGAAAAGTAGGAGAGACCGATGCGCCTTATCCCAACAATTGCTGCGTTTTGCACTGCCGCCAGCATGTCAGCGGCAAGTCCTGAATTTTGGTCCTTTGAATGGCCAAACACTGATTTCGACAAAACAAGTGTTGAAAACTGGGTTGAAATCCTTTCAGGCGGCCCGTCCAAAGACGGTATTCCAGCGCTTGATAACCCTACCTTTGGGCCTGTCGCTGACAAGTCGGACCTTTTGCCCCGCGAACCTGTGATCACCTTGGAAATCGAGGGCGAGGTCCCGCGCGCATATCCCATCCGCTATCTAACATGGCATGAAATTGTGAATGACGTGGTTGGCGGCATTCCAGTGGCCGTCACGTTCTGCCCGCTATGCAATTCCGGGATCACTTTTGACCGACGCATCGACCAAGGCACGCTTAGCTTTGGTGTTTCAGGCAAGCTGCGCAATTCCGATATGATAATGTTCGACCGCGAAACCGAAAGCTGGTGGCAGCAAGCGATCGGCGAGGCGATTGTGGGCGATTTGACGGGCACAGAATTGCAAACTCTGCCCAGCTGGATGGAAAGCTGGGATGCATTTGCGACCCGAAATCCGGACGGCCTTGTGATGGAACAGCCCGCGTTCCGCCGCGATTATGGGGCCAATCCTTATGTGCGCTACGACAGCTCACACCGCCCGTTCCTTTATTCCGGTGAAATGCCCCCCCATGATATACCCGCTTTGGCACGGGTTGTGCGGGTGGGCGATCAGGCTTGGCCGTTAACGCGGCTTTCTGAGGAAGGGTCGATTACTGAAAATGGGATCACTTTTAGTTGGACCGAAGGTCAGGCATCTGCTTTGGACGCCACACAGATTGGTTCAGGCAAAGAAGTGGGCAATGTACGTGTGCGAGATGCCGCAGGGCAAGATATTGCGCATGATGTGATGTTTGCTTTCGCCTTTCATGCGTTCTGGCCAGAGGGTGAGTGGATGCTTGGCAATTAGGGTCGGCGTGTTTTAACGTCGCCCGAGCCTCCGGCGGAAGTTTAACGGGAAAAAATAAGTCGCAGTGCATGCTTGACATATTCAACCCGCACGCATGATCTGCGCGGATGGAAAAGAAAACGCAGATTGATCTTTTTGGTGCCGTTGCCCTGACGGGTTTTGCTCTGTTACTGGCGTTCAATCAGGTCGTAATCAAGGTGACGAATGGTGGGTTGCAGCCAGTGTTTTTCGCTGGATTGCGGTCCGCAGGGGCGGTGTTGTGCATTTGGCTTTGGTTGCGCTGGCGTGGCATTCCTTTGCGCTTTGAGCCCGGCACGCGTGTCGCCGGGTTCGCGATTGGGTGCATCTTTTCGTTCGAGTTTTTGTGCCTGTTTGTAGCACTTGACTTGACCGCTGTCAGTCGCGCGAGTGTCATTTTCTACTCAATGCCTGTCTGGCTTGCGATTATGGCGCATTTCATTCTGCCCAATGATAAGATCACGCCGGTCAAAGCGCTTGGTCTTGGTCTGGCCCTTGGCGGGGTCGCGATTGCGATCCTGACCCGTGATGATGGGGCGGGCAGTTTTTGGGGCGATTTGGCGGCCCTTGGAGCTGCTGTGGGATGGGCTGCGACTGCGATGTTGGCCAAAGCGTCGTCTTTGTCACGCGTGCGTCCTGAAATCCAGCTGATGTGGCAGGTCGGCGTGTCAGCGCCGCTTTTGCTCATTGCCGCGCTGTTTTTCGGTCCATTTATTCGCGACCTGGAGCCTATTCACATTGCAGGTCTTTTGTTCCAGATTGTCGTCGTTGTCAGTGCGGGCTTTATCTTTTGGCTTTGGCTTTTGTCGATCTATCCCGCCTCTAGTGTTGCGTCTTTCAGTTTCCTGTCGCCTGTCCTGACTGTGGGCCTTGGTTGGCTGATATTGGGTGAAGACGTTGGGCTGAGCTTGGTTCTTGCACTCATTTTGGTGGCCATCGGGATTTTGCTGATCAACCGTCCCGTCAAGTCCCGCAAAAAGTCCGCGTGACTTGTTCTTCCTTGCTGGGTGCGCGGGCAAAAGGCGCTGTGGTATGGGTGAGCGGCGCAAAGGGCGCAGTGACTGCGGTCAAAAGTGCGTGGAACGGGGCGAGGTCGCCATTGCGTCCTGCTGCAATCACTTCTTCGACACGATGATTGCGCGGAATAATATTTGGGTTGGCTTGCGCCATAAGGCGCGCGGCATCGGGTGATTTGCGCAACGACCAGCGTTCTGCCCATGCATCAAATGCTTCGCGGCTCAGAAATTGATCACGGGCTTGATCAGAGCCAAGAGATGCGAATGTATTAGTAAAATCCGCACCATCCTTGGCCATCAGGTCAAGCAAATTTGTAATCAACGCGCGGTCGTCTTCGCTGGGGTTTGCAATCCCTAGTTTTGCCCCAAAAACCGCAAGCCATTCTGTTTCAAATATCACCGGCATGCGCTGTACGGCTGCGGTAAATTCCGTGATCGCTTGGTCGCGGTCGGGCATCAGCGGCATCAGCGATGTCGCAAACTGCGCCATATTCCAAGCCCCGATCCCGGGCTGGTTTGCATAGGCGTAGCGCCCGAATTGGTCGATCGCGCTAAAGACACTGTCAGGATGAAACCCGTCCATAAATGCGCAAGGACCGTAGTCGATCGTCTCGCCAGCGATAGACACATTGTCTGTGTTCATCACGCCGTGGATAAACCCTAGGCCCATCCATTTTGCGATCAGTTTGGCATAGCGCGCGATCACCATATCAAGCAGTTCGCCCGGACCGTTTGCTTTTGGGTAGTGTCGCGTGATGACGTGGTCAGTCAGCGCATGCAGAGCCGCCAAATCCCCGCGCGACGCAAAGAACTGGAATGTGCCGACGCGGATGTGGCTTTGGGCCACGCGGGCGATCACGGCACCCGGTAGTCTTTCTTCGCGGTAAACATCCTCGCCTGTCGTCACTGCCGCCAGCGCGCGTGTTGTCGGAACGCCCAACGCATGCATTGCTTCGCTGACCAGATACTCGCGCATCACGGGGCCTAGCCACGCGCGACCATCACCGCTGCGCGAATAGGGAGTCGGGCCGGACCCTTTGAGTTGGATGTCGCGGCGAATACCGTCGGTCCCTACAACTTCCCCCAGCATAACCGCACGCCCGTCACCAAGTTGCGGATTCCAGTTGCCGAACTGGTGACCGGCATAGACTTGGGCCAGCGGCGCCGCACCTTCGGGGATATGATTGCCTGCAAAGACCTGCGCGGCTCCTGGCTCGTTGATTTTGGTTGGATCGATACCCAGAATGACCGCCAGATCAGCGTTGGCGGCGATCATCTGGGGGGCTTTTACAGGCGTCGGCAATTGCGCCGTGTACATTTGTGCGGGCAGTTTTGTATATGAG
Source organism: Yoonia sp. (assembly GCA_047627695.1). Classification (GTDB taxonomy): domain Bacteria; phylum Pseudomonadota; class Alphaproteobacteria; order Rhodobacterales; family Rhodobacteraceae; genus Yoonia. Next base: position 7,944 of record JBLHTS010000055.1, on the reverse strand, counting down.
TTATCGAATGGAATGTGCATCATAGCCGCGCCAACCGTGTTGCTAGCAGTTCAAAAAAGCCTTCCACGGCGATGTCTTTCATGAATAGTGCATTTGCAGGTCGGTCCGTAACGCGCCACCAGTCTGCGACAGTCATACCAAGGGTAAGTGGGGATTCTGTTTCAATCTCGACGTTGATGTGTCGTCCCGCAAACATGTGTGGCGCGATCAGATAGGCGATCGTGCAGGGGTCGTGCAGCGGCGCGCCCTCGGAGCCATATTTTTCCATATCGAAGCGTTCGAAAAAATCCGTCCACGCGGCGACCATATCGCCCACACGCGTTTTCATCGCGCGGAAGGCGTCAATGCGTGGTTTAGTGGTCAGCGCTTTGTGGGTTACGTCCAACGGCATCACGACCAGAGGGACACCTGCGTCAAAGACGATCTTTGCGGCCTCGGGGTCCACATAGATATTGAATTCCGCCGTGGGTGTGATGTTGCCCACCTCAAAATACGCTCCTCCCATTAGCACAATTTCCTGCACGCGTGCGATGATGTCGGGCGCGCGTTCAAAGGCCACGGCGATGTTTGTCAAAGGGCCAATCGGGCAAAGAGTAACAGTTCCGCTGGGTTCCGCACGCAGCGTTTCAATAATAAAATCAACGGCATGTTGGTCTTGCAAGGGCATTGTCGGTTCCGCAAGTTGCGGGCCATCAAGGCCCGTCTTGCCATGCACATGTTCCGCCGTGACCAACTTGCGTTTCATCGGTGCATCGAAGCCCGCAAAAACCAACGTTTCCGGCCTTCCCGCCAATTCGCACGCAATCCGAGCGTTCTTTTCGGTCAGCGTCAGCGGCACGTTGCCTGCAACAACGGTGATGCCCAGCACTTCGATTTCTTCGGGCGAGGCGAGGGCAAGCAAGATCGCAACCGCGTCGTCTTGTCCGGGGTCGGTGTCGATAATGATCTTGCGCGGGGCCATGTCTGCATCCTGTCTGGTTTCACCTAAAGTGGCCCGACAGGCGGGCAGGGGCAAGGGGTCAGACGCGCCCGTGGACCTTTAGCCGCGCGAAAAGCGTTTCTGACACCGGATCACCCAGTTCTAGCGCAAATATATAGGCGTGCGTCAGGTAAAAACAGGACGCATCAATCACATCGGTGCTGTCAGCCGCTTCTGTGTAAAGGGCCACCAGTCCTGATTGATCGCCCCGCGCATGGGCGTCAAGCAATCGGTCTTGGAGTGATGTCATGAAGCGTTAAGATGTGCGTCAACTTGGGTCGCAACCCAGTCGTGAAAGCAATGCGTTGGCCCATCCATCGCAGGGCTAAAACGACCCCCATCAAAGCCCGGTGCATTGCGGCCCTTTTGCATGCCCTCGACCACAAAGATGTCTTCTTCAAAGACAGTTTTCCACTGAGCGATGTTTTTTTCTCGCAGGGCTGTGTCGGTCTTTGAAGAGGCATAATAAAGGTGGATATGCTCGCGGGTTTGGGTATGTGTGACAGGTTCTAGCACGATGACAAAGGCATGGTCGCGCTGCACGCCCAACAGGACATTGGGATAAACGGTGATGTATTCACCGCCTTCGGCCCATTTGGCATCTAGGTTAGGGAAGTCTGGGAAAACCGCGCCATTATCACCCGCCAGTTGGCGGTATACTAACGTGCCTTGGCCGGAATACCTGCCCTTTTCATTGATGTTATAGTGATCCTCCAGGCGCGAATAGCTGTTCAACCCGGGATGCACCCAAGGCAGGTGATAGCTTTCGCAGTAATTCTCGACGGCGAGCTTCCAGTTGGTGTTCACGGGCAGCATGAAAGTGCTATCGGCCCCGCCGTGATACATGGGCTGATCAAAGTTGGACCAGCGGGTGATCAGCTCTGCGTGGATATCCTCAAAGGGGGCTGCGTTGCCGTCGAAGTTGATAAAGACCGTATCAAACCAGATATGGCTGCGCACTTCGATCAAACCCAGCAGCGATTTGTCGATTGCGTCGTGTGTGTTGTGACCAGCGCCGCCCACATGAGGGGTCGAAACCAGTCGGCCTTCGGTGCTGTAGCACCACGAATGATATGGGCATCGTATAGCGCCATCAATTTTTTTGGGCGCGCCCAAAAGGATCATACCGCGGTGGCGGCAAATGTTCTGAAACACACGCACTTGGCCCTGTCGGTCGCGGACCAAGAGAAGCGGAATGCCCAAAAAATCGATTGGTTTCGCATCGCCGTTTTCGGGAACATCGGCGGTGACCGCCAATCCAGCCCAGTTGGCAAAAAGGACCGCATGCTTTTCAACATCAAAAACAGCAGAGTCAACATAATGTGCATTTGGCAGGCCATTGGCCGTTTCAATCGGCTGACGGACCGCGTCGAGCGTGTTTGGGGCGATGTGTTGGGCCATTCTTACCTCCTTAACCTGCAGTAGTTCTAACAGAATCGCCTGACTTCTTGTCGCCTACCCGCGACCGAGGCGTTTCTCGCAGCGACATATTCACCGCCGTCAAATTGCGGAGGTTCGCCTGAAAATGGCCTACGCATCGGTGCCGTTTTGCCGTTTGGTGATGCGCATAAACCTCAGGCTCGGTCATGCTTATCGCAGCGCTTGAATTTGGCTGCGTGACGCCGCATTTATAAGAAAGAGAACACAGGGATGGAAAAGGGAACTTGGGACGTCCAATTTTTTCCTTGAAGGCGACAATGCCATCTTCATATCCTGTTAGGAGAACAAAAATGACACGCACTAAGACGCTGATCTCACCAATTGCCTTGCTAACTGCACTGGCGGTGCCTGCTTTCCCACAAAACGTCGCGATCGATATCAACGGCGACGGGATGTATAGCCTGCCAGAGATTCAGGCAGTCATGCCCAAAATATCCGAGGACGATTTCGTCGTACTGGATACATCAGGTGATGGTATATTGGACGCCGACGAGATCGCTGTGGGCGTTTCGGCTGGTATGTTACCAGCCTAAGTAATTTGATCCCCCGCGCCGTTGCCCTGGTGCGGGGGGGTACCTCAAGCGACAGCGCCGCGCGACAGTGCCGCGACACCAGTGCGCGCGATTTCCAATAGGCCTAGTGGACGCATTAGATCGGCAAAAGCGTCGATCTTTTCGGGCGTGCCTGTGATCTCGAACACAAATGATTCCAATGTGCTATCGACCACACTTGCCCTAAAAATATCGGCCAGACGGATCGCTTCGATCCGGTCATTCCCCAATCCGGTAACTTTGAAAAGCGCCAGTTCCCGCTCGACTGACGGACCTTCGACGGTCAGGTCATTGACGGCATGCACATCCACAAAACGACCCAGTTGCGCCTTGATCTGAACGATGATTTGGGGCGTCCCTGAGGTAACGATGGTGATGCGCGAACGGTGGCCCAGATGGTCCACTTCGGCCACGGTCAGGCTGTCGATGTTATAGCCGCGTCCGGCAAAGAGGCCGATAACGCGTGCCAGAACACCAGGTTCGTTTTCGACAAGAACAGCAAGTGTATGACGCTCTTCTTTGTCTGAAAACGTCGGCCGTAGGTCGTAGGCAGAATGGCTTGTTGCGCCTTTTTTGATCTTGAGCGGTGACATGAGATGTACCTTTTATCTAAATGTTCGAATCAAACTGTCGGTCGAAGGGCTTAAACCATCACCGCGCCATCGGATTTAATTGCATTGACGGTATCCGCGTTTTCGCCTAACAGCATTTCGTTATGCGGCTTGCCTGAGGGAATCATCGGAAAGCAATTCTCGTGCTTTTCGACCATGCAGTCGAACAGAACCGGCCCGTCATAGGTGAGCATTTCCATGATTGCATCATCCAGATCAGCAGGATCAGAACACAAAATGCCCTTGGCCCCGAATGCGTCGGCCAGTTTTACGAAATCAGGCAGCGATTCCGACCAGCTTGATGAATACCGCTCGCCATGCAGCAATTGCTGCCACTGACGGACCATGCCCAAGCGTTCATTGTTCAAGATGAACTGCTTTACAGGCAGGTTGTACTGCATCGCAGTGCCCAGCTCTTGCATGTTCATCAACCATGACGCTTCACCGGCCACATTGATAACCAGTGCATCAGGATGGCCCATTTGCACACCAATGGATGCAGGAAAACCGTAACCCATTGTGCCCAAGCCACCCGACGTCATCCAGCGGTTCGGATCTTCAAAACCAAGGTATTGTGCGGCCCACATCTGGTGCTGGCCCACTTCGGTGCAGATATAGCGGTCGTATTTCTTGGTCAGCGCTTCGAGCCGCGACAAGGCGTATTGCGGTTTGATCACTTTGCCTTTTTGTTCGAACTTCAGGCAGTCGATCTTGCGCCAATCGTTGATCTGGTGCCACCACTTTTGGACATATTCTTTGTTGGTTTTACGACCGCGAGATTTCCAGACGTTCAACAAGTCTTCCAACACGTGGGCCACATCGCCCAAGATCGGTATATCTACCTTAATAACCTTGTTGATTGATGACGCATCAATATCAATGTGTGCTTTGGTTGATCCGGGGCTGAACGCATCCAGGCGGCCCGTGATCCGGTCGTCAAAGCGCGCGCCGATATTGATCATCAAATCGCAGTCGTGCATCGCCATGTTGGCCTCGTACAGGCCATGCATGCCCAACATACCCAGCCAATTATCGCCAGAGGCCGGATAACAGCCCAGACCCATTAGCGTTGACGTAATCGGGAACCCTGTCTCAGCCACTAATTCACGCAGCAATTGGCTGGCCGCTGGGCCAGAGTTGATGACACCGCCACCTGTGTAGAACAATGGCCGCTTTGCGGTCTCCATCGCTTTGGCCAGCTCAGTGATCATTTCCATGTCACCTTTGACTTGCGGGTTGTAGTGCGTCTCGACCTGCCGCGCTTCGGTGTATTTTCCGGTCGCGAACTGCACATCCTTAGGGATGTCGATCACAACAGGGCCGGGGCGACCGGAGGTGGCAATGTGGAATGCCTCGTGCATAATAGCAGCCAGCTTATCAGTCTCTTTGACCAGCCAGTTGTGCTTTGTGCAAGGCCGTGTGATCCCAACTGTATCACATTCCTGAAAGGCATCCGTTCCGATCATGAATGTAGGCACCTGACCTGTCAGAACGATGATCGGGATGCTGTCCATCAATGCATCAGTCAGGCCAGTCACGGCGTTCGTCGCACCCGGACCGGACGTCACCAAAGCAACGCCGGGTTTTCCGGTGGAGCGGGCATAGCCCTCGGCTGCATGCACTGCACCTTGTTCATGGCGGACGAGAACGTGCGTGATGCTGTTTTGCTGAAATATCTCGTCATAAATCGGTAGGACGGCACCACCGGGGTATCCAAAGACTGTGTCCACGCCCTGATCAATCAGTGCCTGTACGACCATTCTTGCGCCCGTCATGGTTTTCATCATTGTTCTCGCGTCCTATCGCTTTTGGTTTCTCTTGGTCACAAAAAAACCCCCGAGTGTGTCGGAGGCGCATGGGATCATTATGGATTTACCGTTACCGGCCCATGCGCAATTTTCGAATAAGTAGTACGACGTTTGTCATCGGGGTTCCTTTGCGTTGGGACACATTAGTGCGGCGCAAAAGGGGGGTCAACCGCCCGAGTGGAGAAAATTTCGCAAAAGACTACTTTTTCGCAACTTTATTTCAGGAGGCGAGTTTTGGGTGTTCTGCCTGAAGGTTCACCGTGCGGTGCTAAAGGTTGACGGTTCCAAAAATGTAGACCGCATATCCAGCCAACATTGCGGCACCAGTTATCCGACCAATTCTGCCGGCCGCCCAAATCAGACCAACCACAGCAAGTGTTACTGCTATCAATATCGGTGTGTCGACGCTTAAGAAACGTGGCGCAAGCGGGATTGGCGTCAGTACTGCCGTGATTCCCAGAATGCCGAGCACGTTAAAAATGTTTGATCCGATCACATTCCCCACAGCAATATCACGCTGACCGCGAATGACCGCCATCACGGTTGTTGCCAGTTCGGGCAGCGATGTGCCGATCGCGACGATACTTAGTCCGATCATGGCTTCTGACACGCCAAAATCCCGCGCGATTATCGTCACACTTTGCACAAGGAGATGCGCGCCAAGGACAACAGCACAAAATCCCAACAGGACAAAGACGCCGCTGCGGATAAGGCTGCTTCCTTCGGGCAGGTCGTCAGGCGACTGATTGGAGCCACAAAGACTAGTCACCAGATAAACGGCAAGAGCGGACACCATCAGAAGACCTTCGATCAAGCCAACTGTTCCCGACCAAAACAGCAGGGGAAGAATCAGAACCGCGCCTGTCATCTACAAAAGGTCACGGCGGATGTCTGCAAAACCCACCGCAATCGGGGTGATCACAGCAGCTATGCCAAGAATAAGCAGGATGTTGGCGATGTTCGATCCAATGACGTTGCCGATGGTAATGCCGGGTTGCCCGCCGAATGCAGCTGTTAGCGATACCAACAGTTCTGGCGTCGATGTGCCAAACCCCACGATTGTCAGGCCAATGATCATAGGTGCGACGCCAAAGCGTAATGCTATGCCACTGGCGCCTTTGACCAGCCAATCACCACCAAGAAAAAGCCCGACAAAGCCAAAGGCAAGAGCCAAAGGCAAGAGTAAGATAAGTCAGCATAGCATCCCCGTTTCCCGCTTAAAGAGAAGCACGCCTGCGAGGCGTTTCAAGGAGAACGCAGAGGTATAATTTGCGTGGCTGATCGATTGCCTAGTCGGCATCTGCGGGTTTGATCTTGTCCCACGTCTGCGTCTGAAAATCACTGGCATCATGCCGTTCGCGCAATTGCTCTGATGGCTTGCCCCATGCTTTATTCACCATTCTGCCGCGCACATAGGCTGGGCGGTTCATCACGGTGTCGGCCCAGCGGACGACGTTTTTGTAGGACGTCACATCCAAGAACTCACCTGCGTCATAAGACAGCCCTTTGACCATCGCGCCATACCATGGGGCCGTTGCCATATCGGCAATCGAATAGTCGTCGCCACCCAGATATTCGTAATCCTCCAAGCGTTGATCAAGCACATCAAGCTGGCGCTTTGCTTCCATCGCGAAACGGTTGATCGGGTATTCGAATTTTTCTGGGGCATAGGCGTAGAAGTGTCCAAAGCCGCCACCAAGATAAGGGGCAGAGCCCTGAAGCCAGAACAGCCAGTTAAGGGTTTCCGTCCGTGCCGCCAAATCACGTGGCAGAAATGCGCGGAATTTCTCGGCCAGATACAGCAGGATCGCCCCGCTTTCAAAAACCCGAACTCCGGTTTCTTTGTCAAACAGGGCAGGGATCTTGGAATTGGGGTTTACGTCAACAAAGCCACTGCTGAACTGATCGCCTTCGCGGATGTTGATCAGCCACGCATCGTATTCGGCGCCGTAGCCAGCCGCCAGAAGCTCTTCGAGCATGACAGTGACTTTCACTCCGTTAGGTGTTGCGAGCGAGTGCAGTTGCAACGGATGTTTGCCCACTTGCAGGTCTTTGTCGTGGATCGGTCCCGCGATGGGGCGGTTGATGCTGGCGAATACGCCGCCGTTTTCGGCGTCCCAAGTCCAAACTTTAGGAGGAGTGTAAGTGGAATTAGTAGACATTAAGACTCCGATTTTTGGTGCGTTATATTTTAATGTGGACTGTATTTGGCTGTCAGCAAGGTTTGAATACCGTTCGGGCAAAAAAAACGACACGCAATCCGTAGTTGAGAACTGGATTCTGAAACAATCGTGATGACATTTTTGGCCAGATATTAACGAAAGAGATCTACTTAGATAGTAAGTAATACACTTAGTGCATTGATATATATGTATAAATATCGATATTATCAATGCTGCCGCAATGGGGGGTATCGTCCACGTACCGTTAACAATGAACGTCAATAAATTCTTTATTGGTCCCTATTTCGTCAACCTTTCGCCTTTTTGTGCTGGATAGTACGAGATGAAGAAACTCAGTGTTGTTTGGGTCTCTCATGTCAACACAGAGAATAT